>DBUY01000064.1:0-9649 GCA_002308435.1 Proteobacteria bacterium UBA1278 | reverse complement strand
GCAAATCCACAGAACATGATGATAAAAATTCAGAGTGGCTGTAACCGCGATTCTAAAAGTCGCTGTACTGACAAGTGCGTCAAGATCTGCTAGACTGCGAGCATATTTCATACCACAACTACAGTGCATGGCTAAGAAAAATACCCAGTACCAATGTCAACATTGTGGCACCGTCGTACGACAGTGGGCCGGGCGCTGTTTTCAGTGTGGTACATGGGAGAGCATCATCGAACAAGTTGTGATTCCAGATAACAAGACGGGTGCAAGCGGGTATAGCGGGACCAGTGCAGAGGGCGTTGTTCTACTCGAATCGGTCGAAGCCAGTGAGACAGAGCGCTTTAAAACTGGCTGGGATGAGTGTGATCGCGTCTTGGGCGGTGGGTTAGTTGTTGGATCAGTCACCCTGCTGGGCGGCGATCCAGGTGTCGGCAAATCGACGTTGATTTTGCAGTTATTGTGCAACTTAGGTGCGAAAAAACACAAAGTGCTCTATGTAACTGGCGAAGAAAGCAGTGAACAAGTAGCGTTGCGTGCTGAGCGCATGGGGCTTGACCGCAGTGCCTGCTGGCTCTACAGTGCCGTGGATATGGATAGTATTCTCAATGCAATCAAAAAAGAACATAGCAAAATCGTGGTCATTGACTCCATACAAACCATGGTGTTATCCAGCCTACAGTCTGCAGCTGGCAGTATTAGTCAGGTGCGTGAATGCGCCATGATGCTAACGCATCTAGCAAAGCAAACAGGCGTATCCATTATTTTGATTGGTCATATGACCAAGGAAGGCCATGTTGCGGGGCCGCGCGTACTTGAGCACATGGTCGATACAGTATTGTATTTAGAGGGCGAACAAAGCGGGCGTTATCGCTTACTGCGTGCCTCCAAAAACCGCTTCGGTGCTGTACATGAATTGGGAGTATTTGCCATGATGGAAGATGGCATGCGCGAGGTCAAACACCCATCGCTGTTATTTATGAGCAAAGCCACACAATCAGCATCTGGTAGTGTCGTCATGGCTTTGTGGGAAGGCAGTCGTTCTCTATTAGTCGAACTTCAGGCACTGGTAGATGAGAGTCATGGCCAGAATCCGCGCCGGGTGGTTGTTGGTCTCGATGGCCAGCGAGTCAATATGTTACTGGCCTTGTTACACAAACACGCCGGGGTCGCCACGCATGCCAACGATGTTTTTATCAATGTAGTCGGTGGGCTAAAGGTTACAGAAACTGCCAGTGATCTAGCTTTGGCCATGGCCATCGTTTCCAGCTTGAACAACTGGGTTCTGCCGCGCGGTCTCATGGTTGTCGGCGAGTGTGGACTCAATGGCGAAGTGCGGCCCATTCAACAAGGTCAAGCACGATTACAAGCGGCAGTGAAGCATGGTATTTCAGTCGTGATTATGCCAAAAGCCAACCAACTCAAAGTGCCTGCAGGCATACAGTGTATTCAAGTAGCACATATCCGTGAAGCTAAAATGGCGCTCAGCGCACTGGCAGAAACGCAGAAGATAGCCGCAGCGCAATAAGTATTCTGCAATAGACACGAAAAGAACAAACCACTATGTGAAATACAGCGGTCTTCGATGGTCATACGCAAGCTCATTAAGCTCGCCAGAAAAATCACATCATATCTGATCTGCACGGGCAGTCCACGCAAAAACACGCCGACTCAGTAGGGTAAGCCCAATCACATTGGGAACAATCATAAATGCAGACAAGGTCTCCGCTAATGTCCACACAAACTCCAGTTCAACCACCGCACCGATTGGAATCACAGCGACCCAGAGTATCCGATAGGGATAGACTGACCACTCACCCAACAGGTATTGCAAGCCCTTTTCACCATAATAACTCCATCCAAGCAGAGTGGTAAAAGAAAAAATGAGCAGTGTAACTGCTACAATATGCATACCACCTGGTATGGCACGCCCAAACGATAAGCCAGTTAAAACAGCGCCATTCTCTCCTGATTCGTAGCCTGCAGTCATTAAAATAATAAGCGCAGTCATGGTACAAACGATCATGGTGTCAATAAATGTGCCAAGCATAGCAATGCAGCCTTGTCGAACAGCGTCATTGGTCTGGGCTGCTGCGTGTGCTATCGAAGTGGTGCCCCAGCCCGCTTCATTAGAGAAGCTGCCCCGAGCAACACCATAGCGTATTGCCATTGCAGACCCAGCCCCAAGAATACCCTGACCGACCTCTGCAGGCTCGAAGGCTTCCCTGATGATCATGATCAACACGCCTGGGATACTCTGAAAACGCGAGATTAAGATCAATAAACCAGTGCCAAGATACAAGATAAGCATCAGGGGGACCAACTTTCCTGCAACGACACCGATTCGCTTAATACCGCCTAACAGTACGCAGGCAATTAACAGGGCACAAATCATGCCAGTGAGTAATGGCGCAACCCCAAAATCACTGTCCATGATCGCTGCCAATGAGTTGATCTGTACGGCATTACCCACGCCGAGTGCTGCAACTGCAAGAAAAAGCGCATAGGCACCTGAAAAAAAACGGCCAACTATCTGAAATCGTGTGCCAAACCCTGCTTTTATATAGAACATTGGACCACCGACATAATGTTTTCTGGCATCAACAGCACGATAACGAACAGCGCACATGGCCTCAGTAAAGGTGGTTGCCATCCCGACTGTTGCCATGACCCACATGTAAAACACAGCCCCAGGCCCACCAAGAAAAATTGCCGTGGCAACACCTGCGATATTCCCTGTGCCAACCGTAGAAGACAATGCTGTCATTAGTGCATTATAAGCCGAGATATCTCCTTTCTTTGACCGTTGGGGCTGAGATAAAGTCCTTATCGCGTATCCTAGACGTCTCTGCGGGAAAAAACGCAGGCCAAACATCAGATAAACGCCAATAATTGCAAGCATTGACAACATTGGGGGGCCCCAGACAACGGCATTGAAAGCATTGAGATAGGGGGTGATATAGGTTTCTATGGCTAATACCAACATAAGCAGAGACGCATAACGCAGTAGCAAAATGTTAGCACGGAGAGTATATAGTGTCTAATGCGGGCTTAAACACACAACTGAGTAGCTACAGGCATACGTTGTTTCGAATAGCACACATTCGTGAAGCTAAAATGGCGCTCAGCGCACTGGCAGAAAGGTAAAAAATTGCTGCGCAGCAGTAAGCCACGTCCTGGTAGAGGTGGCAAGAAAAGACCGATGCACCAAGCGTTGAACTGCGCGGCGTGTACACGCACCACAAGCGTTGGGCTCGCTATTGAATCCTCATCTACCTGGTGGCCGATATGATATGAACATGTTGAAAATTGTACATTATCGTATTTGTGAGATATAATTTTTTGAGAATAATGATAAGGAATGACGATGCAGTCAAACGAGCCATATCTAGAGTACTGGACAGCCTCTTATGATATCAAGAATCGAACACTGGTAATCATGCCAGAAGATAGAGAAATATCGATTTTTCCAAATGACTTTAGAATGATCACGCCGGAGCTCATCGAGTTTATTCAGCAGGCTATTCAGTATAATACTCGTACTCATGAGATTGATTCACTCATCATGCCCCACGATATTTATTATCCTATCCCCACACAACAAAACGGAATTGATTATAGTCAGCTGCGTGATGTGATTCAAAATCTAAAAACAGTGAAGATGCCAGGGAAAAGTCAGTGTGATTTTGATCTATTTAGTGGCTCAGTAAATCTCGAGAAAGTCGTTATAGAACACGGGTTGAGTTCAGGAAGATTTGAAAACTGTGCAGCACTCTCCTCGGTACAGATGCCAAATGTGCGTTGCGTTGACTATAGAGCATTTCAAGGCTGCAAATCATTAGAGTGCATACAGTTGCCCAGCGCGCATCAGATATGTACCTATGCATTTTTGGACTGCAGCAAATTAAAAGTCGTAGAGGCACCATGGGTCACTCATTTAGAGGGAGCGACATTCCGTGGATGTCAAGCGCTAGCAGTTGTGGACATGCCCAATGTGATTGATATCGCTGAGGATGCGTTTCCAGAGAATGGTGCAGGTCAGCTCAATCCCATCAAGCTACTGATTGTCAGTGAAGCACTCAGCAACAAAGATCACGACTATTGGTTAAGTCGGCGTATCGATTCAGCAGTCACTTGCATCACAACAAAGCAGGTAATCGATGATTGGGGAGAGAGTCAAAAGAGTCGGGGAATCGCCTTAAACGACAACTGCTCATTGATTGCCCTCTATTGCTTACACCACCAAGCACAGTACAAGCCATCGTGGTCACAACTCGGTCCAATCTACCCAGACATGCCCTTCTGGCAACTACTCATGCATTTGCCAAAAGATAAGCGTGATCACACGCTACCCAAGCTAGGCAATGCAGTACAAACAGATATCGATTCAATGACTGAGGATGAACTTTGGGATGCTTATATGGTTCAGTCAGGCATGCCATTAGAGCAGATTGGTGTGTGTGGATACAAAGAGACATTGACACTTCGTGATGTCGCGACGCTCCTGAAAAGCCAAGTGAAATCAGCGGTCGGGTCGGAATCATTGATAGTGCAGGAAAATCGACTGGTAGCAGTATTACAGTCAGTGCGACAAGGGCTGCCAGGCGTCATTTCTACTGCTGGCGATGCAGTCCTACAGGCGCTAGCTGAACTCAAAAATGCGGCATTATGGGTGATCGGCCCGACACATTCGGGACCACGTCTGTAAGTGGCTCATGCAACCTTGAACCACATGGTTTCTGAGTCGGTTCGGCCAATCATCTCGGTGGTGGCAGAGGTAGAAATCAACCAAGAAAGCATGCCTGGTATTGTCACGAGGCGGCATATGGGCGTATGGCGATCAGCCTGCTCAATGAAATGCACACAAGAACAGTACGAATCAAATGGCTACAATATTCATCTGCCCAAAAACAGACGCAACCGTGCATAACACACACAACAAAAGGACGAAAAAAGCCAAGCACGCACAAAGTCATTTGGGCTTGTCGTCTGTTCAAGAGTAGATGTCAGTCGTCATCTTCCAGCGTGGCTAACACCTCAAGGTGAGTCTCATAGCGTTGAATGTCCTGCTGCCATTGAGACACCTGCTGGCGCACTTCAGTGACGAGGTCTTTGGGTGCATTATCAACATAGCGGGGATTATTCAGCTGCTTTTCACCGCGCTCAGCGAGTTTAGTCAGCTTAACGATTTGCTTTTGAACTCTCTCTATTTCCTCATTTTTCTTAATCAATCCGTGCAGCGGGATAGCCACTACCAGCTCACCAACCAGCTGCTGGGCAGAGGGGGGTAACGCCTGATCAGAACTTGTGGTTTGCCAGCTAAGTGTACATTTTGACAATGTTTGAATCAGCAGTGTATGCGTTGACACGCGCTGTTGATCAACACTGTCTGTGCCAGCACACAGGACAGGAATGATTTTTGCTGGAGAAATCTGCATTTCTGAGCGCATGGTGCGAATCGCTGTCACCGTTTGCATCAACCAATGCATTTCTGCATGTTGATCAAACGCTGCCCACTGGGCTTGTGGCGCGGGGTAGGCAGCTTGACAGATGCTTGGATGTGAAAGGGATTGTTTCTGGCCAATCTCCTGCCAAATTGCCTCAGTGATATACGGGATAATTGGATGAAGCAACACCAGTACTTCTTGCAGAACCGTCATGAGTGTATGCTGACTGGCTAGGCGTCGCTCCGGGTGATCAGCACATTGGGCTTTGGCAAGCTCAATATACCAACTACAAAAATCGGTCCAGACAAAGTCATAGAGTAACTGTGCGAGATGATCAAAGCGGAACTGATCATAATAGGCATGGAGTTTTGATTTGACGGTCTCTAAGCGATTCAATATCCAGCGATCACTCAGTGACAACGTCGTTGGCATCTTCGACTCGAGCGGTTGCTCAACCAACTGCAAAACAAACCGTGAAGCATTCCAGAGCTTATTACAAAAGTTGCGATAACCGTCCAGTCGCTGCATATCAAAACGGATATCACGCCCTGTAGTGGCAAGTGCACAATAGGTCAATCGCAGGGCATCCGTACCATGGGCTTCAATTCCACTGGGAAATGCTTTTTTCGTATTTTGTATGACCTTGTTTTTATGTGCTGGCTGCATCATTCCATGCGTTCGCTTAGTCAACAAATCATCAAGTGAAATGCCATCAATCAAATCGAGCGGATCAATAACATTCCCCTTGCTTTTTGACATTTTCTCGTTGTGCTCATCACGAATTAATCCATGAATACAAACTTTCGCAAAGGGAATTTTACCGGTGCAATATAAACTCATCATGATCATACGAGCGACCCAGTAGAAAATTAAATCATGACCAGTGATCAGGGTTTGCGTAGGAAAGAAAGTGTCCAGGTCAGGGGTTTTTTCAGGCCAGCCTAGCGTGGCAAAAGGCCATAACGCAGACGAAAACCAAGTATCCAAAACGTCCTCGTCCTGAGTCAAGGTCACCGACTCACTGAGTTGGTGTGCTTGTCGAACACTTGCCTCGTCTTGACCGACATAGACGTTGCCAGCATCGTCGTACCAGGCTGGAATTTGATGCCCCCACCACAGTTGACGGCTAATACACCAGTCTTGTATTGACTCTAACCATCGAAAATAGGTGTTCTCATGATTCTTTGGATAAAACTGAATCTCACCCGAGTGCACAGCAGCCAACGCAGGCTCAGCTAATGGTTGACATTTTACGAACCATTGCTTGGTCAGATAGGGCTCAATCACAACGCCACTACGATCACCAATCGGCAGCTGCAGGGTATGCGCTTCGGTCTTTTCAAGCAAGTCTTGTTCAATAAGTCGCTGGATAACGTGTTCCCGGGCAGCTTCCCGGCTAAGTCCCTTGAAATCAGCGGGTACATGGTCATTCAAGTGCGCAGTTTTCGTCATGATGTTAATCAATGGTAATTGGTGACGCTGCCCCACTTGATAATCGCTAAAGTCATGAGCTGGCGTGATTTTGACGCAGCCCGAGCCAAAGTCCATATCCACTTCACTGTCTGCGATAATCGGTATCTCACGATCGCATAGCGGTAACGTCACTGTTTTACCAATGAGTGCCTGATAACGCTTGTCGTCCGGATGGACCGCAACAGCACTGTCCCCAAAAAGCGTTTCTGGGCGGGTTGTTGCCACAACGACATAGTCATCCGCAGTGCCCGTGATGGGGTAGCGCATATGCCACAGTGACCCCTGTGTCTCCTTGTTGACGACCTCTAAATCACTGATGGCAGTTTCTAGTTTAGGGTCCCAATTGACCAAGCGTTCGCCACGGTAAATCAATTCATCTTGATACAAACGCACAAAAGCCTCTGTTACTGCCTGTGATAACGATTCGTCCATCGTGAATTTTTCACGCGACCAATCTACTGAAGCGCCTAGGCGTCGCAGCTGCTGGGTAATTAATCCACCTGACTCAGCCTTCCAAGCCCAAACCGCATCAACAAAAGCCGCGCGGCCCATCGCATGACGACTTTTATTTTGTGCTAATAGCTGACGCTCAACGACCATTTGCGTGGCAATACCTGCATGGTCTGTACCAACCTGCCAGAGTGTGTTTTTACCGAGACTGCGTTGGTAGCGAATCACACAGTCAATCAGTGTGCTTTCAAAGCCATGACCCATATGCAGGCTGCCTGTCACATTGGGTGGTGGAATCATGATGCAATAGGCATCGCCTTGGCCGGATGGGGCAAACGAGCCATCTTTTTCCCATTGTCGTTGCCAGTATGCTTCTATTTGTGCTGGCTGGTAGGTTTTTTCCATACTACATCCTCGCTATTTGTGGTGTGATGCTTTGTGACTGATATTGTTTGAATAAGTGGCGCATTTGCTTTTTTTCGTCGGTATGTTGACTCACCCACTCAATGATCTGCTGATCTTGATCTAGCGATTCAGTAGACAGTGCTTGTCCAGTACAATTGAAAATATGCGGACAGCTCGCGGCATCACTCAGAGACGAACTGATATAAGTTTGACAAACAGTGGGTTGAAATGCCGAGCATGAGTGCGGCAAAAAGCCAAAGCGCTCCGACCACAAATAGTCATCTAAAAAAACCGCATAGTCTACATCGGTAGCTAGGCAAAAGCATGCTTGCTGCTGGGCGTGAAATCGTTGTAGTAGACTCCCCAATAGATCTAAACGATTTAGAGAGCAATCTTCAGCGCTGATAATAAAAGTCACCGTGGCCACGACTTGTAATATACGTTAATAAGCATGAATTTTAGCATATTTCATGACCGTTTTAAACTACTGCGGCATGGTGCTCATCAACCGCGTTATCTTAGGTATGACACATTATTTTCAATAATGAATTATCGCCGTAGCACATGCGACTGTCTGTATTGACCTAGGACTTTTAGCAGTACTCAGCGCAGGAAATCGTGCACAGCAAGGACCAGCTGAGGCAACTATCTTCTGTCAATCTGGTCAGCTGAGGGAGTGACTTGTGAATAAAATCACGCCGAATGGCATGTGCCGTATGCAGGTCAGCTGACAAGCTGCTACTATCTCGTAGGAACAGCTTGATTGTGGTTATGGCCATGACTCACTTGTTGGCTTTGATCGAACAATCCGTTATCGCCAACCATGCTAACTTGATCACCGGCCGCGGTAAACGCATTCACTGGGTTCTCATCATTTTCAATGAGATGATGACTTTGATCATCATTGGCAATGCCACCAATCGCAGTTAGGCGCGCTAACAAAACTTGACTACCTGCCTCATCTGCAAGATCGGGCGCATTAAGCTTTAGCTCGACCCATTCTCTCAGTGAGATATCCGCCAGGGGGTTATCCGCGCGATGTTCGTCATCAGACTGTTTAGGAGCGGAGTTCCAGCCAAAGTCGGTAATCCGTTCTGCTAAATACGGATACTTGGCGTATACTTTTCGACCGGTTTCTTGATTGGCTAGCAGGTAGGCAGTTGACATACCATTTGAGCGGTAACCAACATAGTGTGGGTGATTTAATCCTGTCTGCGTGATCTTCTTGGCAAGTTCAGGCTGGTCTAGAATAAATTGGCAACCGGCTTCGGTAGCACAGAGGCTTGATAACGCGGAGTAAGACCTATTATCTACTAAGCCAATCACCTTGTTCAATAACAAGGGGTCGATAGATTGAATGAATGAATCCAGACTATCTTGATCGACTGAAGTATTAAGCGCTCTGACAAAATCTTCATCTCCAAACAGATAATGTAGGAATGTCATTTCTCCTGTAGAGTCTTTGCTCCACAGAGAGTCCTTCTGTACATCCTCAGTGACTAAAGAGAGCATGTGTCCAAGATGATTCACAAAGAAATTAAATGATGACCGAAAATAGCTCATAAATCCAACAGGGCTGGAATTAACAGGCAATCCCGGCGAGTGAACTGGACGTGTGAGTGTATCACAATCAATCAGTTCAAGTAGTCTTGTATCGTGGAGTAATTTTAGCCCCTCCTGCGAATAAAACAGCTCACAAAACGGACTGCTGTTATCAAATTCCTCATCTCCGATCGGCGCATTGAACGCAACACGCGATACCTTTTCAACAACCCCGTTATTTTCCCGAAGTATCTTGTGCCCCCCCGAGAAGACACAGAGCCAGAAGACTGGAGAGCGACCACGCTCAGCTTCTTCATGATTGTCAATAATATGATTCA
>DBUY01000067.1 GCA_002308435.1 Proteobacteria bacterium UBA1278 | reverse complement strand
GATATACTGTGTATGGGCGTTCGGTATTTGCTCGAGGATGTAAGCCATGGTGATGGCTTTGAATGTTGAGCCGGGCTCATAGAGATCTGTAAACGTCCGTTGGCGCATTACTTGCTCGTTACCCTTTGTCTCATCCAGGTCATCCGGGTTAAATGACGGGTAACTTGCTGCTGCGACGATCTCCCCGCTTTTCACATCCAGAATCACACCGTGTGCGCTCTTCGCGCCTGTTTGTTTGACGCCATCTTTCAATGCTTCGTAGGTGAGATATTGTATTGATCGATCAATTGTTAGCGTCACATCTTGACCCGCAATAGACTCTTCTCGGGCAATTGACTCCACTTGCTCACCGAATGGATTAATAACAAACTCAGTGTAACCATCTTTACCAGCCAGCGTGGAATCGAACGCATACTCAATCCCCTCGATTCCACGACCATCAGTATCTATGATACCCACTAACTGTGCACTGGCTTTTCCGCCTGGATAAAACCGAGAAAATGTTGGTGTTGCATATACATTATTGAGCCCCGCATGCTTGAACTTTTCTGCACGTAAGCTATCGATATTACGCGCAAGGAAATAAAAATCACGATGTTGGTTTTTTCTTAACTTTTCTTGTAGCTGTTGGCGCGAGAAACCCAACACTTGGCAAACAACATCTTGTGCAGTGGTGTCGCTCAGTAAGGCTTTTGGCACAGCCCATAAGTCGAAAGCTGGTTTACTCATTGCGAGTATTTCACCATTTCTATCTAGGATTTTTCCTCTTTTTGCATTGATCGTCAAACGACGCTCAACGCGTGCTTTGCTTTGGCCCATGAGGAATTTTCGCTGGTATGACGCGAGGTAGACTAGCCGAATAGACATCCCTATGGTCAGTGCGATCCACAAACTACCCAAAAACCAGTATCTGATTTTCTGCCCAAGCTGCATAGCGGCTAACCTTATCCTGATCGATCAGATCCTGATGGTAACAACTTTCGCTTTTTTTGCAAGACGAAAGCCAAGTGTCTTTGTCGCACGCTGCTCTGTGTAGTGATACATTTGTAATTTCTCACGCTCTAACAGCATTTGGTCTTTCTTTTCTAGTAATCGTTGTTGATCTGTCAGCAACTGATTGAGGCGGGTTGTGTTCACACGGTTGCTGAAATTCACATAGACGAGTAAAAATAGCGACATAAATACCGCCACTAATAACACATGCGTTATGCTGCTGACTGATAGTCCGTTACTGATGATGAGCGGTGCATCTAACACCTCGGCTCGTGAAATACTTCTGGTCATGATTTTTTCTCCCAGGTTCTGAGTAAGGCAGATCGGGCGCGACGATTGCTTAATCGCTCATCACGACTGGCTCGAACTGCTTGCCCTAGTTTTTTGAGCCTTGGTTTGTTTGAGGTTGAATCTGTATTTGCTGGAGACCGTTTCAGTACGTCACTCACAAGCTGATGCTCAAGAGAATGATAACTGATGACCACTAGCCTGCCAGTAGTCACTATTTTCTCAATAACGAGTGGTAGCCCCTCTCGTATTTCACTTAATTCATCGTTGATATGCATGCGTATGGCTTGAAACACCTTGGTTGCTGGGTGTTTTCCAGCCGCCATACTCGGCACAACTGCCAAGATGATCTCAACCAGTTGCTTTGTTGTCTTGATCGGACTCCTCGCTCGAGTCTGGACGATATGCTTTGCAATTTCACTAGAAAACCGCTCCTCGCCGTACTGTGATAACACCCAGGTGATTTCTTCCTCGCTGGCACGATTAAGCCAGTCTGATGCACTCATTCCATGCTGGTTATCCATTCGCATGTCAATCGGCCCATCCTGTTGAAAACTGAATCCCCGCTCGGATTGATCGACCTGAGGACTAGAAATACCGAGATCAAAAAGTGCGCCATTTAGCTTGACCTGGTCTCCGAGCAAGTCATCCAAACACGAAAAAGTGCCAGGCAGTACAGTCACGCGAGGATCCTCCTCCGCCAGGCGCCGCGCAACCTCGATGGCTTGTGGATCTCTATCGAGTACAAACAATTGTCCATTGTGCCCGAGTTGCTCGAGGATTGCTTTACTGTGGCCACCACGTCCAAATGTTGCATCAAGATATGAGCCATTTGGCTCGATTGCAAGACTGTGAATTGATTCATTCAGCAGGACTGGCTGGTGGCTTGGCTGGCTCAACTCATGGCCCATACTGTTCTCCTGATCTGGTTCAGTTTCATACTGATATGCTGGATAACTCATCAGGTATCTCCTCCCCTTCTTTTTGCATGGTTTTACCTTGCTCTAGCCATCCTTGACAAGCATTGTCCCAGTTCTCCTCGCTCCATAATTCAAACTTTTTTCCTTGTCCAATCACCATGATTTTTTTGTTCACGCTCGCAAATTTTCGGAGTATGGGTGGCAGGAGCACGCGTCCTTGCGCATCAATCTCTATCTCGCTGGCATGTCCGATTAAAAGCCGCTGTACACGTCGGACTTTCCGATTTAAACTTGGCAATGTCTGTAAATTTGCCTCAATCTCTTCCCAAACTGGTAATGGGTAGAGCAGCAAGCAGTCATCTTCTGTGTCAATTGTGATTACGCACTTGTTTGCCGCAGTCTCCTGAAATGTTTCGCGGTATTTTGTCGGCATGGCAAAGCGACCTTTGGTGTCGACGTTACATGCGTTTACTCCCCGAAAGCTCATTCCACTAATTACCACTAATTTCCACTTGATTTCATTCTAGCGCTACTTTTTTCCACTTGTCAACCAAAAACCACACATGACTTGTTCAGGATAGTTGGTGCACGAGGCCCTCAGCATGACTAATGATAGAAGCTTTGCGAACTTGTTATTGCCACAGCTCACTCTGCAGCAAAAAATATCAGTGTTGATGGATTGATTATGTGTGTATAG
>DBUY01000056.1:6404-15130 GCA_002308435.1 Proteobacteria bacterium UBA1278 | reverse complement strand
GAACTAACCGCTGACTTGGGCAACGGCTTCTAAGAAGCTGGAAACGAAAGGATTTGCAAGGCTGAAATATAAGCTTAAGCCGATGCCAATCATCGTTACCCCATCGAGTAGTGCCGCAATCATAAACATTCTAGTGAGTAGCATAGGGGCAATTTCAGGCTGTCTTGCGGTGACATCCAGAAACTTGCTGCCAAGCATAGCGAAGCCAATGGCTGTTCCAATTGCGCCGATTGATACAATGAGAGATACGCCAATAATCGTCATTGTGTGTATGTTTGCAAGTTCAGTTGTTATATTCATCAGTGGTCTCCTGTGTGTTGTACTAAGCCAATATACACGATGGTTAGTATCATGAAAATGAAAGCTTGGATGGTAATCACAAACAAGTGAAAGCCTAACCAAGCTCCTGCCAATAACCACTGCATGTACGCAGGGGTTAACGCAATCAAAATAAAAATTATCTCGCCAGCATATAGATTACCAAATAAACGCAATGAGAGCGAGATCGGTCTTGCGATATCTGCAATGAGGTGTTTGAGAATGTTGACTGGCATTAAATAGACCCCAAAGGGTTCGGTAGAGATTTCTTTGAGCCAGTTTTTGAAGCCATTAAACGCGATCGCGTAGTAATAGATGGCGAAAAATACAACCAGTGCCATCGCTAGCGGTACATTTAAATCAGCGGTTGGGACAGCGCGCAGCTTAGCGATGCCAAAATACGAAGCGATTACAGGGAATAAATCTACTGGAACCAAATCCATGAAGTTCATTAAAAATACCCAGACAAAGATTGTGAGTGCAAGTGCGCATACAGAGGTTACTCTGCCTGAAAATGTATCTTTGATTTGTTGATCAACAAACTCAGCGAGCATTTCGAGCGCGACTTGAAATCGCCCAGGTTGATTGAGTGACAGGCGTTTCGCACAATATCTGAATGGTATGAGAAATAGTAAGCCCATGGCGACTGAAAAAAATATGGTATCAATATTGATGGTGAAAAAAGTACCAGGTTCACCATAGATGGTAACTTGGAGATGCTTCAGATGGTGCTGAATGTACTCAGTTGCTGTAGGTGTGGTGTGGCTCATATTTCTCGATTAGCTTGGTGAGACGCGATTTTGTCAACACACTTGTCACAATACCAACCAGCGTCCAGTGTGCTTGATTGGGTGCGTTCGTGATGGTTAGTAAGGTCAGTATGGTGAATAATGTCCACTTGAGTGCGATACTTTTATAAAAGGTACCAAGCATTTGTTTCGGTTCTGCGGTTTGTCTCAGAGATTGATGAGCGATCTGTTCAGCAGATATGTTCGCCACTGTTTGAATAGTGTATCCCAGGATTACAAATGTTGCATGCGCAATGTATGGGTGTGTCAAGATATTCATCTAGGTGCGTCGACAAGATCTATCGCTTTCATCTGTGCCACATTTTAGCATTAATAATCAGTTTGTCGAGTTTTATTTTTTTCTCAGGCGATTAAATATGAGACTTAACAGATGCATAAGGTGTTTTTCCTTGTAAAATGGAGCGCTTTTGGTATGATGAAGCTGAATTCTTATTGGAAATCATATGGCAATAATTTCTCTACGACAATTGCTGGACTTTGCTGCTGAGCACGGTTTTGCTTTGCCCGCATTTAACGTGAACAATTTAGAGCAAGTGCGTGCTATTATGCAGGCAGCAAACAGGGTAAATAGTCCGGTAATTCTTCAAGCATCATTTGGCGCCAGAAAATACGCAGGCCCGCATTTTTTACAAGGGATGGTCAAAGCGGCACTCGCAGAGTGGCCGCACATACCAGTGTGTTTGCACCAGGATCATGGGGGGTCTCCAGCGGTCTGCGTGCGGTCCGTGCAAGATGGTTTTTCGTCAGTGATGATGGATGGTTCATTAGCTGAGGACATGAAAACACCAACCAGCTATGAATACAATGTGCGAGTCACTAAGCAAGTCGTTGACATTGCCCATGCCTGCGGAGTCTCTGTGGAAGGGGAGCTAGGGTGTCTGGGTTCGCTCGAGACAGGTCTCGCTGGTGAAGAGGACGGTTCTGGTGCGGAGGGTGTGTTATCACATGATCAGATGTTGACTGACCCCGGCGAAGCAAAAGATTTTGTTGAGAAGACTCAGGTGGACGCATTAGCAATTGCGATTGGAACGAGTCATGGTGCTTATAAATTCACAAAACCGCCAACTGGCCAGGTTCTCGCAATTGATCGAATTGCGGCTATTCATGAAAAAATACCAAATACACATTTAGTGATGCATGGTTCATCAAGTGTGCCTAAGGAGTACATAGACCAAATCAATGCATCTGGTGGGCATATAGCTGAAACTTATGGTGTGCCTGTCGATCAAATTCAGGCAGGAATTCGTTGTGGTGTACGCAAGGTGAATATTGATACGGATCTTCGGTTGGCTGCAACTGCCGCGATTCGTCAATATTTACAATCTCACCCTTCCGAGTTTGATCCTCGGAAATACTTTGCAGCAGCGATCAAGGCGATGCAATTGGTTTGTGAGAATCGCTTCACGTCATTTGGTTGTGCGGGCTATGCAGACAAAATTCAGACTATTGGTTTGCACAAGATGGTTGATTTCTATGCTGATATGGCGGCGATTGCGTGATTTTTCATTCAGCTCATTTTGTTACAAGTTGTTACCGTCTGGATACTTTGCCAGATGATGAAGGCGCTGAAGTGATTTTTCTTGGGCGTTCAAATGTGGGTAAATCCTCATTAATTAATGCACTTTGTGGTCGAAAATTACTGGCAAGAACAAGTAAAACTCCTGGACGTACTCAATGTTTGAATGTGTTTAATATCGGCGATGATGCTCGACTGGTTGATGCGCCGGGGTATGGATTTGCTAAAGTGCCTGTCGCAGTTAAGAAGCAATGGCAGTCACTCATCGTAAAATATTGTCAGACCCGTGCTAGTTTACGAATGATTGTGTTGGTGATGGATATCCGTCATCCGCTACAGCCTGCCGACCGTGAGTGGCTTGACTCGTTAGGCGGTGGCCCAGTTTTACTGGCTATCATCCTTAACAAATCAGACTGTTTGGGGCGTATGCAGCAAAAAAAAGCACATGACCAGGTGGAAATGTATTGTCGCAATGCGCGTATCCCTGCGCATTTATTTCGAGTCTCTACACGAGAGGGAACGGCTATCAATGAACTCAAGCTTTTTATAACAAACCAGTTGTCAGATGAAGAGATGTAAATGGATTGGGTGGCTGTTTATGGGTATGGCCTCAAATAATGAATAATAAGGAGTAGTGGCCATGAGTTTGCGTGTTACACATTCTGCTTTGAGTAAAGTATGGCAATTGATGCGTTCTGAGGGCGATGAGTCGCTAAAGTTACGTGCCTATATCACTGGCGGAGGTTGTCAAGGATTTCAATATGGATTTGCCTTTGAGTTTGATGTGGAAAGTGATGATTGGATGATCAGGATTCCGGTGCCAATTTCTGATCTAGGTCGTGTGTCGCAGTTTTGCTCTGCGTTAACGATGGCATACGATCCTAGTGTAAGTGCACTGTCGGTGGTAACTGTCGTCGTGGATCCAATTAGCCTTCAGTATTTACGAGATGCCGAAATTGACTATGTGGCGGATGGTTATGGTGAGCGTTTTGTGGTTCACAACCCGAATGCTAAAACCACATGTGGATGCGCTCGCTCATTTACCCCAGAGGCTGCTTAGTTGCTCACGCGCTCGATGTAGCTTTTGTCACGTGTATCTATTTTGATTTTATCGCCTTGTTTGATGAAAAGAGGCACTTTGATGTTAGCCCCAGTCTCAACGGTGGCATTTTTCATAATGCCTGACTGGCTATTTCCTTTCACGTTAGGTTCGCACTCGATGACTTCGAGAACCATGAATTTTTCAGGACTAACGCTCACAGGCTGTTGGTTCCAGAACAGAATTTGGTAGCTATTCTGTTCTTTGAGCCAGCTCTCTGAATCTCCAACTGCCTGCGCAGATATTTCAGTTTGCTCGTAGGAGTCTTGGTTCATGAAATGATAGACTGCTCCGTCGTTGTAGAGATAGGTCATTGTTTGTTCTTGAACATCGGCTTGAGGTAACGATTGTCCTGATTTGTAGGTACGGTCGAGGACCCGTCCGGTCAGGCAGTGCTTCAGTTTGACACGAGTAAATGCTTGTCCTTTTCCAGGTTTTTCAAATTCGTTTTCAATGATGATGCAGGGTTCACCATCGATAAGAACTTTAAGTCCATTTTTAATGTCACTGGTGCTGTATTTCATCGACTTATCCATTGATTTTGGTTATTTTACCGTATTTTAGGCCAAATTGGTATACGTGTTGTTGTGGTTGCCCCTAAAACACGTTGCCAAGGCTACCAAACATCAGTTGGGCGACGGTTGCAAAGCTGTCGGCCCCGGTTCGATTTTCTCCACCCAGTGTTGCCCCGACACGATCAGCAAAATTATTGTCAGGTAAGCTCATTGGGGCTGGGGTAGGTTGATGCGTGTTTTTTACATCATAGTTCTCGATGGTTTCTTTAGATATCTGTTGTTGTTTAGTAAATATGAGCATACAAGATAGTAGCGATAAGGTGCCAAGACTTGCGAGTAGACTCCAAGCGCTAATGAATGTTAGGGCGGTTCCGCTGGCTGCTAATAGTGCGATGATTACGGTTAGGCTGTTGATAGAGAACCCTACAAAATAATTGAAGCAATGTAGATAGATTCTTGTGTATTCTTGGTTGGTGTCGAGGGGCTTGATGATGGCTTCCTCCATTTCAGCAGAAGGCTTTTCAGTGAAGTCCTCTCTTAGTTGGCTTTGTCGTTTAAGAAAACGAATAAGCGGTACAGTAGCGGCAAGTTCAGCAAATTTTAAAAGCCCACATACAACAATTGTAATGAGTAGTGCTTGATGACTGATGGCCAAACGCATCCCCTGTAATCCTGCATAAAAGCTCATGAGGATGTCCGCACTGATAACCAGACAAATGCTTGATAATATAGATATAACTACAATAATGGGCCAGCTAGTGTATGCCGCGAAGAGTATATTTCTTACACCGATACTAAATGTGTATAGCCAATTGTTCTCAGATGGCGTTACGCGTTTCATTATAATAATAAAGCACATGAGCAATATGGATAAGCTGGGGACTGTGATTAAAAACGCAAGTGGTGTGATTTGGGTGTTACTAAATAAAGCAATGATTGCTAATACATAGGCGACTAATTGGTTCGTGTAATACAGTATGTTGATGTATTCAGATAGCCAGCGTATAGTCGGTCGAATACATGACTGATACAGCGTTTGCATACCGGTATGGATGTTGTCAAATAGTTGCATTTTTGATGGATGAAACGCTCGTTTCAAATTATCATGGATTATGGATGATGTCACGGTTGGCATCATGGATATTGCTTGAGGTGTCAACTTTAAATTGTGTTGTTTAGTTTGATTACACTCACGTTATGAACGAAGTCCGTATGTATGTTCGATTGAAATACAGCATTATTGTGATTCAAATTTTTGTGTGATTGTTGCCTCTCAATAGTGTCATCTATCTGAGTATTTATAAATGTCTGGATCGTGTTAGGTGTCAGAATATCATCAATAAATGTTTCTAATGTGAAACTCCCTAGAGAATATCTGCTGAGCTATGCGTCAAATTCGTTCTGAAGATGGTCCTAAATATCAATGAAGTAGTTTTATAGTTAATGCGTCAAAAATAGGATTCGCGTCATGGTTGGAGTCGGCATTTGTGACGTCTCTAATATGCTTGATATTGATCGTGATTTATTGATTATATCGCATTTGGTACCATGTGTATTGCTTGAGCAAGACATGTTTACTTGATTGATTTCTGTACTATTTGGACACGGCTTCCTCGAAATCGTTAGGTTTGTCATTGACCTTTGATATAATTTTTGTAATAATTCGCTGGTTTAAACCGCATTATAAAGCGAGTTTTGGGGCCTATAGCTCAGTTGGTTAGAGCAGATGACTCATAATCATTTGGTCCTAGGTTCGAGTCCTAGTAGGCCCACTTCGTGTCGACATGAAAAATTCACTACGCGCACACAATACGCTTCGGCTGCAATCATCCTGCGAATCGCTCGATTCATTCGACTCTGTTGAACGCTTACAGCAGTGTTTACAGTGGTCGCAGCGTTTTTCTGCGGAAGCCTTGGTCCTCGGCTATGGCAGTAATGTTGTGCTGCCTGCTTTCTATCCGGGCATGGTTTTGTTTAATCGAATCATGGGAACTGAGGTGATCAGTGAGACAGATGATCATGTTCATGTTGTTGTTGGTGCTGGTGAGAATTGGCATGCTTTTGTTGAGCAGTGTATGCATCAGCAGTGGTATGGCCTTGAGAATTTAGCATCTATTCCCGGTTCTGTCGGCGCTGCGCCAGTACAGAACATTGGTGCATACGGCGTCGACGTAAGTCAATGGCTAATCCAATGCGAGGTTTTTTGTCGCGAGACAAGACAGTGCTATCATTTATCAGCTGTTGAGTGTGGTTTTGGTTATCGATCTAGTATCTTTAAGCAAGCGAAGAAAGGCAAGCTAGTTATTCTACGTGTTCATTTTTTACTCAATAAACGACCACAGCTTCAATTAACATACCCGTCATTAATTCGTTATGTGGCGGAAAATCGCTTACCGCAGACCCCGTTATCAATTTTTAATGCTGTGGTAGCTATTCGAGGTATGCGCTTACCTCGCGTTGAACAGATTGGCAATGCAGGGAGTTTTTTTGTTAATCCTATTATTAGTCAAGTACAGTTTGATGAGTTGATTGCGCGTTTTTCTTGTGCTTTCGATCACTATGTCTTGCCAGATAAACGGGTAAAATTATTTGCAGGACAATTATTAAAGCTGCTTGGTTGGCAAACAGTTCGACGTAATGGGTTTTCCTTGTACTCGAAAAATGCCTTGATCCTTACGCATGATGGTGAAGGGTCTCAATCTGAGTGTTTGCAGTTCGCAAAAAACCTTCAAGATTCAGTCCGAGGCGTATTTGGTGTCTCACTAACTATTGAGCCAGAAGTGATTACTGGAATAACAGAGCCAGTTAGCTGTTGATCTCAACAGTTGCGATTACCTGACTGTGTGCGTGCATGTAAAAATTTTCTTGTTTTTTTTCAAATACGACTGTACCGCCGGGTTGCTTGATGGTTATAGCTTGATGTTTTGAGTGTTGTTGTAATTGGTGTGCAAAAACAGCGAGCGCAGCGCTACCACAGCCAAGTGTTAGGCCTACGCCTCGTTCATGAGTTTGCATTTGTGTTTCTAAATTTTGTTGCTTGAATGTACTAATATTGATGCCATCCGGAAAGAGTCCTTTGGTTTCGATTTCTTTTGCTAGTTCAGGAAGTTCTAGTGTTCCTAGGTCGGCTTCTGGCAAGACAAGGTGATGGTTTCCGACGGATATGAAGAATGCCCTGTTGAGGGTTGGGACCCTCTCGACAAATAAGCGTTCAATTGGACGGTAATCTAGAATAATCTCCTGACGAAAAGCAACATGAAGCTGGTCATTACTGATGTGACTTGTGAATGTGTGGTGTTGTGTTTCTATCTGCCAGCTGATTGGGGATTGTTTTATCAAGTGATTGGCTAGTGCGTACACGCCATTCAGGCATAATGCGGCCTGGCTGCCGTCTTGGTTGAAAAAGGTGACTTGCGCAATATTATTCTTTTTCTGGTAAAATAAAACTTGGTCGCATCCAATTCCTGTGCGGCGGTGCGCAATTTTCTGTACTAGCTCGTCTGGCTTGTGTTGCGATCCCTCAACGAGTAGGAAGTCGTTACCATTTGTGTGTGCCTTTTGCGCTGTGAGCATGGTAACCGACCTCAGGCAGTGTGATGTTTGTCCGTGAAGAGATATTTGAGTAGGGCAAGTACGCCGAGTAACTTGATAATTGTGTCAAGAAGTCTACTGGTTCGTGCGCCCAACTCTTCGTAAATGCTATTTTGATCAGGAGCGATGCTGATAAGGATGGCGATCAGAATCGAAGTTATGATGCAAGCCAGGATAACTAGTCTATTCATTTATACTTTCTCAGCGTCTTCAGCGAGGCTTTTACAATCGATACACTCGTTGGCGACTGGACGTGCTTCAAGTCGTTTCAGGCCGATGTCAGCACCGCAGGATCGGCAAATACCATAGTTCTTTGTGTCAATTTCAGAGATGGATTTGTCAATTCTGGCGACGAGTTTTCTTTCTCTACCATTTCGTTTGAGTAGGAATCCTAAATTGGCTTCGTAGGATGCTCTATCGTTGGCATCTGGTATTGTGCTGGCGTCGTCTTGTATCTGCCCCTCGGTGACTTCCGAAGCGTTTAGAAGGTGTGTCTTCCAAGCGTTGAGATAGTTTCTGAAGTGAGATAATTGGTTGTCACACATGTATTGCTCATCATCCTGCTCACTGTATGGTGAGATGCCGAGTTGTGCTATCAGATTCATTGTTCTGGCCTCCACGTTGATCTATCGACGTTGACGGACTAGCATCGTATTCCGTTACTAAAATTTGGCACGGAGTATAGCGGCTAATGAGGTCATGAACAAGCTCAGAATGAGCAATCATGGTTAGGATATCGCTGCATTTTGTTTAAATGCTTGACATGATGTGCATATTTTTGAGATAATTTTTTATCAAAAAAATGGCTATGTAGCTCAGCTGGTTAGAGCGCGGCATTCATAATGCTGAGGTCGGTGGTTCAAGTCCACCCATAGCTA
>DBUY01000056.1:4244-6062 GCA_002308435.1 Proteobacteria bacterium UBA1278 | reverse complement strand
CAAAACTAGGGGCCTAAACTAGCGGACCCAAACTAGGTGGCGTAGCTTACTGAGATATGTTCCCTTCTCGGTGAAACTATCGTGTTTTTGCTGACATGAACGGTTGCTTTGCTTTCCCACGGTAGACAATTGTTTTTGTCGTGAATGTAAACTGCTGTTCCGGTGTTGATTCGCCCGAATAGGTCGATGATTTCATACGGGCACATGCGAATACAACCCAGTGAGCATGGTTTTTTCCCCAAGCGATCGGTGGCTGATGTACCGTGTATGTACACACAGCGTTGGCGTGTGTTTTTATTGTGTTGTTGCTTTCCCTCAAGCGTGAGAATGCGTGATAAAATATTGTCATATCGCGAGTGAGCAGGATCATAGGTGCCGACTTTAACACGAGATTTATACTTTGACATAGGGTCTTGATTATCACCGATTTTACTTTGAATTGTATGTAGGCCGCGTGGGGTCTTATAGGATCCTGGTCGCTCACCCGTACCCGTGCGTCCAGTGGATATTTTGTAACTTGCAATAACAGTATTGTAACCTGACGTCAGGTAAAGCTTTTGTGCGTCCACATCGACATAAATTTTCTGTTGGGAAAGATTGAAGAATTGTTGTTGTGCTTGGCTTCCGCCGATTATCTGCATTTGTGCATATGGGGTTAGGCATAGGCTTGTCAACAACAGACAAGGTAAAACTTTTGTGAGCGTTTTCATTTATTATTATTGTATTAATTGCTCCTATTATATTGAAAATACACAATAAATGCAAGTTTATTTGCGAGCTCTTTTCTGAATGCTTACTGTGTTATTTTATTTTTGCTCGTGGTCGCAGAAGTGCGGTTGGCATTGCCTATGCCCTGTGCTAACATGATTTCTAAATTTTTATGAGGTGTCAGTTAATGTTAGACAGCAGCACATTGGTTACGGGTTGGTCTCGAGAAGACTTGGTTGAGCACGCGATCGCACATGAAGGTGCAGAGCTTACGGTAACTGGCGTTTTATCGGTGAAAACAGGCGCGCGCACGGGGCGTTCTAGAGATGCGCGCTACATAGTCGCTGATAATACTACGAACACGACGGTCAATTGGGGAGAGGTGAATCGCCCTTTTAAACGGCATATGATGGATAAAGTTTGGGAAAAAGCCATTCAATATCAAGCGAGCCAGTCGATATTTTCGAGTACTATGCAAGTTGGGGCAAGTAATAAGTATGCACTACAGGTACAGGTGAATACTCAGTATGCTTGGCACCAGCTATATCTGCGTAATCTTTTTATTCGTGATGTTGCTACTGACATACCAGAGTATGCGCAATGGACATTATTGAGTCTGCCAGAGATGACACTTTCGCCTGAGCATGATGGCGTATCTTCAGATGTTGGCTTATTCATTGATATCACTAAACGCCGTGTTTTGTTGTGTGGTCTTAAGTATGCAGGTGAGATGAAGAAGGCGTTTTTCTCTGTGTTAAATTACGTATTACCTGTTCGTGGCGTGCTTCCAATGCACTGTGCTGCGAACCAGGGCAGCGAGGGTGATGTGGCCCTGTTTTTTGGATTATCTGGCACAGGTAAGACAACTTTGTCTGCTGATACCAATCGTCAGCTAATTGGTGATGATGAGCATGGCTGGTATGCGGAAGGTGTATTCAATTTTGAGGGTGGCTGCTATGCTAAATGTATCAATCTTTCTCAGGAAGGCGAGCCTATGATTTGGCGTGCAGTGCACCAGCCGACGGCTATATTGGAAAATGTGGTCTTGAAATCGGGTGGAGTTCCTGATTTTTCCGATACCTCCCTGACTGCTAATTCTCGAGCAGCTTA
>DBUY01000056.1:0-3882 GCA_002308435.1 Proteobacteria bacterium UBA1278 | reverse complement strand
TCCGTAGTATTTCTAACCTGTGATTTATACGGCGTATTACCGCCAGTATCTGTCTTAACAAAGCAGCAGGCGCTTTTTTGGTTTCTGAATGGCTATACTGCGCTTGTTGGAAGCACAGAGGTTGGTAGTTCTCGAGATATTAATCCGACGTTCAGCACGTGTTTTGGGGCGGCATTTTTTCCAAGGTCCCCTGTCGTGTACGGTGAATTATTAATGCAAAAACTCGCCTCCAGTGGCGCTTCAGTTTATCTAGTGAACACTGGTTGGCATTCAGGCTCATATGTGAGTGGTGGACAGCGATTTGATCTAGGAATTACTCGTCAAATCATAGATCATATTCATTCGGGTGTGGTGTTAGCGGCTGAAAAGACAAAAACGGCTATTTTTGACTTAAATGTTCCTACTCATCTTCCTGGAGTAGATGATAAACTGCTCAATCCACAGCACGCTTGGTCTGACCCGAATGCATATCAGGAAAATGCAAAGAAGTTATATGCTTCATGTCATCGAAACTTTGAGCAGTACGAAGTTGAGACGGTGCCTGAAACAGCCTAGTTTCGTGCTAGACTTATTGATACATTTTTACTATTCAGTTTATGCACGAATAATCCGTCGTGTTGTTGTTGTGGATGTTCAATTACAGCGTCTTACGTTATGTCGTTCTGGTATGAAATCGATTTCTTTTTCCGTATCCACCTCACGGTTTGGGACTGGTGAGCAAAGTGATTCTTACAAAACACCTCGTGGTTGGTTTTTTATTAGCGAATGTATCGGAGATGGAGTAGATCTTGATGTTGTTTTCAAGGGGCGAAAGCCGATAGGTCGAATGGCGTCTTTGAAGTGTCATGATGACCCAATTCTTGCACGTATTATTCGTTTGTCAGGTCTTCAGTATCTTAACCAGAATACTGAGGAGCGTTATATCTATATTCACGGTACACCTGATGGGACATACACTTCCGAGGAGCGCACTTCCATTGGTTGTGTTAGGATGAAGCCATCTGATGTTTCCAGTTTTTTTCATATGGTTGGTCCTGGTGTTTTGGTTTATATCCATGATAGTGCAAACCCATTAAGTATGCAGCCTGATTTTTTGCGGGTCTGCTCAGATTCTTAATAAATAGATAATAATTAGATGGCAGAATAAACAGAAAACGTCCGATTTTATTGCTTAAGAATTCTTAATAAAGCTACATTTTTTCTGGAACGTCGAAGCCGAGTAATTTAGCAGCAGCTTGGATAATGCAAGCTACGTGTGCGCTCAACGCAATTCTGAATGATCGAGTCTGTGTTTGCGTTTCACTTAAGATAGCAACTTCTTGGTAGTAACTATTATAAGATTTGACCAGATCGTAGAGATAATTCGCTAGAATGGCAGGGCTTCTTTGTTGGCCAGCGGCATGCACCTGGTTTTGGTAGTCCAGGGCTTTCTTGATCATGACGCGTTCTTCCATGCGTAGATTCTCTGGGAAACTGAATGGCTCAGTCTTTCCATTTTTTCGAATGATAGATTGAATTCTTGCGTAGGTGTATTGAATGAATGGCCCAGTTTTTCCGTGGAAGTCAATCGACTCTTTAGGATCAAATAATACTTGCTTTTTTGGATCTACCTTGAGCAGTTGATACTTCAATGCTGCTATCCCAATTTGTTCACTAACTTTTTCATTTGCTATCGTTGTTCGTGATTTTGCAATTTCTTGTGCTGTTTTTTTCATTTGAGACATGAGATCGTCACCATCAACAACAGTACCTTCACGTGATTTCATTTTTCCTGTAGGTAGAATGACCATGCCGTAGGAAAGATGGTGGCAGTTTTTTGCCCATGCATAGCCTAATTTTTCGAGAATGATAAATAGTACTTGAAAGTGATAGTCTTGTTCATCAGCCACCGTATATATCATGCTATCAAACTCAAAGTCATGGTAGCGGGCTATTGCGGTACCGATATCTTGTGTCATGTACACGGACGTACCGTCTGATCGTAGAAGGATTTTGTGATCTAACCCATGCGCGGTTAGGTCAACCCAGACAGAACCATCTGCTTTTTTATAGAATATTTTTTTCTCAAGCCCTTCTTGTATAACCTGTTTGCCCAAAAGATAGGTATCACTTTCGTAGTAGTTTTTATCGAAGTGCACGCCCAGTTGTTGATACGTCGTTTTAAAACCGTCATAAACCCATTGGTTCATTGTTTTCCAGAGTGCGATTGTTTCTGGATCTTTATTCTCCCACTGCCGTAACATGTTTTGTACTGCTTTGTTGAGAGGGGCCTCTTGTTCAGCCTCTGCTTGAGACATCCCACTATCGGTCAAATCATTTACTTGCTTTCGGTAAGCTTTCTCATATTCGACATAGTATTTTCCGACAAAATGATCACCTTTAATCCCCGTTGAATCTGGTGTTTCTCCATGACCAAACTGCTGCCAAGCCAGCATAGATTTACAAATGTGGATACCACGATCATTGATGATTTGAATCATTTTAACGTGATAGCCGCAGGCCATTAAAATTTGACTGATACTGTAGCCCAGCAAGTTGTTACGTAAATGTCCAAGATGCAGTGGTTTATTGGTATTTGGGGATGAATATTCAACAAGATATGGCTTTGAGGTTTTTGCGATAGTGGGTATTTTACAACCATGTTCTGCGATCGCATCATACAGCGCACGACTTGTTACACTTAGGTTGAGAAAACCTTTGATGACATTATATGTATCAATGATGGCATATTGTTCAACGAGCTTTGTACCAATTTCCTCGGCTGTGACTTCCGGTTTTTTCTTTGATCGCTTGAGTAGAGGAAAGACAACAAGCGTATAGTCGCCGTCAAATTCCTTTGGTGTTTTTTCGAGAGAGAGGGTGATATCCGCGGCATCATACAATTCGGTGACCACATGCGTGAGTGCCTGCATAATTTGCTTGTCTAGCATACTGAAAGGTTCTATTTTGTCAGCAAATGTTACCATAAATCATATGTATTACCAAATATGAATCGCTGTCAGCTGACTCTTTTACTCAGGAATGTTTGTTGAAAGGTTTAGGGTGCTATTTTTTGGCGTTGTGGCGTGCTAGTTTTCTGTGTTAAGTGGGATTTTTCACTCCCTTGTGTTACAATTCGCATTATTTTTGGAGAGATACTGTGTCAGCTGGGACTTGTGTGACCACTGCGTTGCCCTATGCAAATGGTGATTTGCACCTTGGACATATTCTGGAGCAGATCCAGGCTGATATATGGTGTCGTTTTCAGCGACTGAAAGGTCAGAAAATACTTTTTGTGGGCGGTGATGATGCTCACGGTACGGCGATTATGCTCTCTGCTGAAAAAAATGGAGTAACGCCAGAGGCGTGGGTTGAAGATGTTTGGACTCGACATCAGGCGGATATTGTTGATTTCGGTGTTGAGATGGATATGTTTTACACCACACGGTCCCCAGAAAACCAAGCCTTGGTGGAGGGTATCTATCAGCGATTATTGGAGAATGGCTCGATTGCAACAAAGTCGGTTGAACAAGCTTTTGACGTACAGGCAGGTATGTTTTTGCCAGACCGGTTTATTCGAGGCGGTTGCCCGAGATGCAAGGCCCCGGATCAATATGGCGATCACTGTGAGGTATGCGGTGCGCATTATCTTCCAACCGAGTTAATTGATCCTTACTCGGTGATTACGAAGACAGCGCCAGAACCGCGCTCTTCAGAGCATGTGTTTTTTCAGTTGAGCCAGAAAAGTGAGATGCTCAGTGAATGGATCGTGCAGGCTGATTTACAAATATCTGTGTCAAACAAATTACAAGAATGGTTGAAATTAGGGTTACAGGATTGGGATATATCGCGGGATGCACCATACTTCGGTTTTCAGATACCAAATTATACGGATAAGTATTT
>DBUY01000034.1 GCA_002308435.1 Proteobacteria bacterium UBA1278 | reverse complement strand
TGAATAATTCTCGCAGCGATATTGTGAGGTCAAAATTGATGTTTACGAGGCAAAATACTGTAGGTTTCCGATTAGTATCACGCGCCAGACACTAGTAGTAGTTACAGTGCTCTGGGTAATCAACATACCGTTCGCATAGATGGAACAGCGTCCCATCATTAATCCGGCCTCGATATGAATTCAGTATATTATCATACACTTTTGAGCGATCTGGATGCTTACTCGAATACAATATGACAAAGCCTTCATAGCCAACCGCAAGTGAAGATAAGCTGACTTTGTCTCTCAATTCAGGAAATCTCTTTAGTTTCTCCGTCAACAACAACTTCGAACCAAGCCCAAATTGGATATCGCCATTTATGACCGCATCAACCATCTCAGGATAGCCCGCGAAAGGAACTGGTTGAGAGGGCAAAACTTCGATCGCATGTGCAAATGCAACCTCCAGATCAATATATCCAATTTTCTGGTTAGTGATCTGGCTGAGACTCGTTATGTTAGACTCATTGAAGTGCGTCAGGGTGATAACGCTCGTCGTCACAATTGATGTAATCACTGTGATCAAAAATATGGAGATGATCATCCAAATACTCATCAAAATTCGACCAGCATTGGTTGCCGGCTCATAGACCAGATCACGAAGATAGCATGCAGCAACCATAAAAAAACTGTAACTCGATTTCTCGATGAGACTTGCATCCTTCATGTGCGGGTGTACGTGGCTTTCAAATATGTAGAGCAACACAGAAAATATGATGATGAGTAAGAGGCTTAGGCCAAGCACACTCTTGAGTAGATCGTCCCAAATGATAGAAAAAATCACGGCCAAACTTTTCGAAGCCGACTTGGTAACAACGACAAACTCATCAATATAAACAGGGAAGCTGCTGGAAAACTCGGTCACACTATCTAGCCCATTGAAGGCAAAGTCACCCAGCAAAAAATCTAATTTACCGGCAGCTATATCATCGATGGCGTCATGTCTATCCGCATATGGAACAAATTTAATTTTCCAGTCGCTGTAATCTGACTTCTCGTGCGATCGCATGAAAATATCTACAAGTAATCCATGATAATCACCCCCAAAATTCGTAGTCAGAGGCGCAACATCCTCCACAACACCAACGGTTAGTACTTGATCAGGTAAGACTGCAATAGTCCCGTCATTCACTTTATCAGAGGACAAGTGAATTTCTTTAGCCATTGCACCACTCCACAGCATCAATGAAACGATTAACAAATGCGTTATATTAGAAATAAACATTGGGATTACTCTCCGTATTAATTAAGGTAATATTCATTAAATAACAAGATACTGTCAAGTTAATGATATACCACACAGAAAATAATTTAATGATTCGTCAAAAGCGACTCAGATGTCCCGCGTGCCAATGGTCTTTTATTCCCAAAGTTAACAAGCCTATCGGCTATTGGAAGAACTAAGTCAACATTATTATTGCATAGATTTCGGCTTAGTTTTCAGCTTTGACTGACCTGCCGCTCGATGTTTAATGCCAGCCTTCGCTTTTGTCACGAGTTGTGCATGCTTACTGGACCGGCCCGTCACGCGTTTTCGCCATAACCGATAACTTGATGGCTTCAGTTCTCGGCGCATCAATGCAATACACTCTGACTCACTGAGACCAAACTGTGATTCTATGGCTTCAAATGGCGTATGATCTTCCCAAGCCATCTCAATAATTCGGCTAATGTCTCCGGGTTCTAAATTCATATATTCTCTGTACTGCGAGTAATCCTCAGTAGTTTAAGAATGAAGTGTTTTTGCATGGTACAACCTAAGATAACGCTGATAATACTCACCCCAACTATAGGTCAACATACCAAAAGCTGAGAATAGTACACCGGGAAATAGTAAATCTAGCACAGGATAGCGAACATCACTGACCCACAAAGTCAGATAGACCACCACCATCATGACCAGGGTTGATGCGCACTTACCAGTACTCAAAGAAGTGAGGTTACGATGCCCACGTTCAACAAGATCATGGTGGTAAACCGCCGTAGAGACGTATCGAATCAAGACAGCCAGCGTTGGCAGAACGGAAAAATTAGTTACCCGAGTCAAATAGATCATTAACCCAATAACAAAAAAAGCATCACACCAGGGGTCGAGCTTTGCACCAATTTCACTTTCAGCGTTGAGAAGTCGCGCTAAGGCACCGTCAATGATGTCGGTTATAACAGCATACCACATCAGGCCTATCACCCAATTGGATGATAAGTATAGCCCCCCAAAAGCAAGCACAGGGCCTACCACAGCCCGAGATAAAGAAATCATATTCGGTAGATTAGCTAACATCACCATAAACCTGTTCACTGCCCTGCTTATGTCTCAATTATAACAAACAATAAGCCAAATGGACAGAACATCTGGGACGCTGACAAGAGTTGATTGGGAAACCCGCTATCCCAACCATAGACATAGACTGATAGACAGAGCAAGTTGCATATGTTTAAATAAAAAATACTGATTAATTAGATGCCATGTTGAACTTTTTATTTTCAAAAGCACACCACACCTGGGTTGCAACGCCAAGCTTGCTCAAAAAAATATCAGATGTCATAGCCAATGATCAATACCTCCAGAAATATGCACAACCTAGTCAGCAAGACGAGAGAGCCAGAGAAAGAGATGTCGCGCGTGTTCAAGCACAAGGCACTGAACTTTCGGAAACAGGCCGGTTCCAGGATATATTGTGCTTCTTAGATCAATTATTATGTAGCGACGTAACGAACACCGGCAACCAAAATAAGCACCAACACCGAACGTTTAATGACGGGGATGCGACAAATAGTGTCGACAGAAAGATTTTTTTTGCTATGGAAAATTGGTACATCATCCCGGAAAACATGAATCACTTATACATACGACAACATGGGAAAATAACAACAATTCCAAAAGATATCACACTAGGGACCCAACACTACGAGATCGTCAATTTACTAGCCAGCGCAAAAGACTCCCTACCACAAAATAGCGACATCGATTGTGGCGAAGAGCGCATACA
>DBUY01000008.1 GCA_002308435.1 Proteobacteria bacterium UBA1278 | reverse complement strand
GCCTTCTTCGCCTTCTTCGCCTTCCTCTTCTTCCTCTTCTTCCTCTTCTTCCTCTTCTTTCTCTTCTTCGCCTTCTTCGTCGTCTCCTGCTTCGCTGTTATCGCGACAAGCATTTTCTTTAGTTTGATTCGTTGCATCAGTATCAGCTGATCCCAAGCTAGGACTCACTTTTCTGGTTTGGCTATCGCCTGACTTCTCTTTGGTGCAATCGGTGATTTTACCGAAGAAAGTAGTGATGATTATACCTTTTTTGTCTCCGGCGAATTTAGCAGTTTGGGTTAGCGTTTGTCTTTTCTCTGCATCAGAGCTGTTATTCGGTGAAGCATTCATAACCATGTGACCAGTGTACAATAAGCTATTTATAGCACTAATTTACTGAATATTCTTCTATTTTTTCTTTGTAGTGGGTGATATGAACAATGCGGTATTGATTGTTGCAGTTGCCACAAATACCGCGATCGTCATACCCCAGAGCATTTCTAGCATTGCCATTATTGGAGTGAAAAAATTGAAAACTGCCAGCAAGGTCAGCGCGTATCCACCGTATACATTAAGCCCAAAAAATGCTGATGACGAGACTGTCTTGAGCAATGAGGAGTGACGATTTGGTAAGATCGTAAAAATCACTAGTCCGGCCGTGAACAACAAGTAAAATAATGCAGCGGGAAAAAGCTTGAGCTCAATGAGTGTGGGGAATGTGGTATGGTACATCGGCCCCGCAACAATTGATATCCAAAACACATCCGCGATGAGCGCATACACGAGTGCGATGGCGTAGTAAATCACCCCGGTTTTGACACATGTGCTTATACTATTCATAGCAGTACCTTCCTAGGATGTGGACGCTTCAGCATGTAATGCTGTTTTTGGTCTTGCTGAGGAGAAGTAAGTGCTTGAGCAAGCTTTCATAGCTGTTTTGATTGCTGTTTCTATGCCTAGAGTATCTGCATTACCATGACTTTTGATTATAATTCCGTTGAGGCCGAGAACAAATGCACCATTTCTTAACGATGGATTCAGCCTCGGTGCCTGTGCACGTAGAACCGAGCGCAACGCGCCTCCAAGTAGTTTGGTCAGTGTGCTTGTCATACAAGCTTGTTTGATTGTGCTCATCACAAAATTGGCGGTTCCCTCACATGACTTCAAAACACAATTACCGACGAATCCATCGCATATGACGACGTCAACGTCACCTTTAAATATATCATTTCCTTCGACTGAGCCGCAAAAATTAATTGTTGGATCGCGCTGCAGCAGAGCTATTGTTTCAGTCGCTAATTCGTTGCCCTTGTAGGATTCCGTTCCAATGTTCAGCAAGGCAACCCTAGGTGAATCGTCACTGTGTGCACGTTTGAACATTTCACTCGCCATGATGGCTTGTCTATGCAGGTCTTTTGGCGTAGCGTCGTAGTTTGCACCAACATCGCAGAGGTATGATTCGCCTCTATTGTAGGTCGGAAAGGCGGCAACGAGCGCTAGTTTGTCAACATCCTTACGCCGCTTCATCATATAGCGTCCAATGGCTAAAAGCGCACCCGTATTTGCACAGCTGACCACTGCATCCGCTTGATTTTCTGCTACGAGTCTTACGCTTTGATGTGTTGAGGACTGACGCTTTGCCTTCAGGGCATGTAGTGGATCGTCCTCATGAGAGATAATGACATCGGTGTGGATAATCTTTAAGCTCAGCTCACGCCAGTATGCTCGATGGCTAGACTCAAGCACTTCTTCGATCAGGAGCTGGTCCCCTACGAGTGTTAAGGAAAGTTCTTGGTGCTGTCGAAGGCATTTTACTGCAGCGTTGACAGCTGAGGCTATCCCTGCTTCGGCAGTCATCACGTCTAGTGCAATAGTCGTGGTGTGTGTATTTGGCATGATATGCTAAGATTCATCAATGTTGGATGATTATAACCTGCTGTGTATGATGCTGCAATGTGTTTCGAAGTTTTGTGGGAAAATTAATCGCTTTCGCAACTACTCGCCGTTGCTCGCTGTCTCGCGCACAGAGATTACTTTCTTCCCACGGTAGTATCCGTGTTTGGTAACATGATGTCTGCGATGTACTTCCCCAGTCATACTGTCTTCAGCGAGCGGCACCCCGCTGAGTGCGTTGTGAGCGCGACGCATACCACGCTTTGATCTGGATTTCTTACTTTTTTGTACGGCCATGGGACTAATACCACAATTGATAACGACAAGATTTTATCACAGGTATTGACTGTAATCAAGTGCAGCCACAACATATATAATCGTTCCATCTAGATGGGTTTAACTTTGAGTAGTACTGTAGGTAGTGTTGCTACTGCAACCCACAACTATATCCCAGCTTGGCTGCAGATACTGATTACTTTAGGCCAAGGCCGTCCACATAATTATTGACAACCAGTTTCCCCTGTGGTGACATTGCACAACGATAACAGACTACATTATGATTAGCACACTAAGAAAATTCTATCGGTTCATCGTCAGGAAATTCAACGAAGTGTTTGGATACTCCGAGACAGAGACGTTGCATGAAGATCATGAACTACAACCCTCAGCATCACTCATTAACAAAGATGGCACATTAAGCTCCGACGGCCTGGCAGCTGCCAGGGACATTTCTCGCTTGGACTCGCAGCGTGACGAGACAAAAAACCCTTTGAACACAGTTTTCGAACCACATTGACATGTGCCCAGTGCAGTGTTATCTTGAGATCATTCTTCCAATAATGAACGAGATCAATTCACAATCATGCACAATGACGAATCAACATCCAACAAAGAAAATAACTTGATGAACACAGCACAATCTACTAACCCTCACCCAGTTACATCTCAGTCATTGCGAGAGGATAGTGCCGCAGCCAAGCCTGCTAATGCTGAGTCGCGGGAAACCAAACCTGCCTCAACTGAATGTGGACTTAGCGCGCAAGACAACGCTGTTATCGATGCAGTTCTCAAATCCGTCGAATCCCAGCCGAACATCATGGCAAAACTTCACAACATGCTCAAGCATAGCAACACCAGGTAGCCGTCCGCTACTCAGTGCACGACCACCAATCAGGGTAATCTACCTTGAATCCTCTGCTCTCCCCCGCTATTGGAAGCACTAACTCCTTCGCTATCAGGTAAAGATATTGTTCCCCAGCTTGTTTTCTGAAGCGCTTATTCTTTGCAAAGTCACCGTATTTAATATCACCTATAATCGGTATTTTTTCGTCAGCAAGATGACGTCTGATCTGGTGCTTTCTACCTGTTGTAATCCGTAGTTTAACACAAGCGTAGCTATCGAACATCTCAATACAGCTTAATTCAGTCATGGCAGTCTGCTGACGACCACTGGATGTCGTCAAGGTCCTGCTTATGACACGCTGACTCGGTCTTGACTCGCAGAACACGAGCGCATGGTATATCTTCTTCACAGCTCCTGTTGACCACTTATCAATCATATCATTCAGTGCTTGACGATTCTTAGCTAGCAACAGGCATCCAGAGACGTCTTTATCAAGTCGATGAACCAGGTACAATGGCATTGACCTGAGCGAGATCAATTGATCCACAAGCCCATTACGAATACCACTACCTGCATGTACAGCGATACCAAACGGTTTGTTCACAAGCATATACTCATTGCTCTCAAACAAGATGATTCTTTCTAGCATTTCTTTCTGCTGGCTTGTCAGAACCACAGGTTGGTCAGCCTTCATGCCTGAATCTGCAACAAATGGCGGTATACGAACCTGATCATTTGCTTGGATTCGGTAGCTTGCTGTCACTCTTTTTTTGTTGACCCTAACCTCGCCAGATCGTATCGCCCTGTAGTATCTCGATTTTGGGATGGCGCGATTTTTTGACATGAGGAAATTATCAATACGTTGCCCGACGTCGTTTCCTTCAACCGTGTAAACTTCTGAGTAGGCCATGACAGTCTTATATCATTTTTGCGATATTCTACGATATTTAATAGATTTAATCAATACTTAACTGTCATACAAACTGTAACGTAGTGTCGAGGTAAGCTCGAACAGGCTCAGACGCGCAACACCACACATCAACGCTAGCTGCTTGCATGCAGCTGGCGGCTTGTGTATAATTGTATTGCTAATTTACCAATGCACAGAATTAATCTGCATTATATCTCCGAACAAGAGAAAGCACAGCGCCATATGCCTGCATGTCTATACAGCATGACCGATAACCACACTGCATATGGTAAGATAAAAGGACCACAATCTAGCAAACACTGCTAAGGTATACATATGAAAAAATCAATCATCATTGAACAATCTGGCGACGACCGTATTCGTGTCGCCGTCACCCAAAAAGGGACACTCATCGAATACGATGAATCTTCACCGCGCACCTACCGACGTGCAAAAAACACGATCTACAACGCTACGATTAAAAGCATCCGGCCTGAGCTCGGTGCTGCATTTGTGCAGTATACTAACGATTCGAACAACACGAAGGATGGATTTCTTCCGTTCAGTAACATAGCACCGATTTACCTTTCGAGCGGCAAGGCTGACCTTCCAGAGGCTGAAATTGCCCAACAAATCAAAGTTGGCCAAAAAGTGCTTGTGCAGATCAAGAAGGATCAGCTCCATCACGAATCTAAAGGCGCCGCACTAACAACGTTCATTTCTCTTGCTGGCACGTATCTTGTGCTGTTACCCCTGAATCAAAAGCAGGCAATCTCTCGTAAGGCTGACACAGCTCAGCGAGATTCGATCAAAGAAACCATTAAGCGGCTCAATGTAGACGAGTCGATGGGGATAATTATTCGAACAGCGGGATTAACTGCACCACACAGCGACATTGAGTGGGACTACAAAGCGCTTATGCAACAGTGGCGGCTGATATCAGATGCCCACCAATCACAATCTGCACCATGTCTCATTCACGAAGATGAGAATATTGTCACACGAATGATACGAGATAATATGTCTGGAGCAATTGATAAGATCATCTGTAATAATGCCTCAACTTTTGATGCCATTAAGAACTATCTTGAAACAATACGACCAGACTACATCCAGGAAGATGTTCTTACCTTATTCGACCATGACTTAATGTTCCACCACTACTCACTTGAAGAGCAGATAGAACAGATTTTTCACGTCAAAGTGTCTCTACCCTCTGGTGGCCAGGTTGTCTTTCATGGCACGGAAGCGGGCTATATGATCGACGTCAACTCCAGCAAATCAACTGTGGGCGCCAGTGTTGAAGAGAACGCACTGAACACAAATCGTGAAGCGGCCGTGGCGGTAGCTGATATGCTACGTCTTCGTGATATCAGCGGCATTATACATATCGATTTTATTGATATGTATGATGAGGCTAATCGCGCTACGGTTGAAAAGATCTTCACGGATCGCTGCACACTTGATCGAGCAAAAATTAGGACAGAACCAATCAGCCTACTGACTGGATGTATGAGTTTACTGAGACAAGGTCTTGGCACAGTATTTTTCAAGTCTTCGCTTGAGCCGATCAACAATGACGAAATGTTAATTATCGGAAAACGACGCAGTGTTCCTTCTTACGCTAACTATATACTTTCAGTCATTGAAAAATCTGCTACTCAGACAACAGACATCATACAAGTACAGTTGCCTGTTGAAGTAGCGACTTATTTGCTCAACGAATCGAGAACTGCTCTCCATCAGATAGAGCATCGCCACCAAGTCACAATCAAGATTATCCCTAATGAATATTTCTTATATCAGCGCTATGTTCTGAAGCGATTTCACCGCGACGCAGATAGTACAGACGATATGAGCCACACGCTCATCTCTCCACACGCTGGTGAGAAGCCCTGGATTGCCAATGAAAAGCTCGACAAACCACATGTGCAACGTCGCCCCTCTGGCTCCAAATCATCAAAAAAGCCAAGTGTTCTAGGAAGTATTTGGCAGACAATTTTTGGCGCCGAAACATCAACGACCCAGAAAGCCGCCGGTAATCGACGAACAGGACGATCACATCCACGCAGCGGCAGACCAGGCAATCAAGGTGGCAACCGCACAAGGCGTTCCGGTGACCATCGTTCAGACGGCAATAGTTCACGGCGTCGGCCAGATAGGCGTTCTGATAATAGAAGCAATCGCCAGCAGGTGAACGATAACAAAGAACATCAACCTGAAAAAAACTTCAACAGTGTTGATCAAACGCATGAAGGTAAGTCTACTATAGCAGTCGAACAATCTGCTAATCGCCGACGGCCAACAGGAAACCGGTCTCGTCGTCCTCGCGCTGCACAGCAACAGACAAAAAAGAATCCGGTCAGTCAGTTTGACGATGATTAGCCAATGGCTGTCACTGCAGCTCGCTAATGGATTACATGCAAGTTAACTATTTATGATTTATGTATTGACTGGTACCGATTGAATGCTACAATAACATATCCTTAAGGATACAAGTTAATGCGTTTGCACGAAATATCACCGGTTAAATGGGCCTCTCTCAATGGTTTAGACATAGCTTATGTCAGTGACTTTGCGATGGACGGTTTCAAATCAGATATTTTTGAAGCACATCAACACTGGTTCCTATCGTCAGTAGATCGTCCATACATCATTGACGCTGGCGCAAACGCAGGCTGCGTAACACTCTATCTAAAACAGCTTTACCCTAATGCTGATGTGATTTGCTTCGAGCCAGATCCTGATATTTATCACTTACTTGAACAAAATGTGAGGAGAAACGCACTAACATCGACGCAACTATACAATTGCGCGCTTGGTGATTATGACGGCTCATCACATTTCTACACGAGCAAAGCAAAACACCTCTCTGGCGGTCTTGGCAACTCAATTAAACCGATCTGGGGTATACAGGAAGATTTATCTCAGTACGATACTTCCTTGAAAGTGCCGATTTCTCGATTATCACGATTTATCAATCGCCCGGTTGATTATCTCAAATTAGACGTTGAGGGCGCTGAATTTGATATTCTCAACGAGATATCAACGTGTCTTCATCTTGTAAAGCAGTTACACGTCGAGGTGCATTGTCTTGGTAGTCAGCCTGATATGATGTTTAATCGTCTCATCGACTTTCTCGATCATCACCTTTTCTATTGTCATATTGAACGCTATCAGGCCAAGCTACCACAATGGGTACAGCGCTGGAATGATGGCTCGAAACCTTCGATTTGGTCTATCCGAGCTGTAAACAGTTGCTTTTTTACAACCGATCAGCTTCTTACCAAATAATAGCTCCGCATCTGCACTCATTATGCTTTAGTCACCAAGTCGTTGCATAACTTGCTACCTATGGTACACTCACTTTATGGATAATTTACGTGACATTGAGGCGATGCAGTCAAAAATCTCCGAGCAAGATGAAGAGATCTTTCGTCTTAACTATCTCATAGATAGTTTACCTGGTTGCATATACTGGAAAGACAAAGATGGAAGATATTTGGGCTTGAATCAATTTACCCTCAATCGGTTGAATCAAGTTGGGATAAACCTCAGTAAGCAAGATATTATCAATAAGACAGACTTTGAGATTTTTGATCAGGCAACTGCACTTGCATATCGAGATAATGATCTTGAAATAATGCGAATTGGTAAGCAATTGTCCTATGAAGAAAAATTTAAGGATGATGGCAATGTTATTCAACTTTCTACCAAAACTCCCCTCAAGGACAGTAGTGGGGAGATTGCAGGCATCATTGGTAATACTGTTGATATTTCTGATAAAGCACACCTCATAGATGGTCTTCGTAATGCAAAAGAACGCGCAGAGCAGGAGAGTCTATCCAAGGCAACGTTCTTACGCAATATGGAACATGATATCAGGACACCCCTTGTCGGAATGATCGGTTTATCCGGCATGCTTGATGAGCTTAATACTGATAAAGAACAATTAGAGTTGATTGCGGATGTCAAGCGATGTGCTGAACAGCTACTTGATTATTGTAATACGATTTTTGAGTTGTCAAAAAATGAAGATATTAATATGCGTGTCGATTATCAGCCGATTCTTTTGGAAGACTTATTAAATGAAGTCACCGCTATGTTTTCTCCTGCGATAATAAGTAAGTCACTCCACATACAAACTCACATTGGTGACTCTAACCATCAGCGCGTTGTTAGAGGCGACCATTATAGGCTACAGCGCATCCTCCTGAATCTTGTCGGCAATGCAGTTAAGTTTACTGATACAGGATTTGTCAAGATCACACTTTCTGTATCACAAAAAAGCGTCAAGCCATCTCTTGATCTAATTGTTGAGGATAGTGGTATCGGTATACCAGATGACAAGATAGATTTTATCTTTGAGCGCTTCACTAAGGTGAGTAGATCAAACAAAGGCTCCTATCCTGGGCTTGGCCTTGGGTTGCCAATTGTAAAGACTTTTGTTCACGATCTTGGTGGCAGTATACATGTCGCCTCGAAGCTTCATCAAGGCACCTGCATCACATGCTCTATCCCAATTCCAGATGAGACAATCAAATGAACACACATGCCACTCAAGTTCTCATGATTGAAGACTGTCAAATAGCGCAGAAAGTAGCGCGCTTTTTATTCGGAAAATTTGAGTGCAAACTTGATTTAGCTACCTCAGGCAACGCTGGTATAGCACTAGCTCGGACTAATCACTATCACCTACTCATTGTCGATGTTGGTTTACCTGATATGTCAGGAATTGAAGCTATCGAGCACTTGCTAGCAATACAGTCTGACTATCGGGATACGCCCATTATCGCACTCACTGCGCACGATGATGACGGTTACAAAGAGAGCTGTCTTAGTGCCGGATTTACCTCATATTATTGCAAACCACTGACTCATGATTCTGCATGTGAGATGCTTGAACTCAGTCGTAGAAATCGCTAGGAGATCATTTATGCTTGGCCAACACGCCCCATCAGTCAATTTGCCAAATCAGGATGGCGAACCATTCTCGCTTCAGCAATGTAGCAAGCAATTTGTCTTAGTTTATTTTTATCCTAAGGACATGACACCGGGCTGTACCACACAAGCCTGCGAACTCTCTGAGGCATGGTCATCTCTCATGTCACTGAATTGTGATGTCATTGGCATTTCAAAAGATTCGCCCAAGCGACACCGTCAGTTTATTGATAAGTATCAGTTACCATTCACCTTGTTATCTGACCCAGACGGCGCAGTTTGTGACGCTTATGGTGTTTGGATCCAAAAAAGCATGTTCGGCAAACGCTACATGGGCATTGAGCGATCGAGTTTTTTATTGGATGCAGATCGCTTAGTTTGCCAAATTTGGCGCAAAGTCAAGCCTGCTGAGCATGCCCAACAGGTATTGTCTTATCTTGAAGCGGCACAACGTAGCTAGTCATTAGCACCTCTGATTTTCAACTTTCTCTGCGAATAATGTCAATCTCTCTGCTAGCGTGTTACATTGCGTCTTCAACGTGATGAGCCGAGAATCACCATCAAGCTGAATATCCACTGATAAGTCATATTTCACTATTTGATCTATACCTTTTTCTGGCCATTCTATGACTAAGTGATCTTCGATATATTCTTCGAGACCAAGGCATCGAATCTCATCATTGCTATTGATACGATATAAATCAAGGTGATGGACGACGCCTATGTCAGTGTCCTGATATGTTTCTATCATCGAGTATGATGGGCTTTTGATGGCTCCGGTGACTCCGATTGTCCGTAGCCACTCGCGAGCAAAAGTTGTTTTACCCGCACCAAGTGGCCCGGAGAGAAATATAACCCGCACATTGTGCTGGGTTAGTGTTCCTAACAATCGGACGTTTGTTTGGAATGATATTAGACTTTCACATGCAAATGTATAACGTGTTACTCTCTTTTGTGTCATGATAGACCGTCCATTATTTTCTATGCTCTATCAGTGAATGACTCGCATCGATCCTACTATTTCGCGTCTGTCGTGACAAAGATTGCTTTTTGATAGAACGCTAACTCAGCGATTGATTCTTTAATATCGTCTAGTGCACGGTGATGATTTTTCTTCATAAATCGCTCTCGTTTCGGGTACCATGCCTCGTAAAGTTGCTTGACGCTTGAAACATCAATATTCCGGTAGTGAAAATGCTGCGCAAGTGCTGGCATGTGCGCTGAGATAAAAGCACGATCAGTGCCGATTGAATTGCCACACAATGGCGATTTCCCGGGTCTAGTATGGGCAGATATAAACTCAAGCGTCTCTTTTTCTGCTTGCATCTGACTGATCGAACTCTCACGAACTCCAGCCAGCAATCCAGATTCTCCGTGATGCTTATTAATCCATGGGTCAAGGTCTTCAAGATACTGGCTAGCTTGGTGTATCACAACATTCGGCCCCTCGGCAATTACATTGAGTTGATCATCGGTGATTATTGTTGCGATCTCAATAATTCGGTGCTTCTTTGTATCTAACCCTGTCATCTCTAAATCGCACCATATCCATGCTGTTTTTGACTGCATTGTTTGTCCTAATTACTCTTAATCCCTATTCTACCATATAATGGCACAATAACAATTTACACCCGCCTACTTTCACGGTGTCGCCCCTGATTATTACCTACGTTATTGTTCTATATTCAATCATATAGAGTCATATGATTGACTTAAACCACCACTCTGCTATACTGGCATTAATATCAACTAAACTTTAAATGACAGACCAAGAACACATACTTTCCACACTCAGCGATATGAAGGCTGTTGACGTGATAACACTTGATGTGCGCAACATGACGACTATCACTGATGTTATGATCATTGTTACTGGAAATAATAGTCGCCACACGCGGAGTATTATGAATGCGCTGATTGATATTGCACCAACGCTATCATTTGGAAAGCCAGTGATTGAAGGAGATGACCACTGTGAGTGGATTCTTGTTAATTTCGGCGATGTGATCGTTCATATTATGCAGCCGCAGACACGGCAATACTACGCCATAGAAAAATTGTGGAGCCAACTGGATTAGCCTTTAATGCTCTACTTAGATGTTCGCTCGATCGGCAAGCCATCTGAACATTGGCAAAGTGAAGCTCTTGCAATGTATCAGCAGCGAATCGAATCTTTAGCCAAACTCAGCACAACCACATACGATTGCCCTAAACGTTCACGACAGCAGGGTTTGCAGTCATTAATTGACAAGGAGCGCGATTTACTCTTTCGCGATTTGCCGATAGGTTGTTATCGAATCACTCTTGATGAGCGAGGCAAACATTTCGATACTCACGAACTGATGAATCACCTTTGTGATAAACAGCGTAATTATCGTCGGTTGGTTTTTTTACTGGGTGGCCCGGATGGCCACCATCCCAGCGCTCGTAGTGAAGCACATCTTGTTCTTTCCTTATCACGTTTTACACTCCCACATATGTTTGCTAAGATCATCCTCTACGAGCAACTCTATCGATGTTTAACATTAATGACTAATCATCCCTATCACCGAACATGAGCGATTCGCTTCAGAGTAACTATAGAGCTCAGCAGCACGATCACTTCAAACGTGTATTATTAGCGATTGCTTTCTTCATACTCTTGGTTTGTGTACTCATTGGACAACTATTTCGTTTACAAATATTATCAGGCCGTGTGCTTTTTCACCGCAGTCTGGATAACCAATTTACTTTTGCTGACCTTCAGTCGCAGCGTGGTGAGATTCTTGATCGCCACGGTGAGGTTCTTGCAAAAAATATCCCGCTGTTTCATGTCGATCTTTTTGTCGAATCTCGTGTTAAAGCACAGCGTGCACTGACAAAATTTGCAACGGATTTTGGTCTTGAGCAGTCAGTGCATCAGAAGATTTCAGAGCGAATTCAGCGCGCAAGACCCCTAGACACCATTCGAGTATTTAGTCGCTTGTCGCAACAGCAACGACAGCTTGTCTATGAAAAGAACCTGCATCTACCCCCACTCAAGGTCACACCTGAATTTATACGTCATTATCCATGTGGAGCCCCTTGTGCCAGTGTAACTGGTTATGTGCTCGCTAAAAAACAAGAGAAAGATCAAAAGTCAGATAATCCAAATATTTTAGCAGCTTACTCTGGCGCCGATGGCGTTGAAAAGTCCTATGATGATATATTGAGTGGCCACGCCGGTGTTGTTCAATTACAGCGCGACGCTAAGGGCAAGATACTACAAACACTATCTCAGCTCCCCGCACAAAATGGCGCTGACATCACACTCACGATTGATGCTAAGCTACAGCGTTTTGTTGCTGAAAAAATGCAGGGAAAGCGTGGTGCTGTGATTGTAAACAACCCATCCAATGGAGAGATATTAGCCTTGTATAGTGCACCCAGTTACGACCCGAATGCGTTTCTGGACCCAGCACTGTCTGATAAGCTTACGCATTATCTCACCTCATCAGATAAACCACTTTTTAATCGTGTTCTCTCCGGTCAATTTCCACCAGCATCGACTGTCAAACCGTTTCTTGCACTACATGCATTAGAAGAAAAGCTGATCACTCCCTCTTTTCAAATTTTTGATACAGGCTCATTTCGTTATAAGGATACTGCTAATGTTTATCGCAACTGGAATCGTGGCGGTCACGGGCGAGTTAATGTGCAAAAGGCAATCATTGTTTCTAATGATACTTTTTTTTATCACCTGTCGTTGAAACTTGGTATTGATCTGATGAGCACTATCTATGGCCATTACGGCTTTGGCTCATTGACTGGGATTGATCTACCGGGTGAAAAAAATGGCCTACTCCCCTCACGTAATTGGAAACGTGCTCGCGGTCAGACCTGGCTAATTGGGGATACGATCATCACGGGTATTGGTCAGGGTTCACTTTTGGTAACACCGATACAGATGGCTTATGCCAATGCGATTTTTGCAGCGCGTGGTGATGCATTTGTTCCTCATGTTGTTCGTGAGATGACTTATCCAGACCGCACTATAAAGACCCAACTTGATAACCGTTCGCGCAAGGAGACACTGACTTATTCATACTGGACGCACATTACACAAGCCATGCAGAAAGTCATCGAGTACGGTACAGGATCACGATTCGGTAGACTTAAACAACCATTTGCAGCAAAAACAGGCACCGCACAGTTAGTCAAAAATTCAGGACGAACACATCATATTAAATCCCTTTCTGACCACTCCTGGTTTATTGGATTTTTTGTACAAGATAAGCCAAATTATGCCATCACCATTTTACTTGAAAACGACAATGACGCGCTCCTGATTGCCCGTGAGATTGTTGAGCACAGCACACGTTACCAGTAATTTCTTACATGTCTTTATTGTCAACAATTACAAAGGCTCCTGGACATGATTGTTTTTACTGTTACAATCAGTCGATATGAGGATACATGACCATGTTGTTCGCCAATACAAACCAAGCTAGACGTGACGGGATCACCTTAAACAGCCTCCTATTTCTCTACACGTTTGTTGGACTGATGTTAATGCTAAGCGCTAGTGAGGGCAATATGTACATGGTTATCAAGCAATGTATACATGCAGCGCTTGCGATTGTTGTTCTATTATTAGTACAGCGCATGAGTTGTGAGCATCTACAAAAAGTCGCGATGCTTCTTTATATTAGCACCATCATCCTACTCATTCTTGTCTTACTGTTTGGTCATACGGGTAAAGGTGCGCAACGATGGCTCGACTTACGATATATTCGCTTTGAGCCATCTGAAATCATGAAAGTCGTGTTGCCATTGACACTAGCGAGCTGCGTGCAAAATCAAGAACTCCCTTTATCTCCGCTTGCACTGCTACAAAATCTATTGCTGATCATCATTCCTTTTGTCTTGGTTGCAAAGCAACCTGATCTTGGTACGGCAACAATTATTTTTAGTATCGGTCTCTTTACGCTGATTATGGCTGGATTGCCATTTAAATTGATTCGATATGGAATTACCGCGTTTGTTGCGCTTTCGCCAGTCAGTTGGACTCTGCTTCATGATTATCAAAAACAGCGTATTATCACTCTGCTGCTACCCAAACAGGATGTATCGGGTAGTGGCTACCATATTACCCAATCTAAAATTGCGATTGGCTCGGGCGGCTTTTTTGGTAAAGGCTGGTTTCGAGGGACACAGTCACATCTACAGTTTCTACCTGAGCATAATACAGACTTTATTTTTGCATTATTGGCAGAAGAATTTGGCTTTTTCGGTTGTTGTTTATTGTTCATACTATTTTTATGGATATTGGTTAAGTGTTTCAGTTACAGCATGCAGGCACAAAGTCATTTTACCCGCCTTGCTTGTGCAGGTATAGCATTTGCATTTGGCATATGCACATTCATCAACGTTGCTATGGTGACCGGACTCATTCCGGTTGTTGGTATTCCACTTCCTCTTGTCAGTTATGGGGGCACTACAATGCTCGTGACCCTATTCGGCTTTGGAATTATTAATGCCTGTAGAGCGCATACACGGTTGTTTGATTCCTAAAACGATACATAATTCTAGCGCTTATTGAGTACGGGTAAACGACTGGACAATACAAATTCATTAAATATCAGCACTGTGAACTATCAGCATCTGTCTCGTCTTGCGGTGATATAGCGATAATGCTATCTTGCTTTATCGTCATCCGTCGGGATATTTTGTATGTGGTTTTTAGTTTATGTGTTGTTGTTTAGTCATTCACTTGGTGTTGTCAGCCTTGAGCCATCTCGTAACCGCATGGTAAAACAGCTGATCAAGGATGTGCATAAGCAACATCGCATCCCAGTAGAATGGTTGAACCAGCAATTTGAAGGCCTTCAGCTCAACGAAGCTTCTCTTAATCTCATGCAGCGTCCTTTTGAGGCGAAGCCTTGGCACCAATATCGCCAACTCCTAGTTAGCCAAAAGCGTGTCAAGGGCGGCCGTGAATTCATACAGAAACACAAAGCTGTTCTTGGTAGATACGAAGCAAAATATCAGATACCAGCTTCTGTTGTAACCGCTGTCATTGGTATTGAGACTAGCTATGGTCAAAACAAAGGCGACTTTAATGTTCTGGAAGCACTCTCAACACTAGGTTTATATTACACCCCGCGTTCAAGCTATTTTCGCTCAGAGGCGGTTGAGTTGCTGAGATACGCATTTGTCAATCAACTCTCCACAAAAAACATTAAGGGGTCGTATGCTGGTGCCGTGGGTATCCCTCAGTTTATGCCGTCTAATATTGCCCGCTATGGTCGTCAGCATGCTCGGGAGGGTGTGGTCGATCTCATCGGCAATACTGACGATGCGATCGTGAGTGTCTTTCACTATTTGTCAAAGCACGGGCGTTGGCAACCCAACGAGCCTGTTATGAGAAAATTACAACTCAGTCCAGATCAGGCTAATCATCTGTCTAAAAGGATGGGTGAACAGCGTATGCTACCGGTCGACCGCTCACTTGAGCATATGCTCAATTTACGCCATGCTTCTAAGAGTTGGATTATTCGACTTGAGCATGCACCAAATCAGTATCAGTTTTACCGTGTATTTCGCAACTTCAAAAGCATCATGAGTTATAACAATAGTGTTCACTACAGTTCTGCTGTTTACCAATTGTCTCAGTCTCTCATATCGTAAATAATTCACAGCGCTTGATAAATAACGTGTTATTACAGTCATATTCTGATACTATTTCAATATGTTAATCGAAGAAAAACTTGATTCCACCACTGAAAAACGCCTGCATGATGCGATTGCATTGCAGCAAGCGGATCAGGGCACTCAAGCCATCATTCAGTATCAACTTATTCTCAATGCCTATCCAAATCATTCTCTGGTGCATCACTTATTAGGCATTACGCTCGCACAGTGTGGAACGCTTGACCGTGCACTCAAGTCTTTACAGACAGCGGTCAGGCTTCAGCCAAAAAATCCGCTTTATTTATCCTCTCTTGCCAACATTTTACGTCGTCAAGGTGAAACTGAAAAGGCAACGAGCTATTTTGAGAAAGCATTGGCAATCAACCCTCAGCTGGTCTCAGCACACAATAATCTTGCGCTTATATTTTTTACAGATGACGCTAAGCGTGCAGAGTCTCATTTACGCCAGGCACTCGAAATCATGCCAGATCATGTTGATGCAAATTACAATCTCGGTCTATTACTCCACGACTGCAATCGACATCAGGCGAAAATATATTTTGAGCGTGCTGCACACAGTAATAACCAATTTATTCCGGCTCGGTACCAACTTGCTCAAATTTATCAGGCTGAAAAAGCATATCGAAAAGCAATCAACTGGTATCAATCTATACTTCAGATCATGCCATCACATCCTGATGCAACCTACAAAATTGGACTTACTTATCTTGAGCTTGATGATACAAAGCGCGGTTTAGATTATCTTGAGCAGGCTCTCCAATTGCAACCTGATCAGGATGATATCCATCATAATTTGGCTTGTGTTTATCATCATTTGAAACGCTATCAAGATGCATTGACTCACTGGCTACAGCATCAGCAAAGACAGCCTGATATTATGACCACTTATAATATTGGCGTTTGCTACCTCTACCTCGGTCGGTATCAAGATGCCCAAGATCACCTATTTGAGGTGATTCGTCTTTCCCCCGACCATCATAGCGCACTCGTCAATTTAGGGGCTACCTTTTTACAACGTAATCAGCCTGAACTGGCATGTGAATACTATGAACGTGCACAGGACATACGTCCGAGTGATGCAATTTCGCATGTCTTATCTGCTTTAAAGCAGGACAAATCGCATCAAGAGACGGCTCCACCCTCATATGTCACTGACCTTTTTGATAATTATGCGCTTCACTATGACAATCACTTGTCTGATGTTCTTGATTACCAGTTACCTAAGCGACTGTCGCACATGATTTCATCCCTATTACACCTTGCCCCATTATCTTCGCTCACGCTTGATCTAGGCTGCGGTACTGGCCTATGTGCAGACGCGCTGCGTCCTATCTCCAGAGAGCTTGTTGGTATTGATCTTTCTCAAAACATGCTCGATCAGGCATCTAAAAAGTCACGTTACGATCGGCTGATATGCTCTAATATAGAGACTTTACAGCACGAGTATGCTCGGCGCTGCGATCTTCTACTCTGTGCGGATACGTTGCCTTATATTGGAGATTTAACCAAACTTTTCACAGCTGCTTCAGAGTACTTAACAACAAATGGATATTGGATTTTCAGTATAGAGGATTGTCATAAAAAGGATTTTTCACTGAATCAGACGGCGCGATTCTCACATAATCCTGAGTATATTCGTCGCTTGTGTGGGTCATTCGGATTTTCTGTATTTCACCATGAGCGCCTTGCTCTTCGAACACAACAAAACGCCTATGTAGATGGCGTTGTGTTTATCTTGAGTAAAATCTAGCTTGACACTTCACTCATTTATTTTCAGAAATATACCGTGTTGTGATGCCTAAACAGATATTCCGTTACCACTATTGTGGCTGCTGCTGTTATCGTTATCACGTCGAGGTGAATCACTCAAGTCAACTGATGTAAAACTACTTGTTCGCTCAGTGTTAATTTGATCATCATCTATGTCCCTGAATATTACCTCTTCAGTCATTCTGGATGTGCGATCCTGGCCAACGAAACGCGCTTCATCAATAAACTCATTGTCACTCATCTGACTGTCTTGTCTAGATTGCCACCATGATCGGCTAAAGACCTGTTTTACCTGATTCGAGAAACGTTGATAGGTTGATAGACAGGGTGCTTCATCAACAGCATCTTTGGGTGCGTCTCCATAACCGATTAATGCAGACTCAAATTGATCTCGAATCGTTTTTGCATTACGTATGTTAAGTGCAATCATTCCGACGATGGCTAACGGCACTAGGACAGCAACAGCGATTGGTAAGTGCAGTGCAGCTGATATTGCCGTAAATATTTGCGTTGCCTTGACTGTGCCAGGTAGAACGCTCAAAAACCCCTTGACCGCAAAGAATACTGCGACAATCCCTAATAATCCAATAATTGCCTTATTGATTGTAGAAAATGCAGATCGTCGAGCACTACTCGCTTCTTTATAATTGAGTAGTGTTTTTCGAAAAACCGCTATATTTTCTCGCTTTAAGCATGACGTCGGTGATTTTTCCGTGGCGATTGTCTCACCAATTTCATCCCAGTTTCCATCACTGAGACTAGATGCATGTTCTGTAAATAATTTTTCAAATGCATAGCACAATGAATGTTCTCCACCATTTGCACTTCGCATTTCGTCCATCATATTGGCTTCATATAGTTTGACGAGCCTTGCTTTCGTCCGCTCTTCGTCGACGAGAGTATCCAGCTTTTGTTCTGCTATCTGGCTCCATGCACCGACCCTGGACTTTGCCTGGGCTCGAAAATCTGCACGCTGCGTAAACTGATTGGTTAACACAATGATTTCGTTATAGTCACTACATAGCCTTCCATATGATTCTGCCAGAAATTGCTTGACTGCACTATAGTCATCACCTCGTTGGAACTTGGCAATATCTGTTTTTAATAGGCCAGATGGACTTTTTGGCTCATCGAACATCTTCATTAATGACCATTCACTGTCCCCTGCTTTAGCTGGTACCTGGACTAGCTTGTTCTGGTCAATCTTCAGTAGCACTTCATTGACCCTGTGTTGAAGTTTAGACATTGTTTCTAGAAGCTTGTTACGTGTTTTCAGCACTTTCTGATCAATTTCTGTCTCTTGCTTGAAGCATGTCGCAACGGCTTGCCGAGTTTGCTCAAGACTACGACCGATTTCAGAAACTCTTTCTGTAGTATGATTATTCTTCAGGTAGCTCCAATCTTTGCTAAATAAAAGATCAGATGTCTCTCTTTTATTGCTCAATATATCCAGTTTCTCTCGCACTAGATTGATCTGATGATGGTATTCATCTTTCGTGTCAAAGTAAGCAGCTAAACGCACATCCTCTGAATCGAGCCAGAAGTGCATCACGATTGCATAATGTAAATTCGCGGACTCATGCTCCATCATAGTAATCAGTCGAAGTAACTTGCTCGCATCATCTTTTTTATTTTCATCAATACAGGTGTGTATGAACGTCTTTTCTTCTGATTTTGAGTTTGCCTCGTTGGGTATCAGTCTATTCATGAGGTTGCGAGTAAACGGATTAAAGGTTGCCGCGGCGTTTCCTGCACTGTATGTACTATTGTACTGACTGATTGAGTATGTACCGATTAGCTGCTTCAAACCTGTTATTAGGCGTTTTAGCTCGGTTGATTGTAGAGCTTGAGGATATACCTGCTCTACTTCCTCAACGGCTTTCCGCCAATAGTTGATATAATCGTCTATTCGCTCTATGAGGCTTGTGTGCTCAAGTTTCATCGTGTTCTCCCTGTTGAGGTATTCCATCTAGAAAAAAAATAATTTGATCGCAATCAATATCATTTGCGATGCTATCGAGATGATAAATAAACCGCAGAGACGTGTAATTACACCAACTACTGATGCGTTTCTCATGATCCGAGAAAATGCATGCGTTGTCGTTGCGTACAAACAGGCAGCGACTATCAATGAAATTGCAGCAGTCACTGCGATCACACTCATGATACTCAGTAGGTTCTGAGGCATTGTGTGTGCAAAGTGAATTACACTTACCATCGCTCCGGGTCCTGCGATCAATGGTATCGCTAATGGTGATACTGCAAGATTGCCCATTTGCGCCTTGTGCTCATCTTCGTTGTAATTTGATTTATCTGGTGTCCCTGAGAATAGACTAAAGCCAACACGCAATAGAATGAGCCCACCAGCAAATTTGAATGCATTCATTGATACGCCAATTGCTTGAAGTAATGGATAACCAAATATGATAGATGCTTGTAAGGTTAGGAAAGTCGCAATTCCTGTTTTAATGCTTAATTTGACGACCTCATCTCGGGTGACGCCTTGTGTCAAAGCCACAAATATTGCTGCATTTCCTACTGGATTAGTGATCGCGAATAGGGTTATGAATAATGATAGTGATGAAAGGAGCATACGTGACTCACATTAAATGTGCTGATCGTATAGTGCCTCGTGCAGTGTTTTGCTGTTTTTTTTTGAATAAATGTACAGTATTTAGCTTACACCACTGTTTATCAGTGCTTTTTATTCACTGTGCGATTTTGATTTAGCAGGATTCTAGACGATTTCTAAATCAATATTCTGCTCGAGTACATCAACATCTTGTAATCGCACTTTGATTTTCTGACCGATAGCATATGAACGGCGACATTGGTCATCGGTCAGTGTCAGGCGACTCTCGTCGAACCGAAAGTAACTGTTGAGGGTTGAGATATGAATCAACCCATCGACGCCATATGGTTCTATGCATGCGAAAAGTCCGAAGCTACGTATTGATGTGATCGTTGCATCAAATGTTTGACCCACTTTATCTAGCATAAAGTGGCATTTCAGCCACTGCGTTGCTTTCTTTTGTGCCTCGTCTGCAATACGCTCCATGCTTGAGCAATGCTTTCCAGCGCTCGTTATGGTCACACCTCTTGGTAGTAAGCTCTTGTTGTCCAGTTGTTCATGGAGTAAATGGTCGAGTGCACGATGAACGATTAGGTCAGGATAGCGTCTAATGGGCGATGTAAAATGACAGTAGTTCTTGTAGGCTAGTCCATAGTGTCCTTTATTATCTGGCTCATAGCATGCCTGCGCGAGTGCTGATAGGATAAGTGGGACATATATATTCCCCTGATGCGTCGCCATACAAGCACCAATGACTTTCTGTAATTGCTTTGTTGCTAATACCTTGTCGCCGTTCAGCCCTACTTCAATACCAGCATGACTTAGAAACTGTCCGAGCATTTGTAGCTTGAGTTGATCGGGCTTGTTGTGGTTCCTAAATAGAACGCTTGCTTTATGCTTGAGTAAGTATTCAGCAACATGCTCATTTGCGATTAGCATGAATTCCTCGATGATTTTGTGCGTATCGAGCCGTGTCCCTTGTTGTATTGTTTTGATTTTATTCTGATCGTCGAATATTAGATGACTAAATGGCAGTTCAATCTCCAGTGCACCACGCTGCTTGCGCTGTTTGTCTAGTTGCTGATATAGATTGTGTGCATGCTCAAGACAACTTGTTAGCCACTGAGGTGCTCTTTCGTCTCCATGAATAATGCGATGTGCGCTTTTATAAGAGAGACGCGCCTTGGAGCATATGACAGCGTGATGAATTGTGTAGTCTATTACATCACCAGAGTCAGTTAGTTTAATTTCGATCGCCTTGACTAGCCGATCTACATTAGGACACAGGGAGCACAATCCATCACTGAGCACTGATGGTATCATAGGCAGCACAGTGTTAGGCAAGTAGACAGAAGTGGACCGGGTATACGCTGCTTTATCAAGGATACTGTCAGCCTGTATGTAATGAGATACATCGCTGATTGCAACCGTCAGCACATACTCTGATTCATTGATTTTCTCGACGAGGATTGCATCATCAAAGTCACGAGCATCTTCACCGTCTATTGTGATGAAATGACGATCTCGCCAATCGAGACGATAAGGTTCGATTTGGATACCTATCTGGTCGATTGCATTTGCCTCTTGTTGTTCTTGGGCGCTAAATTCACCCGGTAAATCATAGGTGTTAACCATCATATCCCGGACCAGTGTTGGGGAATCAAGTTTACCAATTTGTTCTGTGATAATGGCATGACATGATTGGTGTGCGGTTGGATAATCAGTGATTTTTGCTTTTACAAAAACACCTGGTTTGAACTCTTTATTCGGCACGTCGCATACAATATGACCCGTGACAAGCGGGGTCATGGTTTCGATCGCCCACAGCTGGTTCAAGTGACGGAGACGGCCAACAATCTGTGATTGTGCCCGCTCTAAGTGCTCCACCAGCACGCCAATTGTTCGTTTATTGTGATCATTTGGGGTAAAACGAACAACAACTTGATCATTATGCATCACAGTTCGTGCTTGCTTGTGGTTGATGACGATGTACTGAGACTGATAAGATGAATCCTCAGGCACCACTGTTGCAACTTGATTTCGAGAGATGTGAACGCGCCCACTCACGCGTGTTGAGTTTGGCATCACTCTGTACTTTCTATGCTTATCTTGTTGCAGCTGGTCATCTCGCAACATAGCCTGTAGTCGTTTCTCGACTGCGCGTTTACTCTCTTGCTCCTCAATATCCAGTGCTTCTATGATTTGGTTCAAAGACTTTGGTTTTTTCGACTCTAGTAGCAATGTGATGATGAATTCTCGACTTGGAATTGGATTGGCATAATGCGTTTTTTCTCGTATGTGGTAGGGATCTTTTTTATTTGGACCAGATTTTTTTCTCGGCATAGTGGCAACTCTTCGTTGGTCAGTTATTCGTTATGCGGCAGCAGTAAACGACTCGATTTGCATTCAATAGTAAGGCTTATGGTTTTGTTGCAACCTGCTCTCATGCTTGTTAGTATACCATTTTACCATACTTTTGGCTATGTTTCCTTTCTCTCCTATACACGCTGCCTCTGCTCGACCTAGTGACAGTGATCTTAGCGTACTTTTCTTCAACAAATCTCATTCCTGCATCAGTGATTTGTCCCACTTGGCGACTGACCCCACTGCGTTACCTGAGCAAGCCAGTCAGCTTGGCTTGAGCGATAAAAACAGGGCCGTTCTTACAACTGCTTCGGATGGCAATGGGCATTTTATCCTTGCGCAGTGTCCCGAACAGCCATCGGCACATGCTTATCGACAACTTGGCGCCTCGATTTACTACGCTTTGAAACCGACGTCATTTAACGAAGTCGCTATAATCTGGCCTGACTTGACTGTAGAGAAGTCCCTTGAAAAATCTGATTGTATGCATATCTGCCAGGGATTCTATGGTGCTGGGTATCAATTCGCAACGCACTTATCTGACAAGCCAGAGATACTCGTTCGTGAGTTGACTCATGTTGTTCAGCAAAGGCAGGTGTTAATGCGTCAATTTGACTACGCCGAAGCGATTGTGCTTGGTCAACACGTCACAAAAGATCTCATGCACGAGCCACCAAATGTGTTGACACCCGATAATTTTGCTAAACGCATCCAAAAGATGACCTCACTTGGACTTCAGGTCGATGTGATGGACGAAGCACAGCTTAAGGCTGAGAATATGCATGCATTGTTGTCTGTTGGTCAGGGTAGTAGTCAGCCATCTCGCCTAGTGACCATACGATGGTGTGGGCATTCTGCTGACTGTGCTGACCCACTCGCTCTTGTTGGCAAAGGTGTTTGTTTTGATAGTGGCGGGATCAACATCAAATTATCACAACTCACTGATATGAAGTATGATATGGGCGGTGCTGCATCTATCGTTGGTGCAATGCATGCCATGGCGCGTCTAAAGGTCCCAACAAATGTTGTCGGCATTGTTGCGCTTGTTGAAAATATGCCAGGTGGCAACGCATATCGTCCAAGCGATATTATTGGCTCTCGGGCTGGGAAATCCATTGAAGTACTCAACACTGACGCTGAGGGTCGATTAATCCTCGCCGATGCGATTGACTATGCTTGCGACTTAAAGCCCCGCGCTATTGTTGATCTTGCGACGCTGACAGGTGCTGTTATCGTTGGGCTTGGCCACGAGTATGCAGGTTTGTTCTGTAACCAAGATGCCTTAACAGATAATATTAAACGTGCGGCCAAGGATGGTGGCGAAAAGCTCTGGCAATTGCCGCTTGACCCTGCTTATGACCGAATGATGGATTCGACTATTGCGGATGTATCAAACCTATCAGCCCCTGGAAGTGGAGCAGGATCAATTACTGCTGCACAGTTCTTACAGCGCTTTGCGCGTGATATACCCTGGGCGCACATTGATATCGCTGGGACGGCATGGATCTCAGCGCATAACGGTGTTCATGCAAAAGGTGCCACTGGGTACGGGGTTGCCACCCTGGTTGAGCTTGCTAAACAATACTGAGGTGTTCTTGATATGGGTAAACTGATATTAGTCCGACACGGCCAATCAACCTACAACGACCAGAATAAGTTTACAGGCTGTACTGATGTTCCGCTCACTGAACTTGGATTTCTTCAAGCAGAACGTGCAGCTGAGACATTAAAGCACATACCCATACATGCGACATTCTGTTCCGCATTAATGCGTGCGTGGGATACACAACAAACCATTCTGAAAATACTGGGCTCACAGGCTGCCATGCTCCCATCTTATCGATCAGCTGCGTTGAATGAGAGAGACTACGGTGCGCTTACTGGCATGAATAAGCAAGAGGCAGCTGACACGTATGGGAAATCCCAGGTTCAAACCTGGCGTCGTAGCTATTATGACAAACCGCCTCAAGGCGAATCATTGGCGGACACTCGAGAGCGTGTGATTCAGTATTACAATACTCAGATTCAACCACGTTGCACTGAGGGTGACCATGTAATGATTGTAGCGCATGGTAATAGTCTTCGTGCGCTCGTTGGACATTTACTTGGCTACACCGCTCGTGATTTCCAGCATATCGAAATCGCTTGGTGCTGCCCTTGGGTACTTGACTTCAGCGGCTCTGTACTGCGTCAAATGCGCGTTGTCAAAAATCCCTTGGTCTCTGGTCGCAATGGAATAGCTGCTCCAGAGGCAGCGCCACATGCGCACCCACTTGCTGTGTCATTCGCTTAAAATACGGCAACGTCTTGACATAATTGCTATATCGCGATAAAATTACATACCCTAGCGGGGCTATAGCTCAGCTGGTAGAGCACTTGCATGGCATGCAAGGGGTCGGCGGTTCGAGACCGCCTAGCTCCATGATAGGAATGTCCCCATCGTCTAGAGGCCTAGGACACCGCCCTTTCACGG
>DBUY01000001.1:1429-26251 GCA_002308435.1 Proteobacteria bacterium UBA1278 | reverse complement strand
AACATCTATCTGGCTGCGGTTTGGGCTGCGCTTAACTAGAGCATCTAATAAATTAGACATGACTCTAAATTCTGTCAACGGATACTCAAGATAGCGATGGAGTTTTTTAGCCATCGCTTCGTTCGTGTCTGTTATAAGAGTCTGGTGCCATTCTTCCCAGTTATGATTATGTGAGAATAATTCACCACCCAGAGAGCCTTGATCGTTATTGGCAAGTGCGACGAGTTGATCCCAGTTTAATCTATTGACATCAATTCCTTGCATGTGTAACTGATCATACAGGGCAAGTTTATAAAATAGACTATTCGATAAATCGAGTTGTTGAGAAACAAGCTCATACAAGGCTGCAGCACGCTCTTCGAGTTGATCGGGAGACAATTCATCGGATGCGATATCAGTATTTAAATAGCCCTCTTTGCAAAGATAAGATATCCAATCAGTATAAAAATGGGATTGACTAGTACCGCGCCGCTCAAAATACTCAAGGGGTATAATCTGATCATCAGCACCTTCGACCAGGCAATTCTTGAAATGATGACCGATCGGAAGTGTATCCCGTAAGGCTTGGTAGTTCACGGCGGGACAAAAGATCTGTCCATGACCAAGCTCAGAGCGCTCCAGCATGGAAAGCTCATCAATATTGGTATTAAGACCACACCAAGCTCTAGCAATATTATTCTTGTGTCGGTTATTGACGTCTAACCCTTGGCTAGAGGGTGATGGGGTTGACGCTAGCACAAGAGCGTAGACTGGACCGAAGGAATGCCCAGGACCAATGATACTGCGGCTTTCATAGACATCCGACATATCTGTAGCGTAGAGAGAAAAAAGCAAATTGGGCTTTATGCCCGCAATCGAGCTGCCCACCATATTCATTACTTCTGGGTTTAGAAAACGCATTGGCGTGCCGATTTCAACAGCAACAGCCTGTGATAAGTTTGACTCAGCATTTACTCTGGCAGCACGATAGTGCGTATTCAGCCAAGAAGTAGTACCATCTAGCTCAGTAGAGGCCTGGTCTAACTCAATTTGTCCCTCTTTTAATCCACCAACGGCACCATCGGGGCATACAGAAATATTTGGTAGGATGTTCTCTCTAAAGGCATCGAGAATACGTTTTTTTAATTGTTGTCCTGTCGCATTTGATGATCTGAATTGCGCATACTCGCGTATCAGTTTGGCGATACTCGCCCCAAACTGAGTCAAAAGCTGATGAACCTCATCCCCCTTGTTGCCAGAGTCGTTGATACGCTTCAGTTCTTGATTAAATCCTGATTTAAGTGATACAGCAAGCCGGTTTTTGTTGCTGCGCTTTTCTGAATCACTACAATCAACACAGTTTTCCGCATACCAGCTCTTAAACCACTCAGCTGATGATGTGTCTACAGACGCCGGCATATCACCAGTAACCTGGCTTAGCGCATTGTACATCCAGCCACAGTTACCATTATTTGGGATTTTCTGAATTTCATCAGACAGGTTATCCACAAAAAATGCGAAAAGAGTATCCATATCACTGTTAGTCGAAAGTAGTCCCATCAGCCGTTGCCAGAAGCTTCTAAAAAATCCATGCTGTTTAGGTTGTGCTACGGCACGGTTCCAACGTAGTGCATCACAGACAAGAACGTACCTACCATCCTGCATTTTTTGGTAGTAACCATGGAACTGGTTACTTTGCGCACTTTTAATAATCTCTTTTCGGATTTTCGCATCAGACATGATAGGGGCCGACTCGTTACCGTCAGCCAACCATTCTATACCGTCATCGTCCACCATTGTGCAGTGCATATCAGTATCTGAATAGAGAAGCACGGTTTTCATATTCAAATATTGATCCAAGTATTGCTTCCACCTCGATACCCATGCCGCCTGATCTAGAGATTGTTCTCTAAACTTGAATGGCACCGGAGCATCGAGTAAACGACGCTTCACAGACCAATCGGTAAACATTCTCGAGTATGTGTCTAAATAGGCAATCCCCTGTGTTACGACTTTTTGGAAAGCATCGAGTGGGATCCTATCAATCATATCGCTTGTATCGCTGTAGGCTTTCTTAAAACCCTCAAGCGAAAACGTCCCTTTTCCAATTTGTGAGCAGATCTCCGTACACAGATTGAGTGAAGTAAACAACATGACCCCCATTTTTTTAGCAAGATATTTTGGTGTCGCGTACAGAGGGTCTTGTCGGATTAAAAATGCAATAAACTGCAAACAGCGCTCACCAGCTGACCTTGAGCATATGGTCACAGCCTTAAATATGGCATGGAGTTTAATAAATAGATCGCCGATAATAAAAGGACGCAAAAATCGACTTGTTTGGGTCATGTCGTTGAGGGTTGAAACCGCCCCAGGCGCCAGGAGACGGTGATAATTTAACAAACTGAGTATGCCAATGCACAGCGTTATTGCTGCGGGAGCAGAGTGCATAAATACAGGCGCATACCAGTACAAATGAAGTCCTACCGTTGCGTGCATCGTAAAAGACGTTGCGTGCTTCAATAAAAATGACAGCAATGGACCAAGCTCGATATACTCGATGAGTGTTGATAACAGATCAAAGACATTAATGACTCGGACCATCACATCAATAAACGGATTAAGCGCAAAGCGGCCACAGCGCCACAAGAGATCCAATGAACATCTCTTCAAATGCTGAAAATTACGTAATTTACGAGCATTATTCCAGATCTGTCGAGGAAGCTGCATGAGTAAATTTGGCAGTTGCCGCAGGCGTTTAACCTGGGTAGAGAGTGTCCAATAACCATCACCATGCTGCTCTCGCCGATACTGACTCAGGGCGTTTGCGATGTCGGTACCCCTCATAACATCATCAAGCGCATTCTGAAACACGCGCACTGGGATGCCGATGCTCTGGGAATAATGCTGGATTCTAGTGATCTCGTCTCGCGTTAACACAGCATCCATATCGTCGATGCCATCTAATAGACCACTCAGTACAGGATCCGTCTCAGTGTTGTTCACATTGTGTAAACGATGGTGCAAAAAATCGCGAAAACTTTTGAACAGAAAGAACGAATCAATACCCAGTAACCCAAAGAAGCCAAAAACAAAACGTGTTTGTGCTTGGTTTTTCTTTTCTTGGAGTGTTTCATTAGAAAATGGCTCAAATGTGAGGCTATTAATCTGAGGATTTTTAGTACTAAGATCACTTGCTGCGTAGGGTTTGTACACTGCATAATAATATAATGACAAATTCACGAATTGTGTTCCTAGGAACCACCACGGGTTTGTAAACAGTGACATTAAGGTGAACATCGACCAGCTGAGCCCGCAAACAGCATACATGAAAGTTTGAGCTGCTAGTGTTGCGTATTGGTAAAATAAGATAGGCTCGTCTGTCTGCCCGTCAACGATATCTCGTTGAACAGTGGAAGACTCGCTGAGCATCAAATACAATGTAGAAAAATAAAGCGCTTTCGTCGCTGTCAGTACAGTCATTGTGAACCTGTGTGTTTTTCATGGGTGATATACCATAACATAATGTGTCTATATTGCCAAGAATTGTGCCGATACGCCCTCTAATAGGCAGAATCCAAGCGGTTTATGAGAAACACATCGTTATTATGACAGTCATTTGAGTTCAAAGAGGAACGAGTGAGAAGGGCAGAAAAATTAAGCTTTCATTATGGCCGCCCGCCATGTTAATATAACCACATCATAAGGATCCTGCAATGAAACAGAAACACCTTGCCTTACAAGTCGCTGCTGCGGTCGGTGTCATTGGGCTCCTGTTAATCGCCGCAGTCTATCTACTCTACAATCAAGCGCCAGTACAACAGGCCATGACTCGCGACAACCGTGCTGTTGTTGAAACCACAGTCGTTTCTGCTAATCACAATCAGCCAGTCCTGTCATTATATGGATATGTTGTCGTGCCAACTGCCGTTGAAATCAGTTCACCGCTCGAAGGGGTAGTCGAAGTCATGCAAGCATCACCAGGGCAGCGAGTGCGAAAAGGGGACCTTCTATTGAGTATTGATCCGACTGACTATCAGCAAGCATTACAAGAAGCACAAGCACACATCAAAGAAATCAATGCACAGATCGATGGTGAAAAAAGGGCGGGTGAAATTAATCAAACTGCACTAGAACAAGAGCAAAAGCTCCTAGCCCTCAGCCAAAAACGGCTTGATCGACAGCAACAGCTCGCTAAAACTGGTGCTGTTGCACAGATCGTATTAGAGAATAGCCAGCGCGAGACACAGCAACATCAATTAGAAGTGACCAATCGACTCGGGCTGGTTGCAAAACATGAAAGCCAGATTGAAATATTGCGCGCCAAGCGTGAAGCAGCCAATGTGGTGGTCGAAAAACGTCAACACGATCTTCAAGATACAAAGCTATTCGCACCAAGTAATGGGGTGATCTCTGATGTTCATGTGGCTGAGGGGAGCCGTGTTGAGAGAAAAGAGCTCATTCGAATGATTCCTGACGGAAATTATGAGGTTCGTGCGCAAATTCCTGCAAAGCACGCAGCAGAAGTTCGAGAGCAATTAACGCAGCAGAAAACAGTCGCAGCCAAGATCGTCCTCGATGATGCTGCAGTCGCCATCTCACTTGATCGTCTACTGCCCATTGTCAATGATGGTCAAATGAGCCAGCAAGCAGTATTTACATTTAAAAATAGCAAAGAGAGTGAGCTATTCGCACACAAAATGCCAGTTTACATTCGCCTGACTATGCCGGCAATAGCAGATAGCTACATCATCGAGACCACTGCGCTTTACCCAAATAATACGATTTACGTTCTTGATGACAATAATACGCTTGAAGCCGTCGAAATTCAAAAACAAGGTTACGTTTACGATGACAATGATCGCGCACTCGTTATCATCACAACGGATAAAGACCTTGAGCAGCGTGACGTCATGTCAACGCACATCCCGAACCCCGCGACCGGACTCACTGTGAAGAAGTACAGTGAGATGCAATGAGTGCGTCAGAAAGAGCAGATCACAACCATCACCCACTCAGTGAGGTCATGCAGTATGTCCAATGTCACCCCGTTCTTGCTAATCTCCTACTAATCGGGGTTTTATTAGTCGGCTTCGTGCTCGGTCGGCAGATCAATGTCCAGTCAATGCCGGACTTTCCTTGGCCAACGATCAGCGTTCGCGTAAATTGGAGTGGCGCAAATGCACAGGAAGTCTATGAAAACATAACTCGCCCACTCACCAGTGAATTGCGTGCAACCAGCGACTTGAGAACGCTGGAAAGCTTCGCGATGCCAGGGTACGGGTTTATCGTCTTAGATTTCCGTACCGGGACTGACCTCACAAATGCCTTTGATGAAATACGAAATACCCTCGCAAAAACAGATATGCCGAGCGGGTCTGAGGCGCCCATTATCTCTGAAGTTATGCTACACGATCCGCTGTTGAAGCTCATTCTCTATGGCGACCAGCTCGAGACGCTGCGTTATTGGGCCAATGCGGCAAAGCGCAGCCTGCTCTCAGAATACGGCATGGATAAAGTGAGAATTGTTGGACTACCAGACCAAAATCTAAACATCAATCTCCGTACAATTGATATCCATCGTTTGCAACTTCCCATCACAACGCTTACCGACGAAATCGCGCAATCGAGCAATCAACAGCCAATTGGACGACTTGAGACAAATGACCTCAATATTACCATGCGCGCACCACCACGGCCCAAAGTTAGCGAAGAAGTCGAGGAGAAGGTGATCCAACTACGCGGGCAGGCATATCGAGTTGGCGATATCAGTCAGCTCGATCTTGAAAACGAGACCAACCAGCCAACCATTACCTATCTTCAACAGCCTGCTGTAATACTTGAGGTAGAGCGATCCACCCAGAACGGTGGGGACAGCCTACAACTGGTAGAACAATTTTATACGTGGTATCAACAGGCAGCTGCTCAGTGGCCATCTTCAATTCAATCTCGGGTATTCTTAAAAGAATATCAGCTCATTCATCAACGGCTGAATATGCTTCTGGAGAACGGAATATGGGGGATTGTTGGAATCGGTATTTTACTAGTCATGTTAATCCAATGGCGATTGGCATTTTGGATTGCAATGGGGATTCCGACGGCGATCGTTGGTGCACTGATCGTCATGTATATGCTGAACATGAGTATCAACTTCTTGAGTACATTTGGGTTTATCATGGCACTTGGTTTGATCGTTGATGATACCATCGTAGTCGCTGAAAATGCCTATGCAAACTTTCAAGCTGGCGAAAAGCCTGTCGATGCAGTAAAGACTGCAATGAATCAAATGTTCCCGCCTGTTCTAGCAGCATCGCTGACAACAATCAGTGCTTTTATTCCGTTATTGGTCATGCAATCACGCTATGCCGTTTTTCTACAAGATATCCCAAAAGTCGTCATTGCCGTCATTATCGCATCTCTGATTGAGTGTTTTTTCATATTGCCACATCATATTACGGGCGCGTTACAGGCTATGCATAGCCACACGCAAGGACCTGTTGCCGCATGGATCGATGCCAAACAATTACAGTTTCACAAGCTCAAGGTGCTGCTGCAGTCTATTGCTGCACGCGCATGGATTACCCTCAGTATCGTTGCGTTTGTCGTCGTCTTTCCAATTGTCCTCCTACTCAGTGGTCAAGTACCTTATAACTTTATTCCCTATATCGCACGTGACCACATTGCGCTTGATGTTGAGTTTTATCCGGGAACAACCCGAGGACAAATGCAAGCGGTGATGGCATCAGCTCAAAAAGCACTCATGCGTGCCGATCGCGTACTGACCAACAATCAGTCAACAACGATTCAAACACCGATTGTCAAGTACCAACTTCCAGCAATCACAACCGAGACAGCCCCAGTATACGCAGAGCAGCAATCAGATCATGCATCGATTGTCGTTGAACTAACACCACCATCACAGCGGAAAATTTCGAATTCAGAAATCAAACGTGCTTGGGAACAACAGCTGGAGCAATTTCCGACCGTGAAGAAGATCACGGTCAAGGAAGCCCAATCAGAGACAGAATGGCAAGACGTTAATTTGCTGATTACGGGAGATGATTGGGATACACTGGCTCGCGCAGCCGAAGAGGCAAAGCGCCGCCTTTCAGCATACAGTGCTGTTTACAATATCACTGACAATAGTGCACTGGGCGGGGCCGAGTATGAAGTCACATTGAAACCTACCGCGCGAATGCTAGGTCTGACAAAACAATCATTATCGCGACAACTACAACAAGTCTTTCAAGGTGGAGAAGTGACCGTTAATAACTTATCAGGCAATGAGCAACTCACGATACAAGTGACTATTGATCAGCAAGATATCCAAAATGCAGGTGCTTTAGAAAGCATGCCGATTACGATAGGCGATCAACAAATGGCGCTGGGTGATCTTGCTGAGCTCAGTATAAAACACCGGCCCGCTGTGTATTATTTGCGTAATGGTACGCTCGCAATCAAGGTTGGTGCCGATGTCGACAGAGAGCGCGTATCAGCCAGTCTTATACGTCAACAAATCATTAAAGAGGAGCTGCCCGCTATTCAGCGTGCGCACAATGTATCCATACAAGAATCATTACAGTCACCAGATGAAAAAGATGCAATCGACGAAATCACAACAGGCTCTATAGTTGCAGTAATTGCAATTTATTTTGTATTGGCTTGGGTCTCCCGATCCTATTGGTGGCCATTTGCCATGATGGCTGTGATCCCAATTGGATTCAGTGGCGCCGTATTCGGACACTACATCATGCAGGCTGATTTCAGCCTTTTATCCATGATCGCTATTTTTGGACTAAGCGGTGTAGTCGTTAACACGGCCATTATATTATTCAATCAATACCAACGTCTCTGCATAGCCTATCCCAAACGCAGTCATTGTGATCAGGTAATTCATGCAATCTGTCACCGAGCACGAGCAATTGTACTCACAACATTGACCACAACCTTCGGTCTAGCACCTATTTTGATGGAGACGTCCCAGCAAGCAAAGTGGGTTCACCCCTTCGCGATCAGTATTATTTTCGGATTAGGTTTTGCGGTGGTGACGCTCTGCTTAGCCTTACCTGCAGTTGTCGCTTTGGTTGAAAAGGCGATGCCGATGGAGTCAAAAAAATGATGCATCTGGCAAAACGCGCCATTGTCTATTGGTTAGATCATCCCGTCCTTGCCAATGTTGCCATGTTTAGCCTTCTGTTATTGGGCGCAATGGCTGCTCGGGCTTTGCCGGTTCAATTCTTACCAGAATTCAATCCTGAGGTGCTCGTGGTCATTGCCACCCGGGATCAGGCCAGTGCTGAAGAAATGCATCAGGAAGTGATGCGTAGCATCGATCCACATTTGTATGGCTTAGCGCATGTAGACTACATTGAAGCGCAAGCACGACCAGGCGTGTGTTTCTGGGTTATTCGCTTTGATGTCGGGCAATCTAGTCATGGCATGGTCAATCGCGTCTATGAAAAGCTGGCTAATGTGAATTTAGACCGTGTCAAATACCGCGTTGAGCGACCAAAAATGCGACATCCCATCTTAAGTTTTGTGTTATATGGACCCAAAAAACTCTCAGAGCTAGCAAACTATGCCAATCAAGCCAAACTACAATTACTCGATGCAGGCGTCGATCACGTCAAAATACAGGGTTTAGAGCAACAAAATACCACTCTCACACTGTCCTCGAATCAACTATTCGGAACTGGGCTTTCTATGCAGGATATCGTCAACCAATTGTCCGCTCAACTGACGGATCAAGTGGTCGATGCCAGCACTAGACGCAGTCATGCAGTTTCTGCCATACACCAAGAAACAACAGAGCCTGACAACAATTGGGTCGTACAGTCTGGCCAGAGCACAAATGCCGGGAAGACATTATTATCCCGTGAGCAGCGCTATCGAGACGAATCACCGCGTGTCTTCATCCATAATCAGCCAGCAGTAAGTGTCGTCGTCAATCGAAACGTCGGTGGTACAGACATTTTCTCACTACAAAAAATCTATCACACCTGGATCAAAGGCGCCCAAGCACAGTGGGGAGATGTCGTCAGCATCAAAACCTATGAAGAGACCTGGCGGTTACTTGCCTTTCGAATCCAGTTGCTGGTTGAGAATGGCTTCTATGGGTTGATTCTTATCTTGATTTTATTGGGGGCGTTTTTTCACATATCACTTGCGAAATGGATTGCCTCAGGTATTCCAATTTGTATTGCGATGAGTTGCATGATTCTTTATGCGCAGGGCGGGACAATCAACTTTCTCTCAACATTTGCCTTTGTGATGGCGCTCGGCATTATTGTCGATGATACCATCGTGATTGCCGAACAAGCTTATAGCGAATTTCAGAGTGGAGTCCCGCCTCGACAGGCTGTACTCAATGCATGCCATATTATGTTTGTTCCGATCATGGCTGCCTCAATGACAACAGTTGCTAGCTTCATACCGTTGCTGATCATTCCCGGAGAGTATGGGAAAATAATGATTGATATCCCACGAGTTATCATTTGTGTCTTGATTGCCTCTATCATTGAATGCTTTATTATTTTGCCGCGCCATGTGCGTGTCGCACTAGAAAACTTCCCCCAAAAACTTCCGCAATGGCAGCAACGACTCCAAGACAGCTTATACTATTTTCAACATCATATACTAAAAAAATGGCTGATTTCAGTTACCCGACATGCGATTATTTCTACGATACTTGGGCTAGGTATCATCATTCTACCGTTTGTTTTAATTGCAAGCGGCCGTATTGCGTTTACTTTTTTTCCCTCCCCCCCTCAAGACGTGATTCTAATGGATGCGCGTTTTGAGGCTGGCGTCACTGAACAGCAGGTTCTTCATTTTCTCAAAGTAGCTGATGAGGCATTGACTGGTGTCAACAGCAAACTCAGTCAGCCAGAGCAACCGATCGTAGAAGTGCCACTGCAGTTTGCCTATCAACGGGCACCAAAAAGTCTCGTCCAATTCAATCGGGGTGTCACAGCCAATCATGCCAGTATGATGCTCGGATTATCATTACCCGACCAGCGTCAAGTTGCAAACACAGAGCTAATCAATTCGTGGTATGAGCAGATTCCACGATTACCATTTGTCAAAAATATCAGCATTACTGAACCGCGTGCTGGGCCACCGATTCCTGATATTAAAATCTTCATCAAGGGAGATGATGTCCTCAATCTAAAGGCAGCAGCTAATCGCCTAAAAGATCATCTTGCAACTTACCGAGGGGTACATGCGATTGTTGATAACATGCCACACGGGGCACAAGCTTACCGCGTACAAGTAACAGACCAAGCCATGGCGATCGGTGCGAACAAGCAGGCCATTGAACGTGAGGTTGCATTACAATTACGAGGAACAAGCATCGTAAAGCGCCGGCAAGATGGTGAATCAGTCGCTTTGCGTGTTCGACTAGATCCTGCCAGTCGAAATCAAATCAGTCAGATTAGCCAGATTCCCATCCAGCTCAATGGGGCCACGGTACCATTGAGTTCCGTAGCAGAGATCACTATGGAAACGGGCTACGGTCGCTATTTTAGTTTTAATGGCCAGCTTGGAATTGTCGTATCCGCAGAGACCAGTGCCGATGGGAATACAGTCGGTGAAGTCTTGAGTAATCTCAAAGAGGGAACGTTAGCATCCATTGAAAATGAGTTTGGAGTGCAATTTAGTTTTGAAACACAAGCACGTTCACAAGAAAAAGCCATTGTCGGTATCAGGACCGGGGCAGTGATTGCCATCGTTATGATATATTTTGTCTTAGCTTGGGTATTGAAGTCATATGGCTGGCCACTGATGGTCATGCTCGTGATTCCGATTGGACTCAGCGGCGCAATTCTTGGGCACTATCTACTCGGAATGAATATGACGATATTATCGGTATTCGGTCTATTTGGATTGACGGGAATCGTCGTAAATGACGCGATTATTCTATTGCATCGATTTCAGTATGCGTTGAAAACACAAACAGTTGTGAACGCCATGGTAACCGCATGCTGTGAGCGCTTTCGCGCCGTGACGTTGACCACAGTGACGACCGTACTCGGCATGCTACCTTTACTGCTCAACAAGTCGTTACAGGCACAGTTTGTGATTCCACTCGCCGTGAGCTTATCTGCTGGGCTCATGATGGCAACCACGATGCTGATTATTCTATTACCAGCAGTTACCGTATTAGTTGAGCAGTTATGCCAGACGCCACAAATGGATTAGTGGTAACGAGGCATGCTCATCATCATGAACCGCAATCATAAAACAGAGGCTACGATAGGTTGAGAGATCGTTAGCACTGGGAAATGGCAAATAACGCTTGTGTGGATTTCTGTTCAAGCAGGTAAAAAACGCCATCCCCAATGGTTAGCCCACTTAGTCGCTCCAGAAATAGCGCATCAATCTGCAGCAGAAGTGCCGAATCAGCCGGCCCTTCGGGCTGTTGTATAAATCCTGGGAATCCACCTATTTTTGTCTGCGCACTCAGGGTAAAAGCGCTCTGATGTGTGTAATCAGGTAGGTTGTTTTTCGGCGCAACCGTCTCGGTTGCGGTCGACGTTGCCAAGAGACCAGCATCACAGATAGTCGGGCCTTCGGTGGTATCAACGAATCGTAAGTCACAACCAAAAGGTATCGGATAGTTTACTTGAATAGTCGTTGTCGTAGGGGATTGTAGCAATACGAGTATTTCCACACTAATATCGTGCTGCATTGGATGATCAGTAGATGCATTATCGAAGTATGCAGGCCACAAGTAAACATACAAGCGTCGAGGTGATGTTTCTGTACTGTTAGGAAGATCGCACTGCAAGGCAAACCGATAGGGCTGGTCACCCGATTCTGTTTCCAATACTGGCCAATGCCCGTGATGTAGCCATACAGGCTGACCACCACACTGTAAAGAGGGATTGGCCGGACTAGCATGAGGAATGGACGGTGAGGTTGCTGGCTCAGGTGTGCTTTTTTCGTCAACCAACCAGACTGGGCGCGACAAATAGCTTGAGCGATCACGATCTGGTGATGTGTGGGTTGTCGGCGGACTCGATGTATAAGTTGTCGGCATACTCGAGGAAATTTTAGGATGTGCGCTACAATTGACCCAAGTCGTTGATTTGTGTGGTAGATCAATATGGGGTAATTCGGCTAGATAGTGAGCAGGAATGGAAAATAGATCATGGTCAAAAGGTCTATTACCATTGGTAAATTCTCGGCTCATGACGACTTGTGCCTTAAATCCCTTAGGGCGCTTTATATCAAGCAACTGCCGCTCCACTTGTTGCATATTGATGGTTGGCTCAGCTTGCAATAAATGGCGTGACGCTGAAATGGTCGGGCCAGCACGATCTTCGTATTGAATTGCCCAATCACATCTATTTAGAGAACGGCTCGGTGTTTGATAAAGCACATGAAATCCGATTTCTAGACTACGGTCATCGAACCAGAATAGATAAGCTGTGACTGGGTTTTTCAGCTTATGCCAAGTAGAAGGTATGATAAATTGACCAACAAAAATCATGGGGTGATCAACGATACTGAAAGAGGTGACCGGCCATGCGGGTTGATGAGCCCAGTCGGGTTGTCCACCTAAAAAGCAACCACTGGAACCACCATCTGTCTCCGTGAACAGAACAACTTTTTCAGTATCGATCATTTCAGTATATATCATGTCAAAACGTCCTAGTGGCTCCATGATAATGCTAGCATAGGCGCTATCGGTATTCTATTACCGTGACATGAACCAACGAGAGATCCGTTGTCGCGGTAGATGATGGCATGCGGTATCGTCAACAAATACAGTCGATAACAGATGTCATCCCACAGTGATAACCAGACAGCTATCGTTGACCCGGTAGATGAAATGTTTATACTGAGAACGAGTAGTTCGTCGCAAGCTAAGTCAGGATGATGAGTGATCAGTAGCATTAGATATTATTAAGGACATGGTCAATGCCAGGCAAAAACAGAAGACTGCGACTGATTTTTGGTGGGTCATTTGATCCGATACATGTGGGGCACCTTGCGGTCACTGCCCATTTGCAACAGCAATGCCCAGATGCCGTCATTCATATCATGCCAAACCACCACTCGCCCGGGAAAAAAGAACAAGTCTCCGCAACCCACCGATTGGCAATGATTAAGGGCGGTCTGACCACTTTACCGCAACTGAAAGTGTTGATTGATGAGACCGAGCTGCAGCGTCCCGCGCCAAGCTATACCATTGACACGCTGAAGTTCTTACGGTCACGCTACCCAACAGACACGCTTGCATGGGTGATGGGAGATGATGTGGTGAATACGTTTCATCAACACCACTGGGATGGCTGGCAGAAGCTGTTATCAGAGGGACACCTATACATTATGATGCGCTCGGGATTACAGATGGCGACAGATGTACAACAGTTTATTGAGCCGCGTGTCGTAACCAGCGCCGATGATTTACTCTCAACAACCACGGGATCTGTAGTCATAGACACGACATTTACGCCGGTTGAGATCAGTGCAACTGGTATTCGACAACAACTAGAAAGTATGCCTGTTGAGAGTGTATCAGGCTTAGCGCTACCATGTAAAAAGTACATTCGAGCTCATCAATTGTATGGCTGTGAGCATTTTCCTGACACACCAGACTAAGTTAGGAGCAAGCTGAGGGTGAGTATGCATCAGTGGTAATCAGTGAATAATACCCGATTGATTCGACCTGTTTTATGACAAATCAGTGAAATGACGCTATATAAGCCATTCAAAACTGGAAAGTAGGATGTCACATCAACCTGTTACAAATAATCAACATACACCATTGAATCGCGCCGCGCGTGCTGGCAGCTTAGAGTGCGTGAACTGGCTACTATTTGTCGCACCAGAAGCATTGCGCGAAACCGCTTCAGTAACCACCCTGAATATGGCCGCACGATCTGGCAACCTCGAGTTACTACAATGGTTGATGTGCCAGTGTCGCCAAGAAGCGCAGCAGAAGCCAACGCAGAGAACAGTCGTGCTGGCAGCACGCTCCGGCAACTTGAAAATGTGCCAATGGTTAATGCAGAGTCGTTCAGGCATCCCTGGAAAAAACGCGAATCAAGCGATGCTCAATGCGGCTGCACGTTCGGGTAGTCAGCCCTTAGTAGAGTGGTTGATGCATACAAAACAACCCAATAGTGTCATGCGCATACGACAAACAACATTCATAGCAGCTTGTCAGTCTGGCAATCTTGCTTGTATGGAGTGGGTCTGGCAGCAGCAGGGGAAACATCAAAATGATCAACTCTTTATCAATACAAAAACCCTTGAATCTACGATTTCCTCACAGCAGTTGAAGTCCATTCAGTGGTTGTTAGGTAATAGCGTGAAATAGTACGATCATCATTGACATTCGCCTCTCTTCTGATTATCGTTAACCAATACAACTGACGGTTAGTTCAATGATTCTGGGTGTTTTATCTGTTCTCTTAATGACAATCTCATCGCATGCAGTAGATGTTGATCCACTGACGATTCCTCCAAAACCAGAAACATATCTCTCACACATCTCTCTTCGTCTGCAAAATATAAGGCGCTATATTACGGGTCGAATACCCATTCAAAGACACCACTTGCCTCCCTGCTTTGTTGATGATGATGGGTTAAACTCAGAATGGGGAGAACGCATGATTGCAGAGAAGTGGACTAAAGGCTACTGCACAAGCGTATTGGAGCTTGGAGGGGGAGGAGGATCAGTGAGCACAGTAATTCAAATGAATTTATCTGACAAACGCAACCACGTTGTTGTACAGCCTAATGAGGATGCAATGTTTGGCGGCCTCCACGCGCTTGAACGAAACCGAAAAGCATGTGAAATGCAGTTCACTATCATTGACCACGTGCTCCAGAAAGGCGAATCGGGAAAATTACTATCATATGTCAATAAGCCGTTCGATTGCATGGTTGTTGACTGCGAAAACTGTCTAGTTGAAGAGTTTGAAAAAAACCCGGATCTCTTTACTCACATAAAGTATATACAAGTAGAGAGAGACGACAAACAACCTCTCAACGCTGTAAGAGGATCTTATGATGCACTGTTTGAAAAACTTAAATTTACCAAGATTGACTCTGGCATTGGCTGTAGAGGAAAGTGTGCTACTGAAGTGTGGGGCCGATCACTCCTGTAGCATTTACCTTGGCAGGTCTGCAACCAATGACAAATCGAAGTACATGATCGACAGTTAATGTCCCTTAAAGACCATGATGTTCCCAATAGGTTAGAATCAGACAATAGTTACATCGAAAAAGTCTGTGACACCAAGTGCTCAAAGCGACCTAGAATGTTCGTGCCAGATAAATCCAATAAGGAAACGTCAGAATTGAGACAATGGTAGAGCCCACCATAATGTCTGTGACTTGAGCACTGACTTTGGAATATTGCTTAGCCGCCATTGCGGCGATACCTGCGGCAGGGCAGGCCGTCATAATAATCATTGCAAATGTATGTGGAGCACTTAGGGGAAATAGTTGCATCAGCCCAATTGCAGTCAGTGGCATCAGCACACTCTTAGCAATAATGGCGCACCAGACCAAACAATCAAACCGAGTAAAGAATCGATAATCCATACACATACCAAGCGCAATCAATCCAGTGGATGCCAATACGCCGCCAGACTTAGCTAACAGATGCTCGATAAAAATACTGGTGCTTAAGCCAGAGGCAAGATATAAACCCCCGATAATTATGGATATTACTAAGGGTATATGCAATGTGGCTAATATAGTCTGTTGCAGGCTCGCCAGTGTAAGTTGCTGTGATCCAAGTTGGTACATGGGCATGACCACCAATGCAAATAGGCCAACTGTGATCGCGACGCCAAGCGCAAATACTGGCATGTATACGCTTTGATCAACCAGCGGCATGGTCAGAAAAATCGGTAAAGCAAAAAAGATCAGGTTCGAGAAGAAAATCGCTGATGCGTAAGAAACAGAAGCATTATAAGAATAGCGCAATGCTCTAAACACGACAAAGCTACCACTCAAAAAAACCACATTAATCCCCAGATAAATCAATATGAACGGTTGTAGCTGCTTGATAGTACTCAAATGAACCTTGGTCAATGCATAAAAAGTCGCTATTGGAATGGGCACTTTCATGAGATATTCAATTAACCGATCGCGCACATCGATAGACAGATAACCAGTAACTCGAAAGAACGTGCCGAGGGCAAAAGTAACTAGTACGGGAACAAAAAGCATCATTAGATCAATCACAAAAACCTGGCCATCCACTGGTCTCAAGCTATCATGGCATTAGCAAAAATGCAAACCAGCCCACAGATGCATCGCACTGGTATGATGCTTCTGAAGTGGATTATGCATGTCACGCTCCGATGCAGTGCCATGCAAATTCAAGCAAATATCATTTTAGTTTTTGACCTAGGTTAATTGGATATAATTGGGCTTGAGCGCCATTACCCATCATGTCATTGCGATCTACGCCAGTCGGGTACTCTGACCAATTAACTGACGATGTGGCTTTATCAAGCAAGAGTCGATTGTCCTCATAAAGGGCCCATTGTGATTTCACATAACTCATAAATTTTCTAAAATTCGAAAGATTATGCGTTTCAGCTGTCAACAGGATATGATTGCGTGGAAGTTTTGCACCGTCCGGTAAGAGGAAATGTGCCAGTGATCCCATTCCATTCCCATAATCATATCCGTAAAGCAACAGCAGGACCGTTTCGTTCCAATAAGCGGTACGATGAAACTTTTTTAGTATATCGCAAACGGAACGTGCCACTTTGTGGCGCGCACGCACCTTACTAAGCGCCGCCAGAAGCAGAGTAAATGTTGCCGTAGTCGGTCGGCTGAGTGCGGCATGTTTAATATGCTGATGTAGTGACCAATAAAAAGAATAATTCACCGTTTCTGTCAAGGTAGGTTGCTCGAATAGCACGAATTGCCGTTGTGCGGTTTTCAGTTTTGACTGATCGAGAGCCCATGTCAGATCACGAGGCATCCAGCGCCAGTGGATAGCATCTGGGTAGGGTGGGCAATCTTTAAGTTGTCGCAGTAGAATATGAAAGCGCCAACCACTCTGGAGATTTGTGATGAAGAGAGACTGGCTATCATACTCAAAATGAAAGCCAAGAAGTAGCGGCCGAAGTTTTGATGCCAAACTACTGACTTCGGGCGATGAATATGATGGTTCAAGAGTTAAATCAATATCCTCTCCCAACTGATATAATAATTGATAAAGCATCTCGGCCCCACCAATTTCGCTACGGGCCATTGCCAGTGCAATACTGCCGCTGAGATAAATCGATTTAACTTCACGACAGGCAGAGATTGCATTCACAACGACGTATAAGCCATCAAACAAAAAATCAAGGCCAGACTTTTTGATGCGGTCAGGGATAGAGGGAGCGGTGAAGAATCTTGGGTCATATTCAGATGGACTGGCGGGCGATGCCTGTTTCTTGTGTGATGTAGCAACAGATTCATATTGTTCTTGGGTTTTGAGCAGTCTCTTCACCGTTGCAGTGATTGAGAGATGAGGGTCACAACCATATTCATTGAGTAACGCCCTAAGTTCGCGTTGCTGTTTCGTGTTGTTTGTTTTTGCATCGCGGGCCGACTGCTCAAAGTGCGCTACACGTGCTTCAATGTCAGTCACCGCGGCATTATGCTTAGTTTCAGTTTCAGAAGCTTTTTGCTTGAGTAATGTATTATCTTGCTCAAGTTCTACAACGCGTTGTTTGAGAGTGATCTCCTGTTGCTCAAAAAGGGTTTTAGCAGCACTTTGCGTTTCCAGATTCTGCGCATGAATTGTTTGTAGTGAGCACAGTTGAGATTCGAGGGCTTGAATACGTGCTTGATCATTCTTGTGCTGATCAAGTTGTTGCACTTGGAGTTGTTCATTACTATTGAGTTCGTTTCGCTGTTGGGTAATGGTATCGTTGAGTGTTTTTAGCTTTTCCCGCCACTCATTTTCAGAATATGTGTGCGATGAATTTTGTAATTGTATTTGCTTATCCAGTGAATGCGCTTGAGAGCGAGACTTTTCAAGCTCAATTTCTAAAGATTGAATCCGGTCTTTTTGGTTTTGCTCGCATTGACTTTGTGATTCAAGTTGCTCGGTTTTATGGGCTATGGTGGACTGTAATGTCTGGTTTTCCTTAGTAAGCTTCGTGTTTTTCGCCTCAAGATCACTTACAGTAGCTTCATATGATCGATTACCTGCTTGATCATCCTCAAGAATCTGACGCATTTCTTCGATTTGATCTTGTAAGTGCTTTATATTGAAATTGTAACCTGAAATCACCAAATCTTGGTCATTCTTTTGAGCGTGTTTCTCGCGTGCCGATATAATGATATGAAACTGAGTATAACTATAAAGTATCTGAAATAGGGGTGTACTATGCGTACGAACCATCTCCATACGCGTATTACCAGTCAGGTATCGTAGTACCATCGGGTGGACAGCAGTTTCAAGGACGATCTCAGGTTTGATGACTGGGAGGATGACTTTAAATAGTTCATCACTTTGATCAATCAAGTCTGGCACACTGGAAAGCCAAGCACAATAGATCAGCACTTGCAGTTGATGCTCTGGGCAGTTAAACCAACCAGAAGTTACGCCTAACTCAAGCCAGGATTGAATATACCCTGGCTTTGATAGAATGTGAGACGGCTGAAAAAGATCTTTCATCAACACAAAATAAAACGATTGTGATTGTTGACGCATCCACTCAGGTGCTGTGGAATCCAACAATTGCTTATCTGAGCTTCCCGACTGATCATGGCTTTTTAGGTGTAGAATGTACGCACAGAGTAGATCAAAAATCCCATCCAGTGAAATGGGAGTTTTACTGGATTTTGGCAGCACAAATTGACGAGTGTTATCGGGCGCAGAAGAGATTTCTTGAGTGTCCTGTGGAACAGATGCTAGATCGACAGCACTACTACAATCTGATTGAGTCTCAATAGACGTATTATTATCAGCCGGTACCACAGCGGTTTGTTTTGTCGATAATTCGTTCCGAGAAATACGACTAGTCGCCTGCTGCATGAGTGCTCCAATCATACCAGTCAGAGAGCGTTTGTCTTGAGTCGAATCAAAGATTTGATTGATTGCAGCGAGAATGCGTTCTCGGATATCCACATCCTGACACTGATGTAACACGCGTAGAGCGTAAACAAACCCATCAGGCTGTGCCACACCCTCAATCAAAATATCTGTGATATGTCGATCGACGATACCGACGAACAGTCCCATCAGCGTCATCTTAGGAGACGACGGCTGCATATCTTGATGATTATCATAGATCACCGCGAGCTGCTCTTGCCAGAATTCTGCAGCCTTGGCGTAGTCATTTTGCAAAGAAAATGGCGGAATTTTCGCAGAAATTTCATCGCTATAACTCGGTGATTGTGTATAGGCATCTATCGCTTTCGCATGGGCATTCTCGTGGATGCCCCGTTCTTTGAAAAACGCTCGGTCAGTTTCATGGCAACGCTCTGTGATTTTTTTTAATTCAATTTGTGAAATCATCATGCGAATAGCACTACGAAAAAGCACGGAAAATTGTGATTTTTGATCATCCAATGGACTAAACAGACTGACCTTACTCAGGGTGACACACTCTGATAATCGAGCACATTTAGAGATGAAGTGGGGTGATTCAAGACACAGTAATAAAAAATAGTCAGCAAATAAGTCAGGCCGATTGTTAACCCATGTCATTGGGAAATAGTCTAGAGAGAGCCCTTGGTTTTTGACGAGTGCAGAAGCATCCTTCTCAACAGACAAAGATTGATTCACCTTATTGATTATTTCGAAGTATTCGGGAATCAATTGCAACGGTTGCGCCAGCGCGCGTGTGATACGTGCGAGGTGCCCCTGGTGTTTTTCATGCATTTCGACACCGTAAGAGGCTAACATCGAAAGTGCCTCCACTGAGCCAACATTGAGCACAATTTGATACAGATCCTCTTGCACTGGTGCCTCAGAAAATCGCAGCCGCATGAGCATTATGAATAGTGTGCCTGGCGCGGCCAATCGCTTCCACAACAATAAACACAATGCAATGGATGTGATTGCTGAAGCAGTTCTGATTTCCCGGCCATTGGCAGCCGTGATCGCTTTGACGAGTGCTGGTGAAACCGGGCAGGTAGACTCCAATAACGAAAATGGTGGGTTTTCTTTGAAAGCATCAGATTGTAATATTTTCTCACAGAGTCGATTATCGCCACATTGAATCGCCAGGAACAATAAAAACTCACCGCGATTATTTTTCATATAGATATGATCACTCAGGTCATCAGCTAGGCAGCCCGCAATCAAGCCATTGCCCAACTGGCATGCCAGCATGGCTGCGGTATTGCCACCTGTATTTTGCGTCAGAAAATTCAGCCCTGATTCAGAGAGTAATAAGACAATTTCTTGATGTCTGGTGGTGAACATCGTATTGGGGACATATGCCATATGATGGAGCACAGTTTGATTGTGATCATCGACGGCATGGCAGTCTGGGTGTTGCCTCAAAATCAGCTGGACCAATCCGGTTTCGCCCCACACTGCAGCCGTCATCAGCGCATTTCTCTGATCAGAAAAACAACAGGAATTAATGTGTTCAGGACTGAGTCGTTGCAATAACTGACAGACTAGCAGGGTGGCATGATGCATGTGTTGAGAACGCCGATGGCTCTGTATATCATGCTTTTTGAGTGCGGCCTCTTCGTAAAGAAGCATGGCGTTCTCGAGCACAAACTCATGGTGTTGATAACAGATATTTGGATCAGCACCGTATTCTAGTAAGCTCAGGGCAAGCGATACGTTTTTATGGTGCTGCAGCGCTATACCCAGCAATGTTTTTCCAGCTGCATCGGGGCTGTTCATGTGCACATACTGCGGTAGTAATTGTTGCACAAAATTCATATCAATTGGGGCAAGATATCGAACAACCTCGTGTAACCAGCGTCCCTCTGGCACAGATTCCTCGAGCACACAGTCCATGGTCATCAAATGCAATGTGCCTGGCAAATTAGCAGCACAAATCGCTTCGCCCACTGGGCTGTAGCCGAGTTCGTTCGTGTCATTGATCAGACTGGGGTGGTCCTTTCCACATTTTTGAATAGCTGATTCAATCCGCGCAACCATCGCTTCAGATAATGGATTGCCATCAGTGCCATAGGATAACGCAATCGTCTGCCATAACGTTTTACCGACAACGTCAAGTCGATAAGGATCTTGCCACATGTCATGACGTAGGTCACTCAAAGCATCTGACCAAAAGTCATCGTATGGCGGGTTGAGGTGTGCACTAGAGGCATTTTTCTTTGGAGATAAAGCAGAGTTTTTAGAGACGGTGATAAGAGTGCCATCATCTTTTTGTTGCGACACAACCGGTGTGGAATGCGGGTTATGTGACGGCTTGCTTCCTTTCCCTTTTTTTCCTTTGCCTTGTTTACCTCTGGGCATAATAGCGTCAATGGATGAGTGAATTCGCGGCTAGTTTAGCAGAATGGAACAACGAATGCATTAACAGATTCTTCACAAAAATAGTGCTGGATACGCTAATCTCACCACCAGAAAAAACGCTCTCAGACAACGATCGTAACAAATACATCATCTATGACCACCATAGTCAAGAGCATATATTGAGGTGCAATGATCGTCAGTGAGTCAAAACCCAAACTGGCCCATACTCTGAAGTGCTATCCAGAATTAAGACGATGCTTAAGGTTGACTTTTTCGGGTTTTGTCTGGGGTGTCTAAATCAGAGTCTGGATCTAGTTCTGAATCTAGTTCTGAATCTAGTTCTGAATCTGATCTGATTTCAGGGTCAGTTATGTCCAGGGATGGATCGGAAGCATTGGATTTTGAGTGCGCTCTAACGTCATCCTCTGCATCTCCAAGACGATTTAATCGACGCCGGTCATTTGTTGACATACCTGCATACTCGCGCATTGCGAGTTGTGTCTTACTATCTTTGGGATAAGCGTTTTCAGTGAGCATGTCTCTGACAGTCTGATCAACCACCGCGCCGCCAACAGTCAATAAGCGAAACAGAGATGGGTTATTGCCAAGCGCAGCAAAATCGATTGGCCGCATACCTTGTGGGTTACAATCGTTGATCATACTGTGCAGTTTATCGCGCGTATCTGCAGGAACTGTCTTTAACATCTCCTCAAATTTTTCAACCAACGGCATATAGCCGGTATAAACATCTTGCAAGCTCTGGTCTCTACGGATTTTTCTCGAGGGTAGCTCTTTTAGAAGAGCCGCGGTCTCAGCTTGATTAAACCCAGCAGCCCGGCAAATCACCACCAATGCAAGTGGGAACTGGTTAAATGATGTCATGCTCAGCAATAAGTTATTACGGTCTATTTCATTGAGAACATATAGGATATCCGTACTATCACGATGAATATCAGTCGATTTATTCAGATGGTCAAATAAATGATCAATAGCAACATTCAGGATAGCCGGGTTGGCAGCATACGTGATGCCCGTGAAGTCAATAGCTGGCGCCTTTGTCAGTGGCTGATTTGGAATTTCAATAAAACGACTCTCATCGATTTCGTAAGGCATAAACTGTCCATATAAACTTACTTATTTTATAGTACCGTTTATGTTTTTTTGCAGACTTAAAGTGGATAAGCACTCAGATGAGTATTCTTTCAGTTTATGCCTTAGAAACTGTTCGCTTGGCTTTAGATTTTTTCAAAACAGGTTTTAAGAACATGCCGGTATGCGAGGATTTAATCCGACTAATGGCCTCTGGCGTTCCACAACCAACTAGCTGTCCGCCGCCATCGCCCCCTTCCGGACCGATGTCAATCAGCCAATCAGCCATTTTGATCACGTCCAAGTTATGCTCGATGACCACAATGGTATTTCCATGATCACGAAGCGTAAATAAGACCTCGAGCAAATGCTTAACATCATGGAAGTGTAGGCCGGTGGTCGGCTCATCCAGAATATAGAACGTTCGCCCAGTGTCACGCTTGCAAAGCTCTCGGGATAGTTTCATGCGTTGTGCTTCTCCACCAGAGAGCGTTGTGGCACTTTGTCCCAGTTTGACATAGCCTAAGCCTACCGATTCCAGTGTTGCCAGTTTGCGTTTCACACTGGGAATGGCATCAAAAAACACCAGTGCTTTTTCAATACTCAAATCCAAAACTTCATGAATGGTAAGTCCTTTATAGCGAATATCAAGTGTCTCACGGTTGTAGCGTTTACCCTGACAGCCATCACAAGTCACGTAGACGTCAGCAAGAAAGTGCATTTCAACCCGTTTCAATCCGTCGCCTTGGCAGGACTCACAGCGTCCACCACGAACGTTAAAACTAAATCGACCGGGAGTATATCCCCGGCTACGTGCTTCAGGTACTTGGCTAAATAAGTCACGAATAATACTGAACATGCCAGTATAGGTGGCCGGGTTGGAGCGTGGTGTGCGTCCAATCGGACTTTGGTCAATTTTAATGATATTATCAAAATATTGGCTACCAGTAATCGATGTATACGCCCCTTCATTTTGACGGGTATCATAGCGGTCTAAGCGGTTATGTAATGCCGGATATATCGTGTCATTAATTAAGCTTGATTTTCCAGATCCAGACACGCCAGTCACCACAGTGAGCAAGCCGACCGGGATGTTGACATCAATATTCTGCAAATTATTGGTTGCAGCGCCAGTGATGGTCAGCTGCTTTTCTACATTAAAGTCAACTCGTTGTTCAGGGAGCGCAATCTTGCATTTACCGCTAAGGTATTGTCCGGTAAGCGATCCGGGGTGTTCACAAATCGTGCTCGGCGGACCAGCCGCGACTATCTCACCGCCGTGGATACCAGCACCGGGACCAATATCAATCAAATGGTCCGCTTGTAGCATCGTGTCTTCATCATGCTCAACAACAATCACGCTATTTCCCAAATCGCGGAGCGTACACAGCGTGTTAATGAGCTTTTGGTTATCGCGCTGATGAAGACCAATCGACGGTTCATCAAGAATATACATCACACCAGTCAAGCCCGAGCCAATCTGGCTAGCAAGACGAATGCGCTGCGCTTCACCCCCCGACAATGTCTCCGCTGCTCGATCTAAACTTAAGTAACTGAGACCAACATGTAGCAAGAAGTCCACACGCGAGTGAATTTCTCGCATAATGGGCTCAGAAATCATGGTTTTTTCATGTGATAGCGTCAGTTGGTCAAAGAATTCGGCCAGTTTCTCTATCGATAATCCTGAAATCTGTGGTAATGACTTTCCACCGACCAGGCAGTGTCGTGCCTGTTCATTTAAGCGAGTACCCCCACATGCTTCGCAGGGTTTCTCGCTCAAGTATTGACTCATTTCTGTACGCACAACTTCGCTTTCGGTTTCCATGTAGCGCTTTTGCATACTTTTGATGACCCCTTCAAAGCGGCGATTTTTGATTTTGAATCGGCCTTTGAGGCGCATCTTCGTGTAGGGGATCACCCCAACAGCACCATGCAGTATCGTGTTTTGAATGTCTTCAGGTAGGTCTTTCCAAGGTGTTTCAAGCGAAAAGTCCAAGTGACGACTTAAGCCAACCAATAACTGAAAATAATAAGAAGCCGGTTTGTCCCAACAGCGAATGGCACCGTTTTGAATGGAGAGCTCAGGTAGGGGAATCAGTTTCTCCACATCAAAGCCAGATTTGACCCCAAGGCCGTCACACGTTGGGCAAGCACCCTCGGGGCTGTTGAATGAAAAAGAACGAGGAGATAAACGACCAACGCTGTAGCCACACTGACTACAGGCCAAGCGATTAGAAAACAAGAGATCGGGGCGGTCGCCATCCATAAAACCGATGACAACACTACCGTCTGCCAACTCACAAGCGGTTTCTATTGACTCCGCAAGCCGA
>DBUY01000001.1:0-1171 GCA_002308435.1 Proteobacteria bacterium UBA1278 | reverse complement strand
GCCGTCTGCCAACTCACAAGCGTTTTCTATTGACTCGGCAAGCCGTTGTTTGTGCTCGCCTTTAACTTTCAAACGATCGATAATGATATCACAGTCATTTTTTTTCGCGGCTGGCAGGGCATCAAGAGCATCAAGATCCACAACCTCACCATTGAGGCGAATACGAACAAACCCTTGGCGACGTAAGTCCTGCAAAAGCTGTTTGTGTTCGCCTTTTTTCTGTTTGAGTTTAGGCGCCATCAACATAATTTTAGTGCCTGGCTCAAGTGCCAGTATTTGATCAACAATTTGACTGATGGATTGAGCGTCTAAGGCCTCACCATGCTCCGGACAGTGTGGTTGACCAATGCGTGCATACAATAAGCGCATGTAATCATAGATTTCAGTGATGGTGCCGACCGTTGAGCGCGGGTTGTGCATACCTGCCTTCTGCTCAATCGATATCGCAGGAGACAAGCCACTGATCGACTCTACATCTGGCTTGTCCATGATGGAGACAAACTGTCGAGCATAGGTCGACAAGGATTGTACATAGCGCCGTTGACCTTCAGCAAACAAGGTGTCAAAAGCAAGCGACGACTTGCCCGAACCGGACAATCCCGTGATCACTGTCAACTGATGATAAGGAATATCCACGCTGACATTTTTCAAATTATGCGTTTTACAGCCATTAATCGAGATATTCTTCGGTGCTGCCATGCAAGCATCCTTGTGCTGAGTAAACCGCTATTATATCACGTTAAATAAACAAAAAGATACTCAAATTATGACCTAACCACACTACGTGCGCAGTGGATGACAACAAAGTCAACGCCACACATGTAGGGCTGTGCAGCACCATGCTCACGCGTGCAAGCGAGGTCGCTAGTTGCCATGTGCGGTTACCTGATTTTTTGGAGGATGTGCCAAACCACATAAAAAATCAGGAAACCGATCACAGAATACATTCCTGTGACGATGACAAAAGCTAGAGACAACTTTAGGCCGACCAAGACCAATTGACCGAGTGACATTGCTAGAATTTCGTTGAGCATGATACCTCCTTGTGACTATTTTCTAATTGGGTATCTGGAGCGCAGGTTAGCAAAACATAATTCGTGCTGTCAATGCGTACGTAAGAAATAAAATTCAATATAAACAATACTAAATTAACTTTTCTAGAATGGGTTGA
>DBUY01000041.1 GCA_002308435.1 Proteobacteria bacterium UBA1278 | reverse complement strand
GGTCAATCAGTGAGGCACTTTTGGTGAGCGTATCCCATATCATTGACTTCTTGTGGCGTATTCGATTTTTCAACACACGGTCTAACACTTTTTGATTTTCTTTGTCTAATTGATCATCAGTTAGGAGGGTGAGGTCATCATTTGTTGACAAACCAAGGTTGATTTTAAGCTTATTTCGAGTTTCTCTGAGATTAAACTCTTGTTGGTCTATCGATATTTGTGTATTGATCTCTTGAATTTTAATTGTATCGAGATCGCTTTGTGCAATAAATCCCATCTCTAGCAATAGCTCTGCACGCTGCATATTTGCGTTGACTGAGCGCAGCGATAGTTGCATATTGTTTAGCGCTTCTTGCGAGAAGATGATATCACGAAATTGTTCTGAGATATCAGACAGCGCGTTACTGATGTTATTTCTTAATAGACTTTTCGCACTAGCAAGTTGCTGGCGTGCGCTCATGATGGTATTACGATTTTCGGCTCGTGTGGGACCAATTATGGATTGTGACAATGATAGGTCAATGGTTTGACTTGTGTCACTGTCAGAGTCATCTGAGAGGTCATCACTTAACGAATATTGAAAACCGAATGGATAAGTCTGACCAATCGAAAGTGATAAGTCTTGATCATCTGAATTTTCGTCAATATCCCGTGTGTGCGTGTATGTCAATGTGCCTGCACTGAATTGGAATTGAAACATTGTTTCCTGAAAATTCAATACAGCCTGGTCGTACGCAGCCATGCTATCTCGGATATTTTGATTTCCCTTAAGTGCAAGTTTAAATGCATCTTTCATTGTTGCTGTCACTTTCTTCTTCTGCGGCACTGTATTAGGGAAGCCTGCTGTTAAATGGACTTTTCGTGTCGCTAGGGATAGCTCTCTTTGATACTGTTTCTGGAATTGACGGTCATTGCCAGCTTGAGTGGTCATTAAGCACACGCAGTTGACAATTAATAGGGTAATGAACAATGATGACTGCTTGGCACTGGAGCGCATGAAGTTGCAATTAAGAATTCAATCATTTACATAGTACCTCACTGATTTCATGTAGGCTAGTGTTGTCGTAAATATTTACACCGGATTTATAATTTTTTGTGTGGCTTGATGCTGTGGAGTACTGAAAACTGTCTCGGTTTTTCCTTGTTCGACTACTTTTCCATTATCGAGCACAACTACCCGATGACAGAAATCGCGAATGATATCGCTATTATGCGAGATCATCAAATAACTGATCTTTTCTTGATTTTGAATTTCTAAAAGCAGCTCAAGAATTGCTTTTTGAATCGTTGCATCAAGTGCTGTTGTTGGCTCGTCCAGGATGAGTACTTTTGGTTTAACAATCAAGGCGCGAGCGATGGCAATTCGTTGTCTTTGGCCACCAGAAAACTCGTGCGGATATCGATGGAGGCTGTTTGACGGCAATTGCACAAGAGAGAGCATTTTGAGAATCCGTTTTCTTTTTGCCTCTGTGCTAATTGTGGGATGGTAGATGGTCAAGCCTTCAAGAAGACACTGTGAGATGGTGAGTCGTGGATTGAGGCTTGAATATGGATCCTGGAACACCATCTGAATATATTGACGCTGCTTACGAAGTTGGTGTTTATCGAGTTTTTCGAGCACTTTTTTATCGACAGATGTATGCCCTTTATGGTTGACAAGCTGGAGTATAGCCCTAGCCAGCGTTGTTTTACCAGAACCACTTTGGCCTATTACACCCACGTTTTCGCTGCCTTGAACTGAGATGTTTACCTGGTCAAGCACAGTCTCAAATGAATTTTTTTTGAACCAATAGTCAGTGAGTGCATGCTCCACTGATAGTGACCGTGCACTCAGTACAATCGAGTCACTCGGTTGTAGCGTAAGTTCTATGTCTAGTTTCCTTGCATTGAGCAGATTTTTGGTAATGATATGTTCGGGTTTTTTAAATATCTTTTGTGTAGCTCCGGATTCGATAACACAGCCCTGTTCCATCACATAGACACGGTCGCAGTATTGATGCACTAGGTTTAAGTCATGGCTAATCAATATGAGACTCATGTTTGACTTTTTTTGCCGTCGCTTGATCGTATCTAATACTTGTCTTTGTAAATGTGCGTCAAGGGCTGTCGTCGGCTCATCTGCGATCAAGCAACTGGGGTTATTGACCATCGCCATGGCGAGTAGCACGCGTTGACGTTGGCCACCGCTGAGCTGATGTGGTCGTTTCAGTGAGTAATCGCTGTCAGCGCAGGATAGCTCCACTTCCGATAAGATTTGATACATACGATCTTCAGCCTTTTTCATTGAAATTTTCTGGTGAATGAGAATAGCTTCACGTATCTGATGCCCGATAGTTTGTAAGGGATTTAGTGCGACGAGTGGTTCTTGTAACATGAGGCTGATCTCGGCGTTACGAAGCGCCTCGATATCACGCGCCGGGAGTGTGCGTATATTTTTGTCATCAAATCGTATTTCACCAGACGTATCCACTCCCTTTTTCGACTGAATTTGCATGATGAGGTGTGCAGTTAAGGATTTTCCAGAGCCACTTTCACCGACAATCGCAATACTCTCCCCTGGATTGACGTATAGCGACTCGATTTGTAGTTGAAAATCAGGATTACTGTGAAAACGATGGTATAGCTGCTCAATTTCGATGAGTGCATTCATAATGTACCCCCATGTGGATCAAATGCGTCGCGTAACCCCTCTCCAATGAAAACAAGACTGCTCAGGAGTAGAAACATGACGATAAAAATACTTATACCAATCCATGGAGCGTGCAGGTTCATTTTGGCTTGAGACATCATTTCACCCAGAGACGCAGACCCAATAGGCATTCCAAAACCAAGGAAATCCAATGATGTTAACGACATAATGCCGCCAAT
>DBUY01000061.1:2947-22456 GCA_002308435.1 Proteobacteria bacterium UBA1278 | reverse complement strand
TTAGAGGCTTTACAACATAGATTCTTAGTTCATTTCTCTTTTGTTCAAGCAGAAGACGACATACGAGTTCGTGCTCTGCATTCCTGCTGACCGCTCTTCCGTAGTATGTCAAAACAATCAGCTGCATCAGGTGTAATCGATCGCTCATCAATCAGCTGCGTCGTGAGCTCAACGAGTTGCTTTTGTATTGGGTCAGTCATCAGTTTTTGTTACAGAATATATTGCACGAATTGAAATAGAAATTGTAGCGGCGGCCCGATCAGAAGCGGTAGTATCCCAGTAATCAGTAGAGTCATGACAATTAACAGGCCGTAGGGCTCAAGCTGGTTGAGTTGATCTGCAAGAGAAAAGGGTAGAAATGCGCAGAGTATTTTTGAGCCATCGAGAGGGGGTATCGGTAACAGGTTAAAAACCGCCAATATGAGATTAAAAAAGATACCAACACGTGCACACTGTATCAGCCAAGTCAGCTGTGGAGACGGGTAGGTTGGGAGCAACGCGAAGCCAATCTTTGCGACTAAAATCCAGAGAGCCGCCATGACAAGATTTGCAGCTGGGCCAGCAAGCGCAATCACGGCCATATCTTTTGTTGGGTTTTTCAGGTTACGCGGGTTAATGGGTACTGGTTTCGCCCATCCAAACATGAAATTAGATTGTATAAAAAGCAAAAACAGAGGCACCATGACCGTTCCCACCGGATCGACGTGCTTGAATGGACTTAGGGAAGTTCTGTCTAGGAAGAAAGCGGTCTTATCACCATACCAGAGTGCGCACAGGCCATGTGCAGCTTCATGTACAGTGATGGCAAATAATCCGGGCAGCAGCCAGATGCTCAAGTTAAATAAAAATGCAGAAAGTTGTGCGTTATCCATTACTGATAATAGAAGTAAACATTATCAACGTTTGTCAGCGCCAGTAAGTTCTGCTCAATCACCAGCTGGTCGCTGTTTGATACAGGCCCTATGATATAGACTCTGTTGTTATTGGTAAGGATCTGGAGATGCGAGTGCGGGATGCCGAGATTTGCAATTTCAGTCTTAACTTGCGTGTTTGAAGCTGAGTCAGATGCACGTTGTCTAATATTGAGATTTTTGCCAACGGTCAAATCAGTCTGAAGGTTTTTCACATCTTGGAAGCTGCTTGCAATATTCTGAGCCAGCTGGACAGAAGATTCATTGGGGACTTCACCAAGAATGAGAAGATCACCGTGATAGCCAGCAACTTGAATATGTGCTGATTTGAGTGCATCTTGGCTCAGTAGTGCGGCCAATACCTCATGACTGAGTTTTTGATTATCATATCGATAGGATTTTGCCGTGGGAGAGACTGGCTTTTGATTTAGTGGTGTAGCCGCATTTTGGTTGACAGTCCGCAGATGTGCCGAAATTGCGGGGTCGGACTGTGTGTCGACCATGCGACAACCACTCATGGTCAAAAACAGGGCGGCAAATAGAAAAAATAAATGACTCATTCAAGGGCTCCTCAGCGATTTTTATAAGCGAGATAACCAGCCGTTGATGCACCAACGATAAAACCCGATGAAAATCCACAGCCACTGAGCAGTGAACATGAGATTAGAACAAGTAAAGATATCGAGGCACGAAAATAGCGGTTCATAGGTTGAGCTTAACAAAAAAGTCCGTTGCTGCCAAGCAAATAAACTGTGTAATAGTACGATCTATAGCCACGCAATGATCAGGCCAAGCAGATATTGATCGGCAACTAGTCCAAGCCAATAATCGGTGATGAGAATGCATTCTTTACCCAGTGGATACGTAAGTCCATTATCCGTATAATCAGAATATCAAAGCGCTGAGTACACTCTAGATACTGTGGGTATTTGCTCAAAAAATACTGACTGGTCGTTAAAATACGCTGTCTTTTTTTCATGCCAACCGCTGAATAACAGCTTGAAAGATCACTCTGCCAACGCGTTTTGACCTCCATAAAAACAATAACGCCGCACCGTCGACAAATGATGTCAATTTCGCCGGCACGTGCTCGAAAATTTACCGCTAAGAGCCGGTAACCTGACAAGAAGACAATGAATACAGCAAGCCATTCCCCAGCTTGCCCAAGAAGTCGTTTTCGCATTGGCAGAACGATGTGAGCAACAGCCATTATAGCATTGGTATCTTGCCACATGAATACGGTTTAGCCCATTTCACCCAGCACAGCAATGCCGTTTCGATTGCGTTACATATCTAAAGGAGTGATAAATGTGCAAGTGAGCGCCACTGTTCACGGACTGGGTGGTAGCGCTTGTCAATGACAACAATGCCATCTTTGAATGCCATGCGGGACAGCCCGCGATGAATAATACCGTTGGCATCTTTTGTCAACGTCCCGTTCGCACCTTGAATAACGTAGCCATCCAACATATCCCACAAATAGCCTGTCTGAGCGATTAAGTAAGCATCGACCCCAAGGCCATAAAACCGATGGTGCTCAAAATAGTGGTTGGGATCATTCTGGTGCATTTTTTTCATCAGGGATTGCGTGAGCGCACCAAGGGCAGGTCCGCCATTTTGGGTGTGTGATAATGGGGTGTCAAAGAAAATCGCACTGGACAGATCTTTATTTTTTTGCCGGCTATCAGAGCTGTAGATACTCGAAGTGGAGAATATCGGTAACTCAGCAGAGTAATGATATTTCAAAAGAGGAATCAGTTGTCTTGCCTGCTTCGCATCGCCAGCAAAGAATATACTATCGATGTCTCGCCGTTTGTTGTGTATGGTGTGAGTGGGCTCAATACTTTTGGCCTGAATCTGTCGGTGTCGCGCTGCACTGGCGCTGGTGCCAAGTGCTTTTGCGATTGCTCGATTTAAGTCCCCACGAAGTGGTTCTGACTGCGCCACAATCCCACCATGTTGTTCAAAGGCAGCCATGAAGTCATGGGCCAGCGCCTGAGATTGTGCTGTTTCATCGCTAATCACGAGCGGATGTAGGTAGCCACTGAGTATCATATCACCAGTGAGCTGGCCAGTTTCCTGAGCAGCGGACAAGCTATACTGGGTAAGTTGTTGGCTTGTGGCCGGGGTGCGATTGAGCACAAGAGTCGGCACCGTAAGCGATTGTGTATTGACCAGTGATTCAATATCGGGCTTGGTGAGTGGGCCGATCACGGTATCAACACGGTCATTTTGAGTGGCCTCGCTGTACAGTGTCGCAGCGTTTTTTCGATTGGTGTCATAAATGCTCAGTGTTTGGTTAGTGGGTCGGGTTTGAAAGTAGGTCGCAAATAGCGCCTTCTGAATGAGTTGCGCCGCTTTTTGATTTTTACCAGTAATTGGCAGCATCAGACCGATTTTTTTTGGAGATGCTTTGTAAGAGTCTTGATCAATCGAATTTTTAATCAATGCTTTGGCAGGATGGTCGCTATGCGTTGCACGCCATTCACGTAACAGTGCAATCGTATCAGCCGGTGCACTGATCATTTTTGGATTATTCTGTGGGTCGATAATTGCGCGTAGAGATAGCCAGCCTTGAATCGTTGGGTCGGGATGCGCGCTGAGTTGATTGATTTGAGCGCTATTTGCCAATTGGAGACTACGCCAAGTCGTATCAAGAATTGCGCGCTGTAACTCAGGTCGACCAGCGGCGAGCCTGTAAGTCTCACTGCTATTGAGCAGATAGCTCGTGTAACTACCCCGCTCGTACAGATACCAGCTTAATAGGAGTCGGTAACGAACTGGATCAACCGTGGTGCCTTGTTGTAGACGCATCAGTGCCTGGTGGGCTTTAGTGTGCTGACGTAAACTGAGGTTTTGTTGCGCTAATAAAGCATATTTTTCAGCATACTCGTCTGGCGAAAGTTGATCAATCTTGTCAAGCAGAATTTGCGCAAGCGCATATTGTGAGTCTTTGGTCAGGCGCCGGCTAATTGTTAGGTACAGCCGATTTTTGTCGGCTTGATCGACATATCGCGTCTGCATGAACAAGGTGTCTAGATCTTCAGCACTGACGAACGTTTGCCGTTCAACCGTGTCGAGGCTGAGTTTTTGATAGTTTGGGTTCTCACTAGCTGAAGAGGAAAGGTTGTTCTGACAACTTGTCAACAGCGAAAGGCCAAGGGCAGCAGATAAAAACAGGGTCAAATGCCGCATCATGTGGCTCCTAGAACATACTGAATAAGATAAAGAATACCATTGATAATGTCAAATACTGGGCATCGCTATCAATGCCATACGGCAGTGGCTCAACACAAGTTTCTCGCAATTTCTCAGGCAATAAATACGCGCTAAAAGACAACTGGACCTATTATTGCTGGTTTTTGCGCAAACAAGTCTGGTAAGAAGCAGTTAAATAGCACTCCAATTCCATGAATATTATGGTAAAATGACCAAAATTGAGCCTCAGCAATCTCTTTGGCTTATGAACATGACGGAGGTCTCACATGAAATCTAATCAGACTGCGCAGCAGCTATACATTGTGGCCACACCGATCGGGAATTTGGCCGATATCAGTCGGCGTGCTATTGAGGTTTTGCAGCAGGTGGATTGTATATTGTGTGAAAACTCAGAGCATAGTATGCGCTTACTGCGTCATATCAATGTGCAACCGCGCGCGCTATTTAAGTTGACAGACCATGAGTCTCCTGAGCGCATTCAGTATTATTTAGATAAAGTCGGAGATGGTTCCATGGCGCTCATCAGTGATGCCGGCACACCCTTAATGTGTGATCCAGGGCACCGTCTCGTCCAGGCAGCTCACGCGCGTGGGTTTGCGGTGCTGCCCATTCCAGGACCATGCGCGGTAACGGCAGCATTGTCGATTTGTCCATTCTCAGTCATGCCATTTCAGTTCCTAGGCTTTTTGCCAAGAAAACAGGGGGAGCGGTTGCGTTTACTTGAGAAAGTAGCTGCAGGTTCTGAGGCATTAGTTTTTTTCGAAAGTCCACGTCGATTACTCAATTGCCTAGTGGACTGTGAACAAGTATTTGGGCGAAACCGACAAATTTTTGTGGTGAAAGAGCTCACCAAGCAATTCGAGTGTTATTGGCACGGCACGGTAGACACAGTTCTGCAAGCGCTTGGAGAGGGACCGATTCAGGGAGAATTTGTTGTGGTGTTGTCTGGCCAAGAAGCAATGAGTGCGGTTACAGAGACCGTCGATTTAAATCAGTGCCTGCAGGCCCTCAGTGACGAAGGTTTATCAGCACAAACGATTATCAAGGCGATCGGACCGATTACCACCGTGCGTAAGAATGCACTCTATCAGCGCCTACAGGCACTTAAGACGGATGAATAAAGTGCGTAGTGGGTAATCAGGATGAGTCGTTGCGGGTTGCCTTGTTAAAGACAGATGCCTGCTGACCACATTTACAGGCGTGCACTCCATGAACGCCTGCAAGCGCACAAGGCTGATGAATATCATACACAGGAGGCAATCAAAATGAGTTGTTACGGGTCACTTTGTTAAACGCAGATGCGTCAGTGCCTAATTGACATTCGGTAGAATGCGCTTCCTTTCTCGCGTCAGTATGGTCGCCATGATGTGTCGTATCCAGCACATCTAGAAGAACACCGATGTGACTATTGCCAGCCCCGCTCAAAGGGATCTCAGTCGGAGTATCGACACCACAATGGGTCCTGTTTTCCTGCGTCTCGAGCGACGTGTGATTTTGGTTTTGTTGATTCAAGTTTAACTCAAGATCATCAAAGAAATGATTGTAATAGTTGGATTTTCCGGTCTTTTCTGGTTCAGTAGCGGTTTTTTCTAATGAGGATAACCGTTTGACAAATTCGGGCCCATTACTGTGCGCAAGTCGGGCTTCAGCATGTAGCTCATGGGCGCTTGGTTGCTGGCGATGCTGGCCCATCCAGCACGCTTGGTTAAGAATTTCGTCGCCTTGTATGCAGTCAAAGTGTCCCATGATTCCAGAATTGTCGTCGAATATATAAGCTTGGTAGTGAATTGCGGCGTTCACGCTGCCAAAGTCACCAGAATAAAGTTGTGCTTGTTGAGATTCACGGCTCTCAACTTGCGAGTGAAGCATATTTTTAAGGCTCACGCATGCGGGAGTCTCTGACGTGACAACGGCACAATGCAGCTTGAGTGCAATAAATAAACTGCGGCAGACGAGAAATAGGTCATCAGTTGAAAAGGGTTGGTCGTAGCCGGCGATGGAATCTGACTGGGTAGATTTTGACGACGTATTCGCCTCGCAGAGTAGTTGGTTGCAAGTATGAATGTCCTCATCGCTGATATCGAAAATACTATGGATGGCTTTAATATCGAGAAAAGGATTTTTTTCAATCGATGTTTTGGTCGTATCCTCATGATTAGACTCAAAAAATATATCGCTGGTTTTCGCTGACTTGGTATGTAAAATACAAAGCAGAAGTAAGCGCAAGACCGGGGCCATTATCCACTGTAATGTGTGGACATCCCGACCATGCAAATACTGAAGTAAATCGTTAGCGGTTGAAAATTCAAGCGCATAATGCGATTTGAATAAACGCAGTAGGAGCTTTGTCGGGGCGCTATGTAAATCACCCGATAGCGCGTCCTTATTGAACAATTCAATTAAAAGCAGTCCAAGTGCTGCTGGCGCGCAATAGCCAATATCATGAACAATTTCACTGGCAGCTCGACACTGAGTTACAGGGTGGCTTTGAGTAGCCTGGGGCAAGAATTGATAAATATGTTCATCCAATGCGGACACCGGTTGTGCCACCGGACAGATCCCGTTTTTATGGCCGCCATTGTTTTTCGAAATCTGGTTATCATCATCTTCACCAATCTCGCCCGGCATCTGTGTATACAACGAATCAACGGAGGAAGATTGTCGGATCGCGGCTGGATCCTTTAATAAACATGTTTGGGCAATAGTGGGGCACGTATTGGGGTGTGCTTGGGTTTGGTCAATGATGTCGTAATCAGTGAAAATTTCAGATTCATTGTACACAGAGGTGTTTATCTGAGTGGTCGGTGAAAACGCTTTGGCAGACTGGTTTATAGGTACAAGATCCGGAAGTGTATTTGAATGTCCACTTAAATCCAGACCATCAGTGTGCGCAGAGGAATCAGTCCCCTCGGTTTGAATTGAGTTTACAGTTTTCTCATCCCCATCGACGTGGGCGCTTTTTTCTTCACAATCGGCTGTGTTTTTGAATTCATGAGATACTGCAGGGTATGTCCAGTTACAAGGTTGTTCAAGAGCCTGCGCTCGGGATGGGGTATTCCACAAATCAGGCGTTTGATCATCAAGGTCTCTGTCAAATAGCTCGGATTCATGACATGTCAAGATGTCTGATGTTTCATGCTGTTGCGATCTCATTTGCTCAGAAAAAAATCGTTGGAATTCCGAGAGCGGGTGATCCTTGGTCAGGTTCGTCGCCAGGCGGGTCGCACTCACGGTGGCGCGCCCTGCGTCTTTGGCAGCTTTACCAAGCTCATCAGTGGCTTTGCTCACAACGGCATAAGTCGCATCAACGGCCTGCTTGAATTGTGAGCTAAACGAGTGCCAAAAATGAGTCGTATCAGCAGGTTGCTCAGCGGGTGTTGAGGTCTGTGTTCGTCTACTGTCATCACTTGGTGCTTGGTAAAAACTATTTGCACGAGAGCGACGTCGGTGCGCACCGTTATTATCTTGATCTGTTGGAATTCTCATCGGATGATGTTAACAATTTTCAGAAAATAATTCAAGATAATGATGTATTTAGTGTGGATAGCGTGGTTATTCAATCGCATAATCGACAGCTGAGGAGGTAATAAAATCGCCACATTTCGTGCACAATTTTCTGTGTATTAACCCGATTAGGTCATTGGATTATACAGCAAAATTTGTTACACTATAGATAGTGTTGGTCAGGCAGTTGCTGGTGTATGCCAGAGGAAAGTCCGGGCTCCATAGAGTAGAGTGCCAGGTAACACCTGGGAGGTGCAAACTTACGGAAAGTGCTACAGAAACAAACCGCCCGCAAGGGTAAGGGTGAAAAGGTGCGGTAAGAGCGCACCGCAGTCTTGGTAACAAGGCTGGCTAGGCAAACCCCACTCGGAGCAAGATCAAGTAAAGGTCGCATATGTGACTCGCATTTGACCTGGGTAGATCGCTTGAGGCTGATGGCGACATCAGTCCCAGATAAATAACTGTCCTCGACAGAACCCGGCTTATCGACCAGCACTAACTACTGATTATTACATCAGCGAGTAGGGAATGGTTGGGCACGATTTATTAACATCACTATCACTCATCTATGCGGGTGCCGCTATAGTTGCGACTTTTGCACTGTTCTCACGCCAATCCCTGGTGATTGCATACATTCTGCTTGGGGTCATGATGGGGCCATTTGGATTCAAGTTAGTCAGCGATGCTAACTTGATTCAAGACATCGGTCACGTCGGGATGATTTTCCTGTTATTCCTAGCGGGGCTGCACTTAGATCCCAAGAATCTTGCATCCATGCTTCAGCGCGCTGTCTTTGTCACATTGTCAACCTCGACTGCATTCGCTGCAATTGGCTTTGGGGTGGCTTATGCGACGGGTTTTTCACTAATGGATTGCGCTCTAGTCGGTGCTGCGATGATGTTTTCAAGTACGCTACTCGGATTGAAGCTGCTACCAAATAGCCTCTTGCACGGGCAACATATCGGGGAAGTGATTATCAGCATCCTGCTGATTCAGGATTTAATCGCAATCCTTACACTCATCGTGCTGCAGACCTCAGGGCGTGAGTCACTCTCAACCGCACATTTAGTCAAGGTGTTTTTATCAGTACCATTACTCGCACTCTATGCATTTTTTATTGAGCGATTTTTCTTATCTAAATTATTTAATATGTTCGAATCAGTTCGCGAATACCTGTTTATCACCAGTGTTGGCTGGTGTCTGCTCGTGGCTCAGGTGGCCACATGGATTGGGCTCAGTCACGACATTGGCGCATTCATCGCCGGGGTTGCCATCGCCACAGGGAGCGTCTCAAGCTACCTATCTGAGTGTTTTAGTCCGCTGCGTGACTTTTTTCTGGTGCTTTTCTTTTTTGCTATCGGTGCAAATCTGAATATCTGGGCCTTGCCGAATATCATGGTACCTGTGGTTGTACTGACGATCGCAATTATAATCGCTAAGCCCTCGCTATACTGGTGGTCGCTATCGCACTCTGCTGATGAGGCAGATATTGGATGGGAAGTAGGTGTGCGTCTTGGGCAGGCCAGCGAATTTTCGATACTAGTCGCGCATGTGGCAGGTCAATCACGACTAATATCGCCGGAAGCATCAGGCATTATTCAAGCAACAACAATCCTCAGTTTTGTGATTTCATCCTATTGGGTGACACAGCGATTCAAAACACCGGCGATGATTCAGAAGCCTGTGGATGACTAGATTTTGCAGCGACTGCATCACCCGATGGGGCCGTTCGCTACCAATGCGTTTAGGCAGGATGTCAGCGATGCGCAGGTGTCAAATAACCGGCAGATTCTCAACTAACTGTGCAGAAATGGCTTGCAAATCTGGACAATTTTCTCTACATTCTAATGAATCTACAATATGTCCATAAACTGAATGTACGACCAAGCTAGTGCAATCGACTCAGCAGAATTAGAAGAATGGCAAGCGTCGATAGACGACATTATCGGTCGTCATGGTTTGCCTGGCGCAACACAAGTCATCCAGCAAGTCGTCAACCATGTTCGTCTGCAGGGGCAATTATCATTGGATTCTGCCTCCAGTCACCTTAATACTTACGATCAATCGTACGACACACAAGTCCCAGCAGATTTGATGGTCGGTGAACAGGCAGAAAAGTTTATTCTTTGGAACGCCATGGTGATGGTCGTTCGAGCCAATCAACAACACAGTGAGTTGGGCGGTCATCTATCTACTTATGCATCGAGCTCAACACTTTATCGCATCGGTTTTGATTATTTCTTCCGAGGAGATGATGAGCAAGCGGGTGATCTTGTGTTCTTCCAAGGACATGCCTCCCCAGGTATCTATGCACGGTCATTTTTAGAAGGCCGATTCGATGAGCACAATCTTGCACATTTTCGTCAAGAGTCCATGAATGCAAAGGGATTAAGCTCCTATCCACATCCCTGGCTGATGCCTGACTACTGGCAATTCCCAACCGTTTCGATGGGTCTTGGTCCAATTCAAGCCGTTTATCAAGCCTATTGGCAGCGTTATTTGATTGGTCGTGGTCTTGCAACTACAGAACGACGCATATGGGCTTTCTGCGGTGATGGAGAAATGGACGAACCTGAGTCCACTGCTGCATTGAGTTTAGCCAGTCGAGAAAAACTGGATAACTGTATATTTGTTGTGAACTGTAATTTACAACGATTAGATGGCCCAGTGCGAGGAAACGGGCAGATAATCACAGAGCTCGAGGCACAGTTTTTAGCAGTTGGATGGCGAGTCATCAAAGTATTGTGGAGTAGCGGATGGGATAAGCTGTGGCAGCTCGATCAGGAGGGGCTATTGCAAACTGAGCTTGCAAAACTTGTCGATGGGCAATATCAGGCATTATACGCGCAAGGGCCGCAAGCTCTTTTGGATTATCTCAGTCAAAAATCACCAGCTATTCGTGCTATATGTGAACAGTTAACGCCACACGAAATCAGTCAACTACTGCCTGGTGGACACGATCCAATCAAAGTACACACGGCTTACAAACATGCCGTTGAAAAAACAGGTAAGCCGACTGTCATACTCGCGCACACAATCAAGGGTTTTCAGCTTGGACAGAAGACACATGCTCGAAATGTTGCGCACAACAAAAAGAAAATGGGAACAGACGATTTAGTGGCATATGCCGACTATTGCAAAGTGCCGATGACCAAAGCAGACATTGAAACACCTGAGTTTTATCACCCTGGTATTGATGCACCCGTTGTGCAGTACCTGCTGAAACGCCGGCAAGCACTCGGCGGATATCTGCCAAAACGGCAACCAGCACAGGAGGCATTGCCCGCATTGCCACATGAGATCTGGTCGACTATGCGTGATGCAACTGGCGAGAAAAAATCATCGACGACCATGGCATTTGTGCGCATGCTCAATCAAATGCTGCGTCATGAGCCATTGAAGCCATATATCGTGCCGATTGTTGCAGACGAAGCGCGGACATTTGGTATGGAGGGGTTGTTTAAGAAAATTGGCATCTACGCGAGTGCCGGTCAACAATATCGCCCCGAAGACAGTCAAAGCATCATGTGTTATGACGAACGTGCTGATGGGCAATTATTACAAGAGGGGCTGACCGAAGCAGGGGCATTATCTGCTTGGCTGGCCGCAGCAACCTCCTATGCTGCATCACAGCGCCCTATGCTACCGATGTATATCTTTTATTCAATGTTTGGTTTTCAAAGAGTGGGTGATCTCCTATGGCTTGCTGGAGATATTCGGGCTCGCGGTTTTCTATTCGGTGCCACCGCTGGTCGAACCACACTTGGTGGTGAAGGCCTACAGCACAACGATGGGCAAAGTCTGATGATCGCTTCACATATTCCAAATTGCATCAGCTATGACCCCTGTTTTCATTACGAGGTTGCCACAATCATGGCACACGGTGCACAGCACATGGGCGTTGAACAAAAGGACGTATTTTACTACATCACTCTGATGAACGAAAACTACGTACACCCGGCGATGCCAGCGGCTGTAGAGGGTGACATCATCAAAGGAATGTATGTTTTACCAGACCAAGATACGACACCTGACATTCAGCTACTTGGTAGTGGCACAATTTTACGAGAGGTTATGGCTGCCGCACAACAACTACGCGACTACGGCATTCGTGTGCGCGTATACAGCGTGACCAGCTTTACCGAATTGGCGCGCGAGGCCTCGGTACAGCAGCGGCGAGAAGTCCTCACTGGAGAATCCGAAGTCAGTCACTTGCATAAACAATTGCTACCGGATGTTCCTGTGCTTGCTGCAACTGACTATGTTCGTGCCTATCCAGATCAAATACGATCCCATATTACCAATCCATACGACGTACTCGGAACAGATGGGTTCGGTCGAAGTGATTGTCGCAAAAATTTACGTCGTTTCTTTGGTGTAGATGCTGACTCAATCGTGTTGCGCACAATCGCACATTTGGTTAAAACCGGGTATCCTGGCGAAAAATTATTACAGCAGTTACGAGAAAAAGTGTCTAGTCCAGTTGTCGAAAGAGACCCGACACGCGTATAAGTGAGAGTAAAATGGCGAATGAAATAGTAAAAATTCCTGATCTCGGTGGTGTGGATGAGGTGGTCGTACTTGAGGTGCTCATTAAAGTAGGCGACAGCGTGACGACCGACCAGCCACTGATGAGTTTGGAATCAGAAAAAGCAAGTATGGATGTGCCCAGCGATCGGGATGGTAAGGTAACTGCCATTCTACTTCAGGTCGGCGATAAAGTCCGAGAGGGAGACGCATGTATCTCGGTCGAAGCTAATAATAGCGCGCCGAAACCTGAGGTACCACCTGAGACATCAGACGCTGAAGCGGCAGCAGTAGCGCCACAGACTAAGATAACACCAGCCCCCACAGCAACAAAGACAGTCGCGCCAACCCAACAGGCAGTCAAAGTCGTGTCTCCTGCTGAGCCAGGTGCGTCAACAGGCTATGCATCGCCCACTGTGCGACGCCTGGCGAGACAACTTGGGATCGACTTGGCCGTCGTTCCGGCGAGTGGATCAGGGGGACGAGTAACACAAGACGACCTAGTTGCCGTGATTCAAGCACGACAAGGACTCGTGCCAGCAACATCTATCGCGCGTTCAGCCGATGCACCATTAAGTCCTAGCTGGCAGGATCCAACAAAGTTTGGCCCCTGTGAGCAAAAAAAGCTGGGAAAAATAAAAAATGCAACAGCCAAAGCCATGGCTCAGTCTTGGGCAAATGTTGTACACGTCACACAATTTGATCAAGTTGACATCACCGCGCTTGAGGCTTTTCGGTGTAGCCACAAAGACGCACTCAAGGCACAGTCCATACGCTTGACCATGTTAGCATTTAATATCAAAGCGTTAGTGCCTGCACTCATACAGCATCCCAATGTCAATGCCAGTTATCAAGCCAGTGAAAAAACCCGATGGGAAAAACGGTACTATCACGTCGGATTTGCCGTAGACACGCCCGGAGGGCTCGTCGTACCGGTGATACAGAATGTTGACCAGCTCAGCGTAATAGAGATTGCACAGCAATTGGGCGAGCTGAGTCAAAAAGCCAGAGCGAGTCAGCTAACCCCAAGAGACATGGTCGGAGCAAGCTTTACTGTATCCAGCCTCGGCGGACTCGGAGGCACCTATTTTACACCAATCGTCAATCAGCCACAAAGTGCAATTCTGGGTGTGAGTCGTGCAGCTACTCAGCCTGTCTGGGACGGAAAAAATTTCCAGCCACGTCTCATGTTGCCATTATCACTGAGTTATGACCATCGCTTAATTGATGGCGCTGAAGCCATGCGCTTCCTCAATGATTACACTACTGCCTTACAAGCGCTGACGGATTGCGACCTGAATAAGTCCTAGTCAAGCCGTTCACCCGCTATTCAATGGCGCGTCTGTCGAGAAGGATCTTGTATTTGTTTACCGTGGGGTGCCTTACGGGTTGGCTTACGAATGAATTTTCCCGCTCCTGATGACATGACGAGTCGATTGGCTGCAATATGCTCACGTGTAACTTGTGTCAATGCATCTGGAGACAGCTGCGGCTTGTTATCCAGTGCAATATTCGTGAGTAGGCGTTCAACACAACCGCTAATTTCACGGTCAGCTAAGTGTGGGTCAGACTCTGCAACTCGCATGGTTTCATTCAGTGCTTGTTCTTGAATAAATGTCCATGTCGTCAATGGGACGGGGTTTCGAAAGCGAAACGCAAGTGAAAATGGGGAAACTAGAAAACGCGATATCATAAACAGTGGGGTTGTGGAAACCATACCCAATAACTTTAGAGTAGAGCTTAAACGAAAGCCCGGTTGGAAGTTCAGATAAGCCGTGCGAATACTCTGCAGTTCCATTAATTTGAGGTCCCTGAGGATGTCCAGTTTATTTTGGGTTGGCAGGTTGTCAATCTTACTCATAAATCGATTAATTAACTGTCTATGCGTTGTTGGAGAAGCCAGGTAATCGTGCATCTCAATATTGCGGTGGCATATATCTTGAGTCAACACCATCTCATCCATGGAGGGTTTTTGAAACAATGCTTTTATACCTTGAAGGTGTTTGAAAGTTTTACTCGCAACGAGAAAGGGGTTGAGAAAAGTGTGTATGCCAAAGCCAATTTTTTTACGACAAATAAAATCTTGGAAGCTCTCTTTGGGAATATCAAAAAATAGATTTTCAAAAGGGCGTCGAGAAAAACCAAAGATTCGGCCACGTGTGAAGTGGTAATTGGCCATCCCGAAATCAATACGACACACTTGTAATTCATGGTCGTGATGCCGAATGATGAAATTCCCAGGGTTTACATCATGATCAGCAATCAAATGAGAGAAGGAGAGCTCATCAAGTAGCCCCTCAAGAATGGGTTGATGTAAAGACAGGCGCTGCCCAGATGGATCATTCTGATGCGACAATGCATAAATTGAAGCCAGTGTATTCAGATCATTGCGCTCAATCATATTTTCGCGCTTGATCCCAGCAGTATCAGAGAGAACACCGATGCGCTCGGGAATTTTATCCACTATTGCAATTTCATCTTCGGCATCAAGCTCAAACGAAGCGTATTTCTTCCGCAACCCCTCTAGGTCAATATCTAATTTGTGTTCGCGAATGAGATGATCATCGACCGTTTTCAGCGCAGCAATCGAAGAGCCAATAAATCCGCTGAGTGTGTTAATTGTATCGGGTAGATACTGGGAGGCTATAATTGACTGTCCATCGGTATCATCAAAACAAATCGAAGTCGGGTGCATAGCAGAAACAATGGGGGATTGGTCATCGTTTAGGGTTTCAGAAATACAATCAACTAACAGTTCTGCCGTATTGTCATTTAATTCTTCCCGCTGAATGACTCGGGGTGCGAAGAATCCTTTTTGAATGACCTGACTGGAGTCTTTTTTGATTTGATACGTCGTGGTACCTTGCCATGTGAATTGTGGGCTCGATAGTGACATCAGTGATCGAGGCGATGATTCTTTCAGCGTATGATTGACCAAGTTGATGAGGTGATTAAATAATTCATGCTGTGCATGCGCTATCGCATTCTTCTTTGGGTCTGGATTAATATTTAAAGCGAGGCTTCCGGATTTTCCTCCGGAGTGGCTACCTTCAGAGTGGCGGTGCCGGTAACACAATGCAACAATATAAGTTTGAAGCGCTTCGCGTGTTGATGCACCGGGTGACTGAGCATAATGCTGCGCTAAAGTCGCTAGATGCTGTTGCTCAGAATCAGTTATGGAAGGGTTAGGCATGCTATAAACCATTATAATTATACTATAATTATAGTTTATAACGCCGAGCTTGTCAGAGATTAATCAGAAGAACTATGGAAGTGTTTGTAGGATGGCTACGATAGTAGAATGCGGATTAGTCCGTGATTTGGATACAGACTATAACGCACCGGTGGGTGACTGCCAATACGTAAACGAATAATCACTCGTCAAGTAACGAGCCGAAGGCGATTGCGATACTCTGATCCCCTTCAATAGAGAGCTTTCCCTGCATGTATGCGCTGAATGCATCCAAGTCGCCATTATCGATCTCTTGCATCACATGAACGGTCGATTCCATCGTAAGATCAGCATCACGGTCATCATTTGTCACAACGTTCTGCTCCGCTGACCCATCCATATAAATAACACCAGCGTCAGTCAATACGATTTTTACCGTGTGACCAAATGGTGGTTTGTTGGCAACGCGACGTGATATTTTTTCAGTCGCTTTTTGTAAACTTTCACTCATGATATTGGATCTATGGTTTACTTACCGCTGAGTGTGTCCTCAAGGACTTTTGCAAGCGAAAGATCACCATCAATTGTCAATAAGCCTTGGTTGACTGCTTCGTCACCAGCCAATTTACCTTCACCCATTTGCGTGAATGTATCAACTGTAAGCACAACTGTCATATCCGCATCATGGTTTTCGTTGCTAATTGCGATCTCTTTACCAGTACCATCAATCATGATGACGCCATCAGCGCCAAAATCGAGTTTTACTTTCTTGCCAAAGCCTTCCTTTTTCTTGGAGGTTTCAGTGAAGTCTTTTGTAATTGCTTCAACTGCGGCAGTTGGTTTAGATTGAGCCATGTTAATTCCTAGTTTGAATACTACTAATATCATAGACTAATTATCAGAATGTGTCAGGTTTTTTTGGGAATTTTTCTCTCCAAACTGGGTAGAAAACCAAGAAGAGATTGTGCATAATGACAAGCAACCTCAACAAACTGGAGTGTTAATGGATAGCGAGTGTCTCGTTCTTGGTGCTGGACCCGGCGGCTACGCCGCTGCATTTCGTGCAGCAGACCTAGGCATGAAAGTGACACTGGTTGAGCGCTACGAAACGCTGGGTGGCGTCTGTTTGAATGTTGGATGTATCCCCTCAAAAGCACTTTTGCACGTGGCTGAGCTAATCAATGGACACAAGGACTACGGGCACTTTGGTCTTGAATGTCCAACACCAACTGTTAACAAGAAAAAGCTCCTTGATTTCAAAAGAAAACTGGTTCAACAACTAACCGGCGGATTAAGTTACCTTGCAAAAAAGCGTCGCGTCAATGTCAAGCATGCCGTTGCACGATTTGTCGGCCCCGATGCTGTTGAGCTGATAGATAGCGCGGGAAAAACAACCCGCCAGCAGTTCAAGCAATGTATCATTGCGACAGGCTCCCGTCCTATCAAGCTCGGGTTCTTACCTGATGACCCTCGGATTATCGATTCAACTGGTGCCCTGATGCTGCCTAAAACCAGTGGTAAGTTGCTGATTATAGGCGGTGGGATCATAGGATGTGAAATGGCAACCGTTTATCAAGCATTAGGCATGCAGGTCACGATTTGTGAGATGTTGCCACAAATTATGCCAGGCGCTGATATGGACTTAGTCACACCATGCCAGAAGAAGTTGGAAGCAGACGGCATCACAATCATGACGAAAACGACTGTAAAAAAAGTCATCGCGCAAACTGATTCCTTAAAAGTAAGTATTGAAGGAGCGGATGGCCAGGAGTCTGTGCACGATTTTGACTTGATACTACAAGCAGTCGGGCGCCAATCAAATGCCGATCAGTTGGACGTTGCAGCCGCCCAGATCGCCACCGATGCACATGGATTTATCACAGCCGACCCAAAAACTTTACTAACCTCAAATCCAAATATTCGGGCAATTGGAGATATTGTCGGTGGTTACATGCTGGCGCATAAGGCAACAGCCCAAGGCCGTGTTGTCGCAGAGATGATGGCTGGGCATCGTGTTGTATTTGATGCAACGGTGATCCCATCAGTTGCATATACACACCCAGAGGTTGCCTGGGTTGGATTGACTGAGACTGAAGCGAAAGCAAAGGATATTGCCTACGAGAAAGGCAGCTTCCCTTGGAGTGCTAACGGCCGTTCACTGTGCCTTGGACAGAGTGATGGGCTAACTAAGATACTATTTGACCCCAAAACCGAACGCGTGCTTGGCGCCGGAATAGTTGGCAGTCATGCCGGGGATTTGATTGGTGAGTTGGCATTGGCCATCGAGATGGGCTGTTGTGTGGCAGATGTTGCGCTGACCGTTCATCCACATCCAACGCTAGTAGAGACGGTTGGTTTGGCCGCAGAGGTTGCTGAGAAAACCGTAACGGATTTATATATTGGCTAAACTGAAAGACAGTGAAGCCGTAATTAGGAAGACAACAATGAGGAAAATCAATGGCAGTCATTAACATAGAGGTGGGCGTTGGTGAGTTGATCGACAAAATCACCATTCTTGAAATCAAACAAGCACGTATCAACGCACCAGAAAAACTGAAGAATATAGAGCATGAGCTAAAATTACTGAACAAAGTGAAGGCACAACTCGTTCAGACAATGGAAAGTGACTTACTCGAGCAAACGCTGAGACAAACTAATGAAAAGCTGTGGGATATCGAAGATGCAATTCGTCGCTGCGAAGCAAAGAAGCAATTCGATGAGAAGTTTATTGAACTAGCGCGTGCAGTGTATTTTACCAATGATAAGCGTTGTGAAATCAAGCGGCAGATTAATCAGCTACAAGGTTCACAGATCATTGAAGAAAAAAGTTACGATAAGTACGCTTGAGCGGCAAATTTAACGGTCATTCAGCTGATGGCTGAAGAAAATTTTCGATCACAGTAAACAACCCTGATTCAGTCAGTGCAGTGTGCTAGCTGAAATTCAGTAAAAATGTACAACACAAAATTCTCGAATTTCACACAGTGCCTGATCACAAAGCGTTGAATGGTGACTTAAAATAACACCTATTATGCTGGCGTTTGTTGTAGCGCAACTGTAATCTGCTGCATGACAGAGTCCACCGAGAGGTTTGCAAGATTCTGCTCACAGAGCGTTTGATAACGCTCGCCAATTCTCGTGCTGTCACGGTAGCGGGGATTATTAAACAGGGCGACGCCGTTAGTACGACAATAGGATAGTAGATGTGTAGGACCTGAGTCGTTACCAATCACGAGTTGTGTGTACGGTGCCAGACTAGCAATTTGCGCTATGCTGAGTACTTGGCCATTGTCCAAAAGACACGTCGCAGGAAAATGATCAATTAAATCATGCTCGTCCGGTCCAGGCGCCCAGGCAACGACGTGGCCATTATCGCGTAGTCTCTGAGCAAGCTCAGCATAATACGGCCAACGTTTCTGTGGATGTGCGTGAGAAGTGCCAGGAAGCAGCAAAATAAATGGCGCGGCAATCTCGCATTGGTCGAGGATATGCTCAACTGGCGCTTTCAGCCAGTGCCACTGAGGCTGGTTGGTGTACTGAATCTCAACACCCGCCTTGGTCAATAGTCCCTGAAAAGAGACGCAATAGTGCATGGTAGCCCGGCCAAACCAGTTAATCGGCTTGAGACGATGGTAGTAGAATACGGTACGGCCACTGTTTTGCAGGTCATAAACCCGATCATAGCCATAACGACGGAGCTTTAGAATAAGACAAAATAAATACCACAGGTGCCACCGTGGTTGACGAGTATCGATCTCAACGCGATGAATTTCTGGATATTGCGCAAATAATTTCGCGTAGCCAGGCGCCGTTAACAGCGTGATCTCGCTGTTGGCGTGGTGCGCACAGATGTCACGGATAGCACCTTCTGCTTGTACAAGATCGCCAAGAGCCCCCAGCTTGATGATCAGTATTTTCTGCATGAGGTCATTTTTGATTAACTATACCATGCAGTTTACTTGTATATTCTGTGAAACTCAATTCGTTGGTCCATTAGCACATTGATGAAAGGATAAAAAGACAAAAAAGATTATGAAGTTTAGCATGGACCACAATGGTAGCTATTTATTCGTATTCGTGAGTTTTACGTCATCGGCATTCAGCATAAACAGCCATGACAGCGGCGCCTGGCTCACTACCTGTGTGGTAGAGGCACCACTTGAGGGTTTAACACGA
>DBUY01000061.1:1304-2558 GCA_002308435.1 Proteobacteria bacterium UBA1278 | reverse complement strand
CCACTTCATCAACATAAGAAAACAGTAAGCGGTAATTCATGAGATGTCCATAACTGGTTAATAACGACGTCACACAATGAGTTTGTTGACCGACATAAAGTGTTTGGAGTGATCGGTGCTTGCACTTTGAGTCAAACCGACCAACCCGGTATGGACCACGACTTACTGATGAAGCAAAATAGAGTAAATCGAGGTTCAGTAACAACAACTCAGATAATGACCCGTATTATGCAGTATCCACATCACGACAAATGGCGCTTGCTCAACCATGTATTTTACCGATTACGACAAATAGCAACCCAATTACGTCTAAGTTGTATGATCTGCTCAAATCATCGCACGCAAGCGCAGGGGTTATGTCAACAATGTCTCACTGAACTCAGACTAAGCACCAATAAAACGTTGGCATCTCAAGTAACAATTGGGCCGCAGAGAGCGATGGGCACATCCGCAGAGAAATCAGGTAGTCGTCATCAAAGGGTCGATATTAGATCAGTCTTTAGCTATCAAGGACTCGTGCGATACCTGTTGGTGAGCTTGAAATACCAACAAGGTTTGTGGGTAATTCCAATTCTAGCTAATCCGCTTGCGGATGCTATTGTGCAGGAGGGGCAGTGTCAATATGCTGTCGTACCGATGCCCATGCACTGGCGAAGACGGTTTGAACAAGGCTATAATCCGCCGAATTTACTGGCAAATTGGGTGGCTTATCGATCCAGATCATTGATATACGACCGATTGCTCGTCCGCATACGACATCGACCACCTCAACAAACACTCAGGCGTGCAGATCGTTTACATAACGTCAGTGGATGCTTTCGCACGCGCGGTCAGGTGCCGGAACATATCGTCTTAATTGATGACGTCGCAACCACCGGTGCAACATTGCGAGAAGCCAAAGCCTGCTTGATAGCGGCTGGGGCAAAAGAGGTGGTGTGCTGGGTTGTTGCTCAAACCAAAGATAGCGAATTCACAGAGACAGCGCCACAACAATTAGGTGGTGACCGAATTAGCCGGCGTGACTCACTGCTTGGCTATGATGCAGAATACGGTCTTTGAGTTGCTGAATCAATGTTTGTGGCTGGTCCAGCATCAGCGCATGGTGTGCATCAGCAAGTGATATCATCTGCATCGCAGGTAACTGAGCATGCAGCGTCTCCCTTACCGCGGCGGTGGTGATTTCAGAAAATTCACCATAGATTAAGTCACAAACTGGAGCACCACATGCAATATGATTTTGGGGAATATCAGCGG
>DBUY01000061.1:0-1014 GCA_002308435.1 Proteobacteria bacterium UBA1278 | reverse complement strand
CAGCGGGCAAAAATTTAGCAAATAGATTGATATCCGTTTGCCAACGGTAGCCCTCGGGTGTACAAATTATCGAGTTTTTAGCAACGTGTTCAACAATTTCTGGATGATAGATTGGTTGCGAGGGAATCAGTCGAAAGCGTTGAATGAGTGCTTGCGGATCACGATAAAAAGTTTGCACTCGGCTTTTTTTGAGCTCCTGGCGTAACGTGATGTGTGTTTGTGTTACTTCAGGAGGGTCTAACAAGCACAAGTACGCAAGCTGATGTTCGCGCAGACGGCTGTATAAATACGCAATCCGTGCGCCAAAACTATGACCAATCAAAGTCAGCGGTTGATGATTGAGTTGCGCAATACAGCCCGCTAATTCGTCGACAAAATCCATGATTTGGTACTGATCGCGCCAATCACTCAATCCGTGGCCACTAAAGTTTAACGCGCAAACATAATATTGGTCGGTGAAATGCGGCGCAATATGTGAAAACCAGTGTGCATTTGCGTATCCTCCATGCAAAAAAAGCAGCGGCGGGTGGTTTGGATTGCCCCAGGCGAGATAGGTGAGTGAGTAGTCATGCACAACAAAACGATGTAGGGTGGGGCTATTGGCTAGCGTGTTTGAGAGCCAGGCTTGCATAGTGACCATGATGCGCACATTAATCGCTTAGACGCAGTATAATTAGGATACGCGATGGCGCCTAGTGTTGTTTTATAGGTATCTGAATTTACTGAATATATTATTTTTTTAGTTGCTTAAAAAAAGCTTATGGTGTAGAATAAAAGAAAAAAAAGAGCAACTATCATGTCAATCACGTCAGAAGCAAACCCCTACAGTCCGGCAAGCTTGTCTGGAAGAGCGTCAAATAAGGCAACTACAACGATACGTCGTTTACGGTTAGGTATGCGCCAATCCAGGTCTGTTGAAGATCTAAACAGCATCAGTCAAGCAATTTCCGAAGAGAAGAAAACATCATGTATTTATATTTTAAAAATGAGGGGTGTGCCCTGTGGGTGTGACCA
>DBUY01000066.1 GCA_002308435.1 Proteobacteria bacterium UBA1278 | reverse complement strand
ACGCATCATGATACTTGGCGGCCCGTAGCTCTAATTACAAAACATTATAAAAATCAACGAGACCTCGCGTTCATAACGATAGGCACGGTATAACTCAAGCTCAAAATCTCTACCCCAGGGTTCTTTCCATTGCCAAAATGATGACTCAAATTCGCATTGGAGATATGCGACAACCCGATGCCCAGACGTGCCCGATTGGGCATTGCATAGGACGCCTCAATTTTCGAGCGAAACTCCAGAGCAAGCCCCAAGTCACGTCCAGACCCAGAGTAAGAATAGTACATAGGCGAGAAACTCAACGCCCACTGCCACGATTGATCTAGCTCAAAATGGCGCATAAACCCCACAAATAAGAACCAATCTTCGACTGTTGTGAACATCACACCACCTATTGGCGATAGAGTCCACGAAGTAAATGATTCACCACTACGGTATTCAACTGCCAGTGAAGCATTACTTCCATTCTCATCACGATTTCGATAAGCCCCCGTCTGCAGGCTAACAGCAGGCTGCATGGCCATATCAGCCATCGCAACAGATGTTCCAAGCCAAAAGGCAACAATTGATATCAGCAATTTAATCATATGAAAAATAATTAATGAACTAGTAAGATTATGAGCTGAATGATGTTAAAGTGAACACACAAGCAATGCTTCATTGAGAATATACGACACTGGCATGATCTTCAAGCAGGATACGATGACAAAAAACACAACCCTATTCGGATAAATCATGAAGTCAACTCTTCCACATCAGCGAAAAAAAACATAAGATGATGTCTAAACTCAACAAAAAACCACCATGCTCGATACGAATGTATTTTCAAAGCAGTCATTGATCGATTGCGCAGACGGTAAGCTGTTTGGCCCCGGCAATGCTCAACTTCCAAGTCCACCCATGCTGATGTTCGATAGAATCACCGCTATCCATCACGATCAAGGCGCCTATCAGCAAGGCATTATGCGTGCCGAGCTTGATATCCATCCTGATCTTTGGTTTTTCGACTGCCATTTTACGAATGATCCGGTAATGCCTGGATGTCTAGGGCTTGATGCGCTATGGCAAATGGCAGGATTTTACCTAGCTTGGCTAGGCTGCCCTGGCCGTGGCCGAGCGCTTGGCTGTGGTGAAATAAAATTCACCGGCCAAGTCACACCAAAAGCAAATCTTGTGACCTACCAACTCGATATCAAACGGACGTTTCAAAAGAAAACAAGGCTGATCATCGCTGACGGTAAACTCACCTGCGACAATAAAGAAATATACACTGCAAAAAATCTCAAGGTAGGGTTATTTCATCCAGATGAACTTGTAAAACTCTGATAACACTGACAGCACACTTTCAAACTCTGTTGTCATCAACAGAAATCACGCTTGATTCACCCCGCCGAATGATCTAGCATGATAGATAGCCCGGTTGCACAAAGACACGGAAAAATCGACCAATAGAAAAAGTTGCGATGCAAGCCCTTAGACAATTTAAAACATATCTCCTTAAACAACCCTTTATCCTCAATTATATCCGCATGGGACCATATATTATCCCGTATCGATGGCGACTGATTGGCGCTATGCTGATTAGCATCCCCATTGGTCTTATGAATGCGACCATTGCATGGACACTTAAACCCTTTTTAGACCAGGTTAACACAGGTGGCAACACAGATAACTTTAGTACGCTCTTACCGGCACTAATCATCTGTTTCGGGTTTATGCAAGGTTTGCTCAACTTTGCAGCAGCCTACTGGAATGCATGGGTCAGTCGTAAAATTGCAAATGATGTCAAGCATACGCTGTTTCAAAAGCTCACAAAGAAGGACCCGGTTTTTTTCGATCGCAATACCTCCGGACTGATTATTGCCCGCTTCAATAAAGACGTTGATATAGCGTGCCAAGGACTGATTGGTGATTTTCAGTTTTTCGCCACCCGTATCGTAGCTTCTTTGTCTTTGATTGGTGTCTTGTTGTACAACTCACTACCCCTATCGTGTATTGCTATTGTTATGCTGATCGCAACACTGATGCCATTGAGACAGATCCGTAAAAAAATTACTGGCGTTACTGCACAAACTGTTCAAATTGAAGGAGCGATCAATACACATTACAATGAAACCTTCAACGGCAACCGAGTAATCAGCTCGTACAATTTATCACATTACCAAACACATCGCTTCAACCATGCACTGACTACAATCTTCAAACTCGGCATGGCCATCACCAAAAAAACCGGCATGATTTCACCTGTCATGCACGCCATCACCTCATCAGGAATCGCTCTAGTCATATGGTCTGGCATGTATCTTGTGAAAACTCAACAGATAACACCTGGAAACCTAGCATCATTTGTTGTCGCTCTTGGTATGCTCTATGAACCATTGAAGACCATAGGAACCAACTATAAAAGCATCGTTGACTCCATGCTTGCAATTGATCGGGTATGGGGGCAGCTTGAATCACAACCCATTATTGATTCTTCAGCTGATGCAAAACCACTTGAAAAAATCACCTCAATGATTGAGTTTCGAAACGTCAGCTTCGAATATATACCAAAACAGCCCGTGCTAAACCATATCAACTTACAAGTTAGCGTCGGTCAAACAATTGCAATTGTCGGCAATTCAGGCGGCGGAAAATCAACTTTTGCTAGCTTACTGACCCGATTTTATGATGTCACTCATGGCGGCATCTACATCGACAATACAAATATTAAAGATCTAGAGATACAATCTCTTCGTCGTCAAATTGCCATGGTATTTCAAGATAACTTCTTATTTGGCGGAACAATCAGAGAAAACATCGTCCTTAGCAACAAGGACGTTTCAGACACTGACTTGAACAACATACTCAAGCTCGCCTGTCTCGATGAGTTTATTCAATCCTTAGAGCACGGCGTTGATACACAAATTGGAGAACGAGGCATCTTACTCTCCGGGGGACAGCGACAACGGGTTGGTATTGCACGAGCCTTCATGAAAAATGCACCGATTGTTATACTAGACGAGGCGACTTCGTCGCTCGACAACCGCTCAGAAGCTGTCGTACAACGGGCAATTCAAAACTTAATGGAAAATCGAACCGTCTTTATTATTGCTCATCGCCTCNNCAGAGAAAACATCGTCCTCAATAACAAGGACGTTTCAGACACTGAATTGAACAACATACTCAAGCTCGCTTGTCTCGATGAGTTCATTCAATCCCTAGAGCACGGCGTTGATACGCAAATTGGAGAACGAGGCATC
>DBUY01000062.1:21122-22858 GCA_002308435.1 Proteobacteria bacterium UBA1278 | reverse complement strand
CTCTGGAATGAAGCGAGCACGCTGCGTTTTGAAATCGTTTACTAATTGATAAATACTAGCAATAGGTTCTTGCATGACAGCAAATGAAACAATTGATCCGACAGACACAATCGACCAACGTGCAACAACAGATAAATGTTGAAGGGCGCCAAGTGCAATATAACCGTTTGCAAACGCATTCATCGCAGCCATGCTCATGAGTAGATCTCGCCATCGCATATCAATTGATTGTGGTGCGTTTGAGATACCATGAACCGCAAATCTTTCCATACTCAAGCAGTTAAAACCAACCTCAGACATCACGAGTGCAGTGGCAAGAATGCCTGCAACAACCGTATTTGCAATTGGCGCAAAAGGGAAACATAGGCTTAACACCTGTCTGACACAATATGAGTTTGTGAGTGTAAAGAGAACACTTTGAAAAGTGCCCAGCGCATAAGCACAGTGAACGAGCAGAGGCTTGCCAAATAAAATACGCATTCTTGATTTTATCCATGCGAAGAGAGAAATCTGCTGATTTTTCCCCGATTCACCTTCAGACGGGTTATAGAATAGAACAAATGTACTGATGCTATTGGCCGCGCTAAAAAGAACCGTGAGCGAATAAATCGGTATCACAGCGATTAGGGTTGCAGGTAGCATGGCCATTTGCTCTTGGTAGGATTGAAAAGCTAAAAATCCGGCACAAAGTGCTGATCCTAAACACAGCAAGGCATCAAGCGAGAAAAGATCATCGAGTTGGGTTGTGAGCAGCGTAGAAAATCGTTGTAGCTTCTTGGCACTGTCCTGCCAATAGAGTAGCGTATTCAAGGCTAGACCCGATAATGCACAACTAATAGCGAACAATATTGGCACATGGCCAACCATGTAGTTATAAGAAACGACAAACGAGCTGACGCCCATGATCACAGCACTGGCTGCCCCGATTAAGTACCAATGCCAGGCAGGGGATGATGAGTGGTGTTTCGTAGATTCAGTAGGCATAATAGTTTCCAGGTAGACAAATTTTGATCTATCGTAGCATCATTAAATTAGTCGTTCAATACCGGGTCATCTTCGATGTGTCAGGCAGTTTCGGCCATTTCTACCATTGAATCAGATTTCTGGGTTTTGTGCTGAGACAAAAAGTGAATGTGTACTTGCCCAGCTTGAAAGGCTGCGTCTGACAAGATGCGTTGATGCAGGGCAGTATTTGTTTGTATCCCGCCGATATGAAGTTCATTCAAAGCTTGCTGCATGGCAATAATGGCTTGCGCACGAGTATCTGCATGCACAATAATTTTAGCAATCAATGAATCAAAATAATGTTGTACCGTGAAACCAGCATAAACGTGTGAGTCGACACGAACGCCATAGCCACCAGGAAAATGACACTCTGTGATCTGACCTGGAGCAGGTTGCATGGTGCGCGCATCCTCAGCATTGATCCGACATTCAATTGCATGCCCACGGGGTTTTTCTGGGCAGTGATAGTCAATACGCTCACCAGCATGTGCACGAATCTGAGCCTGGATTAAATCGATACCAGCTACCAATTCAGTAACCGGGTGTTCAACCTGAATTCGCGTATTCATCTCGATAAAATAAAAAGTACCATGCTCGTATAACAATTCGATCGTCCCAACACCAACATAGCCAATTCGCTCAATCGCTTGCCGACAGGTTTTAAAGAGTTGCGAGCGACTCGCATCTGGAATGTCAAAAGCAGGGGCCTCTTCAATAATTTTTTGGTGTCG
>DBUY01000062.1:20618-20859 GCA_002308435.1 Proteobacteria bacterium UBA1278 | reverse complement strand
CTTCAATAATTTTTTGGTGTCGTCGTTGAACTGAGCAATCGCGATCACCAACACAAAAAACTTGACCATGCGTATCTGCAAGAACTTGTACCTCGACGTGCCTTGGCGTTTGAAGATATTTTTCAAGGTAGACGTGGTCACAACCAAATAACTGCTTTGCCTGCACTTTGATGGTTTGAATCGCATCGAGCAGATCACTCTCAGAGAAAACTGGCTGCATCCCACGTCCACCACCACCTGC
>DBUY01000062.1:20121-20274 GCA_002308435.1 Proteobacteria bacterium UBA1278 | reverse complement strand
GATAGCAAGCTGAGCTTTGGGGTCATCGGTTAAATTGCCTTGGGAGCCAGGTATTGTAGGAACCCCATGTTCACGCATGGTCTTGATCGCATTGATCTTATCTCCCATTGTGGCGATAAGCTGATGGTCCGGTCCGATAAACAAAAGACCGCT
>DBUY01000062.1:19685-19808 GCA_002308435.1 Proteobacteria bacterium UBA1278 | reverse complement strand
TCAGTGACAGCTTTTGAGAACTCAGCATTCTCAGCAAGGAAGCCATATCCGGGATGAATCGCGTCGGCATCTGTAATCTCTGCTGCAGACAGGATAGATTGGCTATTCAGATAAGTAGCAGCA
>DBUY01000062.1:19105-19390 GCA_002308435.1 Proteobacteria bacterium UBA1278 | reverse complement strand
ATATTCAGATAAGTAGCAGCACCTGGAGGTCCGATACATACCGCGTGATCAGCAAGGCGAACATGAAGTGAGTGCTCGTCCCCTTTGGCATACACAGCAACTGATTTGATCTTCATTAATCGGCAGGCGCGCACAACACGCAGTGCAATTTCTCCCCGGTTTGCAATCAGTAGTGTGCGTATCATAGAAGTCTCTCTATTCAGCAGCCACGACAAACATGGGCTTGTCAAATTCGACGGTTTGTCCATTTTTGACACATATTTCAACGAGTTTACCAGCAATAGG
>DBUY01000062.1:16078-18724 GCA_002308435.1 Proteobacteria bacterium UBA1278 | reverse complement strand
AGTTTGGCCCAATTTGACAAAGGGCGGCTCATCCGGCGACGGTGTCAGATACACAGAGCCAACAAGCGGTGCATTGATAGTCGTCTCATTCGTTGGTGTAGAAGGTGACGATTTTGTCTGCTCTGCTGGTGTCGGATGTGCAGCTAGCGGCGGTGCTGACTCAACACGAACCGGTGCTTGCGGCGCAGCTTGAACACGAATGACCTGCTTGCCATCATGAATCTCAAGTTCGCCAATACCATTTTTCTTGACAAGGTCAATGATACGTTGGATATCTTTATCTTTTACTGAAACCATGCGTTTGCCGTTAGTGTGCGCTTATTGTTTATAACGGATCTGTCGGTGTTATGCAAGTCTCAGCTATTACAATGTGCCCGCGTTCAGGGAGTGCGTCCCAAGTTAGCAACAATCGGTTTACAGGCATGAATCCGTGTGAAGCTAACTAACATCAAAAATCGCGCAGTAGGTCATTAATAGCGGTTTTTTCTCGGGTTTTCTCATCAGCATATTTTACGATAATAGCCGCATTGAGCATGCAATCGCCCGTCTTGCTTGGCAAAGCGCCAGGAACGACAACCGCGTTCTCTGGCACCTCGCCATAAAAAATATGACCACTGTGTCTATCATATATTTTAGTGCTTTTTGAGATGAATGTGCCCATCGCAATAACTGCCCCACGTCGAACATACACACCTTCTGCAATTTCGCTACGAGCACCAATAAAGCAATGATCCTCAATAATAGTCGGTGTCGCCTGTGGCGGCTCAAGCACACCACCAATACCTACACCACCAGAGATATGAACGTGTTTTCCAATTTGGGCCCCTGAGCCAACGGTTGCCCAGGTATCAATCATCGTATTATCGTCAATAAAGGCCCCGATGTTTACAAAGCATGGCATCAGGACGCACTGTTTGCCAACGTGCGCGCCATAGCGGACATGGGTCGGCGGTACAACGCGATAGTCAGCTTTGGTGAGCGGTTTTTTATGAAACTTGCTGCTCAATTTGTCACGAAAAGGCAGAATGGGGTTGTCATTGACGGCGATATCATTCAAGGAGAAATAACACAAAATCGCTTTTTGGACCCAGCTATGATGTTGCCATTTTGGTCTATCAGGGGTGGCGATACGAAGTTGGCCACGATCTAAAGCATCAATTGTTGCTAGGATCGCCGCCTCAGAACCTGATGCCCACTGTGCCCGTGGTGTTGAAAATGCTGCCTCGATGAGTGCCTGGTGGTCTTGTATGGTCGCGGTACTAGTTGTCATTTCATCTCCTACCCGTGTTACAGATGTGATAAGTACAACTGATATACAGGATTATTTATCAATATATGTCGTTAAAACCTGCGCATTGCAGAGCGACACTGGCGTGGCTATATTAGCAGACATCAGCGCAGAAATCACCAGCGCCGTCGTGAAAGCGTATCAATGAGGCACTGGTTCTTCATATCGAGGCCAGTGGATCAGATAAACAAAACCAGTGCAGCAAGTATGCTGAGTGAAAAAAACTGCAGACCCTTCACAAACCCGGAAGACATGTAGCGTTTACCAAATGCGGTCAGTCCTGATAATGAAAAGCACCACAGCGCGGAGCCAATGAAAACACCAAGAACAGCGACAATAATCTGATCGTACCCAGAAAACTCAACACGATACGCCAAAAATATACCACTTAGCGTCAATATGGTCACTGGATTACCAAGCGTCAAGAAAAATACTTTTGCGCACAAGGCGAGCTTATCAGTTGCGCCAAAAGTGACCGGTTCATGAGTAGCTGGCTTAAATCGGCATTCTGTAATCAAAACACCTGCCATTAGGGCTTTACCAACAATACGTAACACAAGCTGGTGTTGCTGTATAAATGTCGTCACGCTCGCCAGTGCTACGCCAGCGATACCGCAGTAGAGTGAATCAGCACAGGCAGCGCCAATGGCAATCATGGCACCCGCAGTCATCCCATTCTCAAGCGTTTTTTTGATCAACAACATGCTGATCGGACCAAGCGGGGCTGCCATTGCAACCCCAATAAGAATACATTTTAAGAACAAGATTAACAAAACGCCCATTTCATCCCTCTTTAGTTTAAAAAATTACAAAAAAACAGATACTTTAGAAATAATTCAAGCGTAGGATAAGGGATATTCTTATTGGAGTCAACCAAAGTTTTTACAAGTTTTCACGGTGACAATCACTGACTACGAATAGGCCCCAATATTCACTATGCTCAGCCAACGCAAACAAGCCTATATATGGGAGATCGGTGTCAGTACAGTAGTCGATGAATCATCAGAAATGAGGCGATGCAAATAAGTATAAGTCCGTACAGTGCATGAATCAATCAGGTGCTCGTACAGGTGCTCGTAAATTTCCAGGGGTACAAATCGCGCACGCAGTGGTTTTTATGCAGTTAACAGTCACTCTCATGTGAGAGTGGGTTATCAATCAATCAGTGTGCTGCAACCAAGTCTCAGTCATTGACCGACCCAAAGACTCAGTACAATTCCGGTAAAAGCCCAACGGAATAATTGACCTTTTTGTGAATTAACGATAGAATACTGGGTCTTTTGGGTTGCCAACAACTCAATTGTATGACGGGGTGTAGCGCAGTCTGGTAGCGCGCCTGCTTTGGGAGCAGGATGTCG
>DBUY01000062.1:0-15787 GCA_002308435.1 Proteobacteria bacterium UBA1278 | reverse complement strand
GGTAGCGCGCCTGCTTTGGGAGCAGGATGTCGGGGGTTCGAATCCCTCCTCCCCGAGCACGTCTTTAGAAGATTGCGCCTGTAGCTCAACTGGATAGAGCATCGGCCTTCTAAGCCGAGGGTTGCAGGTTCGAGCCCTGCCAGGCGTGTAACAAGTATGGTGAGCGTAGCTCAGTTGGTAGAGCCCCGGATTGTGATTCCGGTTGTCGTGGGTTCGAGTCCCATCGTTCACCCCATCTCTCTAGGTGGCATAATGTCCACTCTACGCAGGTTCACATCGGTATTTCATTGCTCAGAACGTGAAAAAGTAGGGTGCTTAGCTTAGGGCTGCGTCTAGGTCTTTAGCCTTTCCCAGACAAACGCTCGCACAATTTAGCCATAGTCGAGCGTTCATCATTATGCGCCTCATCTGCGTTTATTTCCTGTGAGTTATCAGAGCGAAGATCAATTTGAATATCATCATCGCTGTCGCTGCTCGAATCGTCTGATTCGATCGTAAATTTCGGTTGCCGGCCCTTGGAGTTATCAGCCAATTTAGATGTTTTCAGCCCATAGGGTGAGTGAGCTTGACCTGGAATCGGGCTAAAAGTGATTGTCACTTCGTCATCATCGCCGGGCTTACCAAGGAATCTGCTGTAAAGCTTAGAAAGCATTTGTCTGAACGACGTCATAACGATTGGCCTTCAAATGACAATGCAGATTCAACTTGTAAGCTATGACCACAGTTCACAGAGCGGCAGTCCATATCATGACACATCCTGTGCTCACAGTGTTTCCTCGTCTGGGTGAAGAAAGTTTTCGGCCTCGACAAGGATAGAGCGAGAATTTAAAAACGTCAGAGTCTCTTTACAATCATGCCAGCTACACCACTGAAAGCCTTGATGCTCATGGCTGATTGTAACGGCCTCTACTTGTGTTTGACCCAGAAAGTAGACCACTTTCTTGTGATATATGTGGCGTCCTCGACGATAATGATAGCTGGTCGCATAGCGAAAACCATCAATAAAGATGACATCTTCTATACCAGTTTCTTCGTGAAGCTCGCGGCGTGCAGTGTCTTCCTCCTGTTCATCGCCATCCACATGACCCTTCGGGAAGTCCCAATGGCCACTTGGGTAATGTAGAAGCAGAACGCGGTCTCGGTTGACCAAGACGATGCCACAAGACTTTTCGTACTTGATTGCTTTTGCCATAATAATTTCTTAACTGTAGTTACAGCCGAGTATAGAGTGTTTTGCTATGATATGCAAAGACTAATCGTCGAATGAGCGAAATGGTCGAGGTTTATAGCCGATAGTTACATTTCTCGAAAGAGTGTAGTTGGGCGCAGATCAGGCCCAGAGTTAGAATCAGCTGGCGGCTTCTCGTCAGCAACGTTTGATGACTGTTGCGCAGGAGTCGCATCTGCAAATAATCGTAGACCCATGTGATTTGAATATTTTGGCAAAGGGGTTGTTGTGATACGCGATGTTTCTTGAAATAGCCCCATCTCGAGTAAGCTATCAATTGATACATCGTTACCAGAGCTTACACAGGCTTGCTCTGGCGAGTGGATATAATAAGTTTGCTCATCAACCAGCTGAGATTTAATGGCCTCCATTTGTGGCTTTAATACATGTTGAATGACCTGCAGCATGTGCGCGTGTTTGTCTTGTAACATGGATTCATCAAGCGCAAATGTCACCTTGAAATCTGGAGATAGAAGCACGGCAATACCCATAGGCCAACGCTTGTGGAGTAGAATGTCGTCACCTGAGAGTTCAGCTGTGTAGCCACGCGTGCTGCGATAAGAGCTTACGGCTCGGGTATATGCATGCTGCGTCACAATCTCATTGAGGTCATGCATACGACGAGATTGCAGATAATCTGACAAGGAGAGATAGCCTTTACAGATCGACTTCATTAAATCTGGAGCATGGAGTCTTTGTCGCATGTATTGTGTTCTCAGTAACGCTTCTATTGGCTTTTTTGCAAGCGGGCCGTACTCAGCAATCAGTAAGCCAATCGGGTTGCTAGGGTGTGAGTCAATAATTTTTTCAGATACGTGTTGAAGTTTGTTAGCGGTGTCTTTATCCAACATCGGCGTGTCGTAGATGATCTGATTAATTGTTGCTTTGTCTTTAGCAACTTGATCAGAAATATGGTAACCGTTCGGGTTATTATCCAGCCAATGAATGAGGCTGTACAAATCACAATAAAATGTTTGATTGTTCTGTGCATCTGCTGCGTCGACGTGGGTTAAGCGCACAATGATAGGAATCGTCACAGCATTTCCGGTTATTGCGCAATACTCTGCTGAAGCGCCAACGCTCAGTGTTGGGGGTGTGGTTTCTCGAGTAACGGGTCCACGCTGAAAGTGTGATAGCACATAATTGCGTTGGTTATTCAGGTCACGGACTAAGTCTTGTGGTATCGACGTATCTGTCTTGAGTGATCTCGGAAGAGAAATGTCCTCTGTCGATGAGATGGCTTGCATGTAGTTTTTGAATACATCGCTGGTAATTAAAGATCTAAAATGCCTCTGCGCCTGCTTGAATGCATTCATTCGCTGCGACATACACGCATAGTAATGACGAATTTCATGAATTTTTGCCTGGCAATCTGGTTGGTCATAGAGGCGAACAGTGTAATCAGCACTGATTTGAGACATGTGGTGTATCGCTACATCTGATTCAGCCCATATGATAGCACCTGTTCGCTTATGAATCAGTTGCAATGGGCGAGTCATGGCGACAGGGTTCTCGTTATAAAGTTGCGGTAGGATCGTGTGTAACCCACAGCACAGATCTGGGCGATTGACAAGATCGATATTGCGAAGGCCAGCGTGACCTGCAATATAAGGATAAGATGAGTCGTCTTCATTAGACCAAGATTGTTTCATTACAGTACTGTTTGGTGCCAATGTGACACTAAAATATCGATCCACAAAATCAAACGCGTAGCAACTTGAACAATAATCTCTCGCCACAGTCAACAAGTGATAAGCGAGGAAACCAATGCTTGCTGAAACAACATTTACCACGGGATAAGTTAACACAAAAGCAGTCCAGAATAGTAGTACCGTGTTGATCGTCACTGAAGACAATAATTTCAACATGAAGAGTCCATAGTGCCCAGGGGTCTTCGGTTTGTCGTGATCTAGATAAACCCGATAGCTCGTATAGAGGTTATGGTAAGCCGAGTGTAGTTGGTTGCTTACTAGCGTGCTAACATAAAACATTGAAACCAAGGAAGCAAAAAGCGTAACTGGGTTTTCCAAAATGACAGGATGATGGACAGCCGCGCGAATCATGGCCAGTGCTAAAAAGGCCAGCGCATGCAGGGTCAAGTAGATGAGGTAAACCCTGAATTTTGATCGGGTTTTACCCGCCAATTCATTACTCATTATTATTTAATTATTGTTTCGTCCAAGCAATATAGATCATCAACCCAGAAAAATCAGAAATTATTGTAATATTTTCAACCGCAATTGACTTAGAACGTGCTTTTTAGTATGATTTTGCCATTCTTCACGGCGAGAGTGGCGGAATTGGTAGACGCGCTGGATTTAGGTTCCAGTAGGGTAACCTGTGAGAGTTCGAGTCTCTCCTCTCGTACCACGACACAACCCAAGGTAGACCCATGGCGACAGACGCAATCAATAAAACCTATGACATCAAAAAAGATGCTCTACAACATGCACTGCAAGCTGCCGTGCATGGACATTTCTTTAAATCAGTGTATGACAAGAAGCTCAACGACATCACCAAAGACATGAAGTTGCCTGGGTTTAGGCCTGGTAAAGTGCCGAAGACGCTTCTAGACAAACGTTACGGACCCGCACTAATGCAAGAGACAACCGAAGAAGTTGTGCAGCAATCATTGTCGCAAATCCTAGAAAAAGAGCAGCTTAAAATGGCGGCACAGCCCAAAGTCGACATCAAGCCGATCCAACTAGGCAGTGACGTTGAATACACTGCTGAGTTCGAATCCTTGCCAGTGATCGATACAGTGGATTTTAAGAAGCTGACATTAAAAAAAGCACTGGTTGATTTAACTGAGAAAGAATGTGAACAGCTAGCCGATGAAGCCATCAAGCAATCCCCTGAGTGGCAGCCGATTAAGAAAGCGGCCAGCAAGGGAGACCAGGTAACAATTGATTACGTCGGTAAAATCGATGACACAGCATTCGAAGGTGGCAGCGCTGAAAAAGCGGAGATCGTGCTCGGAGAGGGGCGTTTCATTGAAGACCTTGAAGCTGGGATAATTGGAATGAAGGCCGGAGAAACCAAGGCGATTGAAGTTACATTCCCAGAGACCTATCACGCCGATCATCTCGCCGGTAAAGCAGCACTATTCACAATCGTGCTTCATGATGTCAAAGAAGCACAGTATGCCAAGCTGGATAAAGCTTGGTTTGAAAAGTCAGGCAGCAAGGCAACCACAAAAAAAGCATTCCTTGAAGAAATCAAGGTGCAAAAACAGCCCATGGCAGATCAGACAGCTAAGCGTCTAACGCACAAGCGGCTATCGGATGCCCTAGTTGCACATGTTGATTGTTTAGTGCCCCAGTCATTAGTCACGGCTGAGTTGGGTGGCGATAAAGCAGGCGAGCCAGATAAAGCGAGCAAAGAAAAAGCCGAATCACGAGTAAAATACTCATTGATTGTGCAGCAGTTAGCTGAGAATTTCAAAACACAGGTCACCAACGCTGACATTGAGCAGTTTATTGAATCCATCGTGCCACCCGGTATTGATAAAAAGTTGTTCATGTCCTGGTATGCACAAGACAAGAACCAACTTGAGAAAGTGAAAATCGCTGTCCTTGAAAACAAGGTGCTTGACCATGCACTCGATTTATGTCAGCTTAATGAAGAAAAAATGACACTAGAATCTGCAAAATCCGAGCTAAACAAGGAGTCCTAATGACACAAATCAGCAACAATCTCGTTCCAATGGTCGTCGAAACAAGCTCTCGTGGTGAGCGTGCTTACGACATTTATTCTCGCATGCTCAAAGAGCATATCATATTTCTGGTTGGACCCATTGAAGAGAATATGGCCAACCTGGTCGTTGCACAGTTATTGTTTCTTGAGAGTGAAGACCCAGATCGTGAAATATCGCTCTACATCAACTCACCAGGCGGCGTCGTATCAGCAGCACTGGCTATTTATGACACAATGCAGTTCATCAAACCCGATGTATCAACGCTATGTATTGGCCAAGCAGCGAGTGCTGGGTCATTATTGCTATGCGCAGGGGCTGCAGGTAAACGGAAATGTCTACCGCACGCGACCGTAATGATTCACCAGGTGCTCGGCGGGTTCCAGGGCCAAGCAGCTGATATCGAAATTCATGCCAAAGAGACACGCCGCATCAACGCACTCGTGAATGGGATTATCTCCAAACACAGTGGGCGCACCGTTGACGATCTACACAAAGACATGGACAGGGATTACTTCATGACTGCACAGCACGCGCTGGATTATGGTATCGTCGATGAGATCATTATGCCTAAAGACGAGATCGTTGCAGCATAAAGACACTAAATAGTGCCCATCACTGCATTGCTCTGCCGACTAGACATATGCTAAAATTAGAAACGTGAAACAAGGTTAAGCAGACTATGACTAACGATAGCCATCACTGTTCCTTTTGTGGAAAAAGTCAAGACGAAGTCAGCCGACTCGTACAAGGTCATCCCGGTGTGTGTATTTGTAACGAATGCATTCATTTGTGTGGCCAGTTGGTCGAAGACGACCGCGCTGAAGAGAAGCAAAGCACGCAGACAACTAAACTGCCCAAGCCAAAGGAAATTCTTGAGCACTTAGACCAGTATGTTGTCGGTCAAAAAAAGGCCAAGAAGGTATTATCGGTCGCCCTCTATAACCACTACAAGCGGTTACAAAGTCATGATTTTGATGACCAAGAAGTAGAGCTTGGTAAAAGTAATATTCTATTAATTGGTCCAACGGGCTCTGGAAAAACGCTACTCGCCAAGTCAATGGCAAAAAAGCTGAATATTCCATTTGCAATCGTCGATGCGACCACATTGACCGAAGCGGGTTATGTCGGCGAAGATGTCGAAAATATCGTTCAAAAGTTACTGCAAAACTGTGATTACGATGTCGAGAAGGCTCAGCAAGGTATTATCTACATCGATGAAATCGACAAAATTACGAAAAAGTCTGACGGCCCATCGATCACGCGCGATGTCTCCGGGGAAGGGGTTCAGCAAGCATTACTGAAGCTCATTGAGGGATCAACAGTTTCTGTGCCACCGCAGGGCGGGCGCAAGCATCCGAACCAAGAGTACATCCAAGTAGACACCACCAACATCCTATTTATCTGCGCTGGCGCATTCGCTGGTCTTGATAAAGTTGTGCTAGAGCGAACCGAGAAGTCGAGTATTGGTTTCAATGCAAAAGTCATTAGCAAGAACAAGAAAGCTAAGCTGAATCAAGTGCTCGACAAGGTTCAAGCGGAAGATTTGATCCGATATGGCCTCATCCCAGAGTTCATCGGCCGTCTGCCAGTTGTGACTAAAATCGACGAACTCAGCGAAAAAGACTTAATCCGTATTCTAACTGAACCCAAAGATGCGCTCATTAAGCAGTATAAATCCTTGTTTATTATGGAAGAGGTTGAGCTTGACTTTACTGAGCAAGCGTTGGTTGCAATTGCAAAACAAGCGAACCAGCAGAAGTCTGGGGCACGTGGTTTGCGATCCATCATCGAAAAGATCCTACTCAACGTCATGTTTGAAGTCCCTTCAATGGATAATGTCTGCAAGGTTGTCATCGATGAGTCAGTGATTGTAGATCAAGCAGATCCACTGCTTGTATTTGATAAGCTAGATCGAGTGGAAGGAAGTTAGAGCAGCACATGGATCCATCAGAAGACGTGAATTTATTTCCATTACTGCCATTGCGCGATATCGTTGTATTCCCACACATGGTATTACCCCTATTCGTCGGTAGAAAAAGCTCAAAACGTGTCATTGAGACTGCAATTGAGCGCGATTGTGAAATCTTTTGTGTCGCACAAAAAGACGCAGGAAAAGAATATCCTCGCATTGACGATTTACACGAGATGGGCACCGTCGCAAAGATACCCCAGATAATCAAGCTGCCTGACGGCTGTTACAAGATTCTCGTCGAGGGAGTGAGTCGAGCCAAGTTGTGTGGAATTAATGACGATGACGTCTGTAAACGCGCACTGGTCAGCATTCAGCCTGAAAAAGCACTGATTGACGACAGTACATTGACAAAAGTCGTGATGAATCGATTTGCTGACTACGCCAAACACACTGAAAGTATCAGTCCTGAGGTGGTTGCCGCACTGAAAAGTATTTCGCATACTGGCAGATTATGTGATCTAATTACAATCAATTTACCGATTGACCCCGAGAGAAAGCAAGAGATACTGGATGTTGTCGATGTTGAGACACGAGTTGAGCGTATCGTTACCATCTTACAGCAAGAGATTGAGTGGATGCAGATTGATCAACGTATTCACAGTCGGGTAAAGAAAAGTATATCCAAAGACCAAGAGAACTACTTCAAAAGTCAAAAACTCAAAGCCATTCAGCAAGAGCTCGGCGATGATGATTTAGAAAGTGGCGTTGTTGAAGCAGAAAAACTCAAAGAGAAGGTAGAATTGCTCGGACTGCCAGCAGACAGTAAAGAGAAAGTCCTCGCAGAGATTAACCGTTTGCGGTTGATGCCACCAATGTCCGCTGAGTCTACTGTGATTCGTTCATATATCGAGTGGGTGACTGAATTACCATGGAAGAAAAAAGTTAAGCCGAATACCAATCTCAAAAAAGCGCAAGACGCGCTCGACAGCGATCATTTTGGTCTCAAGGCTGTCAAAGAGCGTATCATTGAGAGTATTGCAGTGAGCCATCGTGTCACAAAGATGAAAGGCCCCATATTATGTTTAGTAGGGCCTCCAGGCGTTGGAAAAACCTCTCTCGGGCGGTCTATTGCCGACGCGACTGGACGACCGTTCGTGCGGATATCACTCGGTGGTGTGCGAGATGAGTCAGAAATTCGCGGCCACCGAAAAACTTACATCGGTGCCATGCCAGGTCGGATCATCAAAGCGATGAAAAAAGCAAAAGTGACCAACCCACTGATCATGCTGGATGAAATTGACAAGATGGGGTCTGACTTTCGCGGTGACCCAGGTGCAGCACTACTCGAAGTGTTGGATCCTGAGCAAAACAGTAAGTTCTCTGATCACTATTTAGAAATAGATTATAATTTGTCGGATGTCTTGTTTATAACTACGGCAAATTCACTTGATATTCCATTACCACTATTAGATCGCATGGAGATCATTCGGATCGCAGGCTACACCGAGCAAGAAAAACTCAATATCGCTGAGAATTACTTACTGCACAAAAACTATGACAACAATGGCTTGAAGCCAAGTGAACTTACTATCTCTCCCGCTGTATTGAGACAGGTCATCCAGTTCTATACGCGTGAAGCTGGTGTGCGGGAACTGGATAGAAATATCAATAAAATCTGCCGCAAGGTTGTCAAGCAGCTTGCAGACAGTGCAAAGAAAAAGCAGAGTGCTGTTACAGTCACTAAAAAGTCACTTGCAAAGTATCTCGGTGTGCCCCCATACAAATACGGTGAAAAAGCAAATGATGATGCGGTCGGAAAAATTCAAGGCTTAGCTTGGACTGCGGTCGGTGGCGATCTACTGACGATTGAGGCACTGATCTATCCCGGCAAAGGCAAGTATGTCTATACCGGTAGTTTAGGGGATGTCATGAAGGAATCGATCAAGACAGCATTATCGATCGTGAAAAAACAGAGCGCTACACATCATATTCCAGATAATTTCTTTGATAAGCACGATATACACGTGCATGTGCCCGAAGGCGCGACACCAAAAGATGGTCCAAGTGCCGGTATTGGCATGACCGCGGTGATTCTATCTGCCGTGACAGGAAAGAAGATTCGCTCAGATATCGCATTGACTGGAGAGGTCACTCTGTGTGGAGATGTGCTTGCCATTGGTGGACTGAAAGAAAAATTACTTGCTGCTCTCAGAGGCCAAATCAAAACAGTCATTATTCCTGAGCAAAATAAGAAAGATCTAGACGATATGCCAACCGAGGTGCTCAAGGGCTTAGAAATACAGACAGTAAGCCGAATTGAATCGGTTTTTCCAGCTGTATTTGCACAGAAGTAAAAAACATCAAATCTGTCCACGAGCAAAGGATAGATCAATAATACACAACAAAAAATCAACCCATCACCATTTAAGGAGAAAATAACAGTGATTGTGCGTTTTGAATGTCTATTTACCCTAGTCAATGTCTGTGAAATGGTGAAAACGATCACTATTACACCTGTAAACAGTCAGCAAGATAGCGTTGAGATTAGCCACGAGGATACTGAACGCTTATACGAGAGTGCTAGTCATTGGTGGCTGGAGGAGTTTGCACCCATCAGGCAAGATGTAGAGGAGCACAAAGACGAGATCACTGATATCGTGATTAAAAGTGATGATGCAGTCAACAAATTACTGATTGCTCTGAAATTTATTGCCGAAGTTGCCATGGATAGAGCCGGTTTTCAAATACTACTCAATGATGGTGATAAAGCACAGAAACTCTCAAAATCAGTGATGTACATACATATGGCGCACAGACTATTTCAAGACTACAGTGTTGGTATAGAGAATAACGATCTCCAGGAAGTCTTTATGTTACGTTAGGCGACTGACTCAAGTCAGAGAAGTAACCAATGACCAGTATGCACTGTGCAACATACTGGGCGGCGCCATCAATTCAAAGATCAAACCGATCAATTCTGCACTGCACCTGTTCTGAGGCAGAACGACTTGAAATTGTGCGCAATAATGTGATAAAATATCAATAGTATAGACATATAATAAATCATGGAGAACACTCGATGACCACAAATCAGTCGATAATCGCGCTACTGAGTCTAGTCGCACCTCATGATGCTGAGTTACTTGGTCAATTGATTCAACCTCACAAGTCCCAACAAGACCCAGTAGTCCTATCTCGAGAACAGCTGAGCCTGATTGAACAGCCAGTTGAGCAGTGGATCAACGATACAGTCAGGCCGCTCCTAAATGCTCTTGATGAGATTCGTGATCCAATCAACACGCACTTAAATCACAGTTCTCATCGGCGGGATAACTATTTTATCTTATCTGATCAAATAGAGCATTTGCGCGAACTAACTACTGCATCTGTCGACGAATACATCGGCCATTTATTGGACAATCGAAATCGTATCAATCAACTGACAAAAAGCTTTGAATCCGTTGAGAGGCTCGTTTGCGATCATCAGGCACGAGAGTTACAACAATGTAAGCATCAACAGCGCTATGAATATCTCGCAGCCGACCTGAGAAAATACAGCATTCTCATGGCTATGTCTTGCTTAGTTACGGCGGCAAACAAAGTGGTTGCAGATTATGTGCCGGCACTGGTATCAATCGCCACCATCCTACCATTTGCAGCCTACGGTATGGGTATATGCGATAAAATTGATCAGGCAATACCGCAAACTATCAAGACAATGACAGTAGCAACATCAGAGCCTGGCAGGAAAACCACAGAAGGTCTCTATGTCGCCCGTAGTATCTGGAATATATACCAAATCATACCAGTCGCCCGATTATTATTTTTACCACTGTGGACAATTCGACCCAGAAATATGATCAATGTGATGATGGCGCCAATCTATGCTGGACAAATGATGACATCATCGTTAGATCACCTTAGGCAATTAGCTACCTCAGGATGTTTATTCACAAATTGTACCACAGTACAACCTGAGCATAGTAAGGCATTGCAGGAGACAACACGAGCAGTATCGACCTGTTTAAGCCAAACATACGGCAAAAACTTGTGTAGCACTGAGCTACTTCCAACATCACTACACTGAGTTATTCATATTTTTTGCCATTTCGGTAAGCACAGCTGTCGGTCGAACATTGGGAATAGCTGTGACAAGTCGAGCCCGGTAAACGAAAATAATCAGCGCGGAAAATAAATTCAGCCCAAGTAGCAAGGCGCCGAGCGGAAAGGCACTCTGATCATACAACGCCATCACGATCTCGCCTAGGACATAGCACATTAAAAATTTGTAAGCACTGATGAGCGCGAACGCCGAACCTGCAATATCCTCAAACGGTGCCATTGTGCCACCGATACCAGAGCTGACCATTAATGCAGCCCCCCATATCATTGATAGGGCACCCAGATGGGTGATCGCAAGTTGTGAAATATCTGGAAATCCAACACTGAGCATTACTAAGACACAACCTAATGCATGAAAGGCAAGCCCAAGTGACATTGTCCGAACGATACCGATCCAGGTCACCAAGCGGCCACAGGTATAGCTACCGATAAAAAAGGTCAGACCTGCAGAGCCATATAAAACACTGTAGACCATTTTAGATAGCCCAAAGGTTTGCTGATAGAGGTAGGGGGAAATTGAATAGTAGGCAAAAAAACTACCAATGCCTAGTGCAGCTGGTAGGGTGTATACCTGATAGTTAATATGGGTGAAAACTCGCCAGTAGTTCGACAATACGCGACGGTTTTCCGGTTGAGATGGCGGTGCAGTTTCAACATATAGTAGGATACAAGCAACTAAGGCGAGTGCCGCATACATGAATAAGATGAGAAAAATACTCGGCCAGCCAAATGCCTTACCCAGCTGAGTGCCGATAGAGGGCGCAATAATAGCAGAGACAGAGTTTGCGATATTGAGATAGCTAAACATTTCCGTACTTTTTTCAGGATTGGTATAGAGATCTCGCACGGTTGCGAAGCAAGTTAGGTAAGTGCCACAGGCGCCAATAGCTTGTAGTACCTTTCCAAATAAAAATAGGCGATACCACTCGGTCGTGAAGCAGATCATATTCGCTATCAATGTAATAATAAGACTCGCAAATAAAACTGGTCGACGCCCGAATCGGTCACTTGTAGGGCCAAATAGTAATTGCCCTGCACCACAAAATAGCATGAAAAGGCTATTGGTTAGCTGCATATCCATACGAGAGACATCCAGAGACGATTGAATCGTTGGCAAGAGAGGAACATAAAGGTCTAAGGAAAACGAGTATGCAGAGACCAGTGGAATCATGAGTCCAATTGTCAGCCATTTTGAAAGTCGCCAGCGCATAGTGATAGTCCGCTAAATATGAGGTTGAATATGACGTTGATGGGGTGCAATGATCAAGAAGTAGAGCAGCAAAGAGAGCAAATTCACTACAATCAAGATCACACAAAGTCCAAAAGGATTACTTTCGCTCGTCGCACCCATGAGTAAGGCAGCAAAAAACCCCCCCATAGTTTGCGCATTACCATATAAAGATCCAGCTTGACCCGAGAGGTGTTGGAAAGGGGCAAAGGCTTTGGTAAAGAGATTCGGCCACAAAAAGGCTGTGCCAAAAAAATAGAGACCCATCATTGCGTACAGCCAGATTGCCTGAAAGTCCAACCAAAGATAGAGCATGATGGGAAAGCACGAGATAACGGCTAAATAAATCCATGCAGCAACGAGAATAGATTCTGTGCTGTATCGATGGGCGAGATAATGATTCAGGCTACCCCCAACAAAAATACTAAAGGCACTGACCAGCAGCATGCCGAGACCCAGATCCGCTGGACTAAAGTGAAGATAATTGATGATGTATAGAGGTATCGTTAAAACCCAGGCAAAATAGCCTGCCATGGCAAGCATAGAACACAACGAATAACCAACAAAAGCATTGTGCGTCAACAACAAGTGGTACACTTTAATGACGTAGGGTGGTGACAATTGATCTGGGTTGCGATGCAAGTTGGTTTCTGGAATAGACATGACCAGTAAAATACAGACCAAACTGAGTATGGCTAAAAACACAAAGTTTGCTTGCCATCCGATAAAGTCCTGAAGTAACCCCCCAATCATTGGCGCAGCAGGAATAAACAGCGTCATGATAAGATTTGCCGTTCCACTCTTGATGCGCAGCTCCTTACCGTCATAACAATCTCTGAGCATGGCACGATATAGCGAGCAGCTACCGAGTCCAAACCCCTCCAAAATTTGACCGAATGTCAGCATCTGAATCGACTGCGCATAACTGCAGATCACAGTGCCAGCACAGACAAGGACCAGGCCAAACAGGAGTGGGTATTTACGACCATAGGCAGCTGATACTGGGCCGTAGATCAGTTGCGAGATTGCGAAGCTACACATCAATGTTGATATGGTTAATTGGATTTTATCCATGCTCACAGCGAAGTGCTGAGAGATAGCCGGTATTGATGGGACAAAGATATCTGAAGATATAGATGGCACGCTCGCAATAATGCAAATGATCACAAATATAGAAAACGATGAAGCTTTACTGCTCAACATAAACCTGTACACCAATAATCGGGTTAATCAACAGTGTTTATTTAGCATGAAATTTACGATTCTGCAATTGATTTTTTTCAAAAAAATTAATCATCTAACAGATGATAGAAAATTAACGCCGTTACGGCGCTGAGAAAGACAACGAGCAAGTCATTTTCTAGTTCAAATCGAAAGAAATTTACGCTCAATAGCAGCATGTAGCTGTTGATCAAATTGGCGAAGATCACCGTAGCAAGCCTCAATCTGATCAGATGATAAGAGACGAATGAGCTGGTGATGAGAACATCGAGCAATCACACTGGGCGTGTTGTCACGAACTAGATAATGCAGATCATTACTGACTGCATTTTTTGCAAGACATGTGATCGGTACTGGGCTCGCAGCGAGATATTGCTGCCAGGATGGGTGAGGGTGATCATTCAACGTTGTCAGCTCAGAAAGGCTGCATGGTTTTGAAAAAACAACTCGGCCACGTAGGGCACAATAACGAGTCCACCAAGTACGGTCGCTGTCGTACACACAGATCAACTCAAGAACATGACTTCGGGCCATGATATGATCCTTAAATTAGAAGCGCAATCGTCAATACACACAAACAAACCACGAATATACAAGACACCATCAGTTGGTGTTTTAACTCATCTGAAAGCAGGCTGGCTTTAAAGCGCTGATTTTTAATAGATTCAAGCACAAGTGGTATGAGAAAAGTTGAGTAGAATAACGACCAAAACCAACCGGCGACGATCATCGTATAAAAACCAATCATCATGGATAGTAGCGCGCCAACAATAATGGCTAATGCGATAACAGCGCCTTGCAAAATCATACCGTATTTTTCTATATGTGCGTATGTTTGCTCAGTGAAGTCAATGGTCTCGTCGGGAAATACCATAAACGAGACAACCTTGATTAATACAATCAACATAAAGATCAGGGCGAGTAATTTTAACATATTAAGTTTCCTAGATAAGGTTGTTTGACATATAGCTCAGTATCAGACTTTCCGCTGGAATTTATGAATCATTACAAAGTACAGCCCAAAAAACGGTAAAAATGGGCATTATAAGCTATATAAAGTATACAGCAACAAATATTTGTGAATTATGAGCGACTTAAGAAAAAAATCCTGTCAGTCATGCGAAGCTATTGGTCAGCGATTTACGCAAAAAGAGATCAATACACATATGAAAATGATTGATAACGGCTGGCACTATGACACACAACAACGATTGATCATGCGCCATTTTCAGTTCAAAGATCATTTTGAAGCCATTGCGTTTGTGAACGCAGTTGCTTGGATTAGTCATGGGGAAAACCATCACCCCAATATCGTGGTTGGCTACGCAGACTGTACAGTGTCTTATAACACACATGCACTGGATGGTATGACCGAGAATGACTTTATCTGCGCTAGCAAAGTGGATGCGTTGATTCATGTTTCAGAGTAAGTGAACGCGTAATCATTGGGAGTATGAATGCCAGAAAGTCCATCATCAAATCAGGAAAATACCATTGACTTAGCGTGGATTGAGAATGTGTTGTGGAGTATTCGTCCGGAACGCACCAGCGAGACACAGCAGTGTATTGATCAGCTCATCGAGCAATTGGCATTAGACAATGTCGATGCTGATCAGCTAGCAGAACAAGTCGTCAATTCGCTCAATGCATTACAATTCGGTACAAAGAAAACTGACGCACAAATTGTCCCCATCACTGAGTTTAAAAGCGATGACCCGAAGACATCTATTTTGTCGGCGATCAGTGCAAATCATGCACTTAATAGCGCGAATGATGATATAAACAGCCAATCAAACGATAGTGATGAAGCGCGAGCAGAAGCAGCACTGGTCAAAAAAAGAGACTGGATTAATCAGACGTTTAACCCGCCACCACCAACTCCTATCACGAGATTTTTCAATTCGATTACACAATGGGTTTCAAAAATACGTGGTCACCGGGTTGCACCAGCAAGTGATGTGAACCAGGCCTTACAAGCACGTGTGGAGGCTGGGGAGTGGGAGGATAATACATATGAAGCCAGCGCCATCATCAAGCAGCGTCTCAGTGATATTAGAAAAAGCCAGCAGCAGGCTCAGGTATCAGAGAAGCTGAGCACACTATCAAATGAGGCAGTCCGTACGGGCTTAGATCAATTGATCGATCAAGATAATCTTGAACAAGCAGATTTATCAGCAGTGAGCCAATTGCGTGGTATCGATGCCCAGTCGCTACAAAAAGACCTATGTGCGCGTATTATTCAGGTCGAAGAGAAAAAGAGTCATCGATCAATGGGGCAGTCACAACAGCGTCATCAGCGCAATATCGCGGTGGTGAAGCAGATCTCAGAAATAAAAAAGCCAACAGTTGCCGATCTTCAATTACTAGCACGTATTGATG
>DBUY01000072.1 GCA_002308435.1 Proteobacteria bacterium UBA1278 | reverse complement strand
GTTATTTTATCGCATTTTAGCCATTTATTCAAGACATGGACGGTATTGCCTCAGTATCAAAACCTGCTATGTTGATAGGATACATACGACAATTCATGAGTGGTCGATGCGGTTATGTTGTCAAATACGAATCCAGTTACTTGCCCGTGAGCAGACCGCAGAGTGCCTGCCCTCTTCTGTTTTCTTACAGTTCGGCTGCTCACCTAAACCAGTATGCCTGTCTTCATTGATGGGAGCATACCTGACTTTGCTATTACTGCTGTTCTCGCTCTGTGCGCAGGGTACCCCGCTAAGTTATCAACAGATGGCGACCGTCCAAGTGAATGGTGGCTATGCGACGGATCATGCCTTTTTTTTGAATCAACGCGGCCTGTTTACCCGTGGTCCACAGCAGCTTGACTATCATGTGCAATGTCAATCCAGTCGTTGTGTTTGGCAGCACTTCACGGTCAACTATCGCCCTGCTCCGGTAGCGATTGATATCGGATACAACCGACGCTTTCAAAGCCATGTCCTTGCCAGACGACAACCTTTTTTTGGTTTGACGGCAACATCAACCCCTCATCATTTACAGCCGCGTCCAGCTACCCGTTGGCGGCCATGGCTGGGACTACTCATATCCAAGCGTGGACTGGTTAGTGTCTCTGACACGCTGGGCACACTGCAGCAATCTGTCTTAGCCAGTGGGCACCACACCCTGATGAGTGATGAGCTCCCCACTGGTCGCTATACCGCTGCTGTGCAAACGGATAGTACCGATGGCGACCCTGACAGTCATGATCAGTTCGTTGTGAATGATGTGACCTTGCAAGCTAGAAGTGCATCGACGCTTTCGATTGGCTTTCCAACCAATCAAGCAGCAACAGGGACTTATGGATTGCCACCCATTGACACACACGCTCATCGGCTTTTGCTGAATTTTTCGCACCAACGCGTGCATAGGCTCGGGGCAACACAGTCGACCATGAATCTTCAAGGACAGCAATTATCACTGGGACTCAATCATCGCTTATCGGTGCACCAAGCCGTTATTCAGCCTGAAGTTCTATGGCAACATGCGTTAAATGCGACTAATCAACCCAATCAACTGGCTGTTGGTGCACTGGCCCAAGGTTTAATCGGTGCAAAAGGCCAATGGCAAGTGCTCTCAACGACTTACCCAAAACATCACACTGCTGACTTGCCCTGGGTTTTACACAGCCAACTACAGTGGCTACATCAAGACTGGATGGCAAATATTGCGACACATTTTACTGAAACCACATCAAAAAACGCGCTCCAGACCGTCATAAAGCATCAGCAGGCGTATTCAACGTTGAAACGAACGGTTATACTGTCTTCACGCTGGCATGCGCAAAAACCGCCTGATTTTAGCGTTGGACTGACACTACGACAGCGCAAAACACCCGCTGTGGATTGGCAAGCACGTGCTACTGCAGATCAACAGTCGGTGGCAACCACCTACCGCTTAAAACCTAATCACCGTGTACAAGCGGCTGTGGTGAATCAGGCACGCCAGGGGCAACAGCAGCAGCGTCTGGCTGTAGATGGTCAGTGGCGTGATCATTTTGCCTACTGGCGCGTAACAAGCACTGTACCTCGCCAGGGTCAATCTATGACGTGGTCGCTACAAGCAAAAACGGGGCTGATCTGTACTGGGAGTTGTGCGATTTGGACGCCGATTCGATCCGTGGAGACCCCCTATGAAGTGTGGTTTGACCCAAATGCCCCACGCCGTTTCTTTTATTGGGGCTTACCGGCACAACTCCAGCAACAGGGACTACATATGCGCCCACAGCGGGCTTATCGCCCGCAATCAAGCGTGCCAGCTGAGACGCTATACCCCAGTAATGTGCTTATCAGCCCGCCTATGCCATCGTAATCAGTGATGGTTGACTTGGAATATTTGAAGCAACAATCTCAAATACTAACCCGCTGTTAATCTGAATCTGGGCGCATATGCATGATCATGTGCTTGTCGCTTAACTCATGATACTCTTGGTTTTCCTGGTTAATGAAGATACCAAGACTTCTCACTCGACAAGATGCTAAAACGCTATCCTTAGCTCGTCAAATTTGTATACTATGTACACATGATGAGTTATGCGTCACATGATACGCACTGTGTGTTATGCCGATCAACAAAGACAACAAGCCTAATTTGCCCCGAAGTGCTTCTCGCCCAAAAAAGGATGGGCAATTATCCTCTGGAAAAAAAACAGCCCCATCCGATGAACCGAGTGAATCACCACCGTCTAAAACGCCTGAAAATGCAAGTAATGACGATCAGATCGTCTGGGAGCAGCATATTGATCAACTCTTTAGCCCAGATCATGCAGTCCGATTATTGTCACCGGTTGATGATGATGGCGAATTGTACATGTCAAATACACCTCACTACCCACCCTACGATGCCGATCGAATCGATTCAATTCCTGGAGTCGAGACGCTGTCTTACGCGCACTCAAGCATGAGCCCGTCTCGGCTCAAAAAGCTATTTTCGGATCCATATCCTGTTGATCAAACATTGGACCTACATCATCTTTTCGCGCCAGCGGCTTACGCAGCCTGCCAGTCATTTTTACTGCGTGCTTATTTAGAGCATGATCGACGTTGTCGACTGATTTGCGGTTTTGGGCACCACACACAAGGTCACTCACGTCTGAAAGGGGTTTGTGTATTTGTCCTGAAACGATGTCCATTTGTGCTGGCTTATCAAAGTGCTGCACCCAAAGACGGGGGCACTGGGGCAATTAATATCTATTTACGAAAAAAAACTTAACTCAGCCAGATCGGACGATGCGCTCAAACTCTGCGCGCAGCCCTTGATCATTACGAAATGCGCCAGTTGATGCCATTGTGACGGTAGAAGAACCCTGTTTTTGAACGCCGCGCATCATCATGCATAAGTGTCTTGCCTCAATCATGACGACAACACCTTCGGCGCCAGTGACTGCTTCAACACATTGCATGATGTCATGCGTTAATCGCTCTTGCACTTGCAGCCGGCGCGCAAACACATCGACAAACCTGCCCATTTTGGACAAGCCAATGACTTTCTGACCGGGTAAATACCCAATGTGGCACTCACCAAAAAATGGCAGTAAGTGATGTTCACACAATGAATACAGTTCAATTGACTTTACTACGACTAAATCTTTATTTTGACAGTCGAATAATGCATCATTTAGGACTTCCTCAATAGACATGGTATAACCGCTTGTCAGTGCTTTAAATGCTTCGGCAGCTCTTTTTGGGGTATCGATAAGACCATCTCGCTTCACATCTTCTCCAGCGGCCATGATGATACGCTTAAAATCACTGGCCATGCCGTGGTTGTGGTCATGTTTTTTTGAATGTTGGCTGGTCATATGTCAATCTCCACTCATCTTATAGCACTGAAATCGACAACCAATATGATTTTTTTAAATCTGTATCGGTTTTTTTCAACAAGCATCATCAGCGTTGACGATATGAAAATATTCTGTGCACAAGCGCCGTCAAGGGTCTATACTGATTTTATACAGTGATTCTATCTTATTATGTCTGTTCGTGTACTAATCGTTGGTTATGGCTATGTTGGCCAACTACTCGGTCAACTGCTGAAAGCAGATGGCCATACCGTTTACGGTGTCAAACGCACCCACCAACATACCTTGATTGATCAGTTAATCCAAAAAGATATTATGGACTTGGAGGATCAGGATCTTCCAGAGATTGATTTTGTGGTCTATTGTCCCAGTAGTGATGCTAGAGATACTGAAAGTTATCAAAAAGTCTATGATCATGGTGCGAATCATGTCTTATCTATTCTAGAGCAGCGTTCGCATCTACCGCGCTTTATCTATGTTTCAAGTACACGCGTTTTCGAGCAAAGTCATGGTGAATGGGTAGATGAAACCGCTGATTGTGCCGGCAAGGATCCATTGGCTCGTTTAATCTTGGCAGGTGAGCAACGGGTATTACAGTCTCCCCTGAATCATATGGTCGTTCGTTTTAGCGGTCTATACGGTCCAAACCGACACTATTTGTTAGATGCACTGCATAATGAAAATGCCAAACTTTGTCATAGCTTGAAATTCTCCAATCGAATTCACGTACTGGATGCCGCACGCGTGCTCTACCACATGATGCGGATTAAATATAATGAGCGTATCTACATCGCAAGCGACTGCGAGCCCACTCCAATCAACACGATAGTTGCCTGGTTGAGCGCGACAACGGGCATCGCATTACCCGATATGAAACACGATGACTCTCCTGAGCCGGACGATGGTCGCTCCAATAAAAAACTCAATAACGCACGCTTGCTACATACCGGTTTTCGATTTGAGTTTGCAAACTATCGACAAGGGTTTAAACATATTTTACAGGAAAAAGGCATCGTCCCTCCGCCCGATTCGCAATCCTGATAATTTCAAATGCGCCCATCAGCTTCCGGTTAATTTGGTGCCTGTTGCTCTAATCGCTGTTCAATCTCTGCCAGCGTAATACAAGCCACGCCGAGTTTTTGCGCTTTTTTCAATTTACTTCCGGCCGCATCTCCAACAATTAAGCCCGTTGTTTTCTGACTCACCGAGTCACCAACTTGTGCCCCATTTTCCTCGAGGATTGTCTTAATTTCCTCACGACTGAGTCGGAACTTTCCAGTAATCACATAGCGCTCACCAGTGAGTATCCCAGTCTGTTTTGGTTTACTTGCGGCAATTACTTGGTGCTGCTCTAGTGATTCTAACTGATGTATGTGCTCACTGTCTTGAAAATACTGACTGATAAACTCTGCCATAACTGGTCCAACACCCTCTACCTCAGACAATGTTTCCAAATCCGCCGCAGCCAAAGCTTGCCAGGTTGGAAATGCCTCAGCAAGTGTTTGGGCCGTCTTAAAGCCAACTTCACGAATCCCCAGTCCATACAATACACGATGCCAGGGCTTTCCCTTTGACTGCTCGATACTTTGTAGAAGGTTTTCGGCAGACTTCGCCCCCATACGCGGTAAACTGACCAGTTGATGTTGCTGGAGCTGATATAACGAATCCAGTCGCTTGATCTGTTTGGTCATTACCAGTTGCTCGATAATTCGCTCACCCAGTCCATCAATTCCCATTGCCTTACGACTGGCAAAATGCCAAATGCGACCAACACACTGTGCGAGGCAATCAATACCGCCAGGGCAACGTAGTGCAACTAAATCGTCGTCCCGTACCAAAACTCGGTTGCAGCTTGGACAATGCGTCGGCACAGCGGCTTGTGCTCTGCGATCAGTAGACCGCGTCAGATCCACACGCACAATTTCAGGAATTACATCACCAGCACGTCGAACATGGACCCAATCACCCACTCTGACATCTTTTCGTAGACATTCTGAATAATTATGTAGTGTCACATGTTGAACTGTGACGCCGCCTACGAAGACTGGCTCAAGGATTGCAACGGGTGTGATCTGGCCAGTGCGCCCAACTTGATGGTCTAGCGCTTTTACTCGAGTGAATGCAATTTGAGCTGGAAATTTATAGGCAATCGCCCAGCGGGGCGCTCGGCTTGTTTCACCAAGAGTCGCTTGATCAAGAAGATCATCGACTTTGAGGACAACACCGTCGATTTCATAGCGAAGTGTGTCACGCTGTGCGCGTATCTGCTCAATAAATTCCATGATATGCGTTTGATCTGGGAGCCTTTTTCGGTGTGGATTAACAGGTAGTCCCCAGTCTGACAATTTTGACATGATTTGGTCGTGCTGTTGTGGCAGTTGATTTTCTCCGGTTGTATAGGCGGCGTACGCAAAAAAACTGAGTGGTCTTGTGCGCGTGATTGCTGGGTCGTGCTGGCGTAGACTACCTGCTGCTGCATTGCGTGGATTCACAAAGGTTTTTTGACCAGCAGTTTCTAATGTGGCGTTGAGCTGCTCAAAATCCGGTTTTTTCATTAACACTTCGCCCCGAACCTCCAAAAAATCCGGGTATTGGTCGCCTAATAACTGCAACGGTATTGAGCGGATGGTTTTTGCGTTTTCTGAGATATCCTCACCAGATTCTCCATCTCCTCTGGTTACAGCAGAGACCAGTCGCCCGTGTTGATACTGCAGGCTAATCGCTAGACCATCTAGCTTGGGCTCCCCAATTAACGCTGGCACACGACCCAGCGCTTTTTCAGCACGCAGCAAGAAAGCAGCAACGTCTTCCTCCGAAAAAGCATTGTCCAAGGAGAGCATCGGCGCTCGGTGTGCAATTGTTTGAAACCCGTCAGCAACTGCTTGTCCACCAAACCGTTGTGTCGGCGATAATGGATCTTGCAAGTGGGGATATTGTTGTTCGAGTGCAACGAGCTGATTCATTGCCTTATCGTAGTCATCATCTGATGCTATGGGCGCGTTAAGCACCCAGTATGCGTGCTCCATACGTGTGATTTCTGTGCGCAACCTGGCAATCTGGTCTTGTTCATTGGACATTATCGTCGACCTCGTTTGGGGGCTCGAGATGGCGGACTAACGGATGTGATCACGACCTCATTGACAAGAAACCGTACCTCGTTGGCTTCATGAATTGGTAAGACGCCGAATTTAATCTGATACGCATAGCGTTGACGGCTCTTTGCAGTTTTCACTTCGGTCATCAAAGGCACGGATAACCACCATATTTTTCCCTGCTCCGTAACATCCATGTGTAACGCTTTTGGCCAGTCTACCGCAATTGCACGCGTGTTCGCATGTGTTTCCGCAAGATTACGAAAAGGGCTGTTTTTTCCTTGAAATAATGTTTGGTCGACTGTCTGCCACGCTTGCGGGCTAAAGTATTGTGCAACATTTTTTTGATCTCGGCTGAGATGATCACCGCTATAGGTCAGCATGGCTACCCCAACTTCACTGGCCCAGCGCATCACACGATCAAAGGCAAACTGTTGTTTGGTTTGTTGACCTGGTTGCTTTGGTAACAGCTTTGGTAAAGTCGCTTTTTGTGCCTGAGACACTTCTGATTTTTGTCCGACCTCCGGGATGATTTGATAAGGGGCGATCTCGGTGTTCGCAACCCGATCGGCTGCTTCGCTGGTCGGTTTCTGTTTGGGTAGATGATTGAGATGTTGGGGGTAGCTAGACGCTGGATTTGGCACGGTGTCTAACGCAGGATTCCTCCGGTTAGACTGAATATGCTCTACTTTCGCCTCTGAGGCTTCTTTTTGAGTATCGATGGCTGCATGATTTGCTTGAAGCGCCGGGACGAGAGGATCTGAAGCGATGTCTGTCTCGTTAGTAGGCGCTGTTTCGGCTGCTGTCTGGTGTGTGTTTGTTGCCAGCGTCTGCTTGGCTCCTGGGGGGCGATAAGGGCTCATGACCATTTTTTGCGGCGGGATATGGTCGTCAAAAAATCCATATGCTGGTTGTAGAAAACAGCTCAAATAACACAGATAATTCAGGAGTATCGACGCAAACCGTTGTTGTCTTGATTTACTCTCCATGCATGCACCTGTGAATGGTAACTGGCGTAGCTGGGACGTTTTTGTGCTCATCTGTGGGGTGGTTGATTGATTTTTCAGTCAGTTCATAGTAACGGAAAAGCACAGTGATGAATAGTCCTAGCGATTGGTTGATGACTCTCCTACAAAGTAAGGATTGGCCTTGTTAAAATCAGGTTCAGATCAAGCCATTGTTTCAGCGACCTGGTGTTTGGCAATATAATATTTATTTTTTCGGATCACATTCTCATCCAACGGTGCTTGTTTATCATTCAGTAGTTGGCCCTGCAAATCACCCGCTAATGCAGAGGCTGTCTCTAGCATTGTCTCGTAAGCTTGTCCGAGCTGGCGGACTTTATCCGTTTCAAGGATAAAAACCAGGCCATTGCAAGTTAGCTTACCAGGCTCATCCATCTCAAATGTGCCAGGATGAGTCATTGAAGCAACATGGAACCACAGCTCCCCGCTGCCATCGTCATCGGCAAAACGCTGAAAATGTTTTTTCTCAGACAGGTAAACGCCATAGTTGGACAACGCTTGCAGCAGCTCATAGCCCTTAAAATTCTGGCCAGTTTGCGGTGTTAAATACATGATGATGATTGGATCAATTGTATCGGTTTCAGGTTTGCGTGGTTGATTTGGCTGATTGGCTGCTTTGTCTTCCTTTGCTGTCTCTTTTTCTTGGGTTTTCTTAGAATTGATGTATGCATCATAACGCTCAGGGTCCTCTTCAGGATCCGGATATTGCTCATCACCCACTTCAGTGATTTCGTCTTCACATTCGTCATCTTCGTGTTGAATCCCAAAACCACGCTCGAAATCATCAGATTCATAGTCTAGCTCTTTGACCTCGTCATCGTCCTCGTATTCCTCCTCATCGTCCGTGGTGGCGGTGATGGGACTATTGGGCTTGACTTGTTCACCCTCAGCTTGAGCCTTAGCGGATTTTTCCACACTTGGCGCAACCCCTTGCCGGAAACCGTATTGTTCAGGTGCTTTTTGGCTGGTCAAACGATTGTACAGAACGATCATTCCAAGCAAAACAATTGGGTAAATCATGGCACCATAGTCCATGAGAAAGTCCATCAAGTAGTCTTTAAAGTCCATCAATACTTCTCTCTTTTCACACTCATCCTGCCGATGCTTGGTCTCCGCGCACTATGCATTTTCTATCGTGCTGTCGTGCTACACAAAGTCGAGCCATCGTATTAACACTGTATTTTGTGCTAACGGTTTATCTTGGCAAAAAGTGGTTCCTATTTCAATAGTCACTAAGCGTATTCCGTATAATCGTATCTCTCTAATCGACAAGAATCATGCTTGTCGTCGTGATAATGTAGCTGAATATGGACGCAGCAACTCTACTTGCACATCGGGAGATAAATCGCGTGTCTGTTTATCGGCTACGGATGAACAGATAATTGGCATCATGACAACTTTGTAAGACGGTGACGTAGTGGGCATTGACCGATGGGTGTGCTACACTAAATAACATGCCCCGGTGGCACAGCTGGATAGCGCGATCCCCTCCTAAGGGATAGGTCGCAGGTTCGAATCCTGCTCGGGGCACAATTCAACTTTGGCAAGCTAATCAACTAATGATACCAGGTGGTTTGGCTGGCTGTTGGCACCTACGATTGTGCGCAGGTGCCGTTCTCATCAGCCTATGCGAGTTTCCATGCCTTTCTGTCAGCAGTTAGGCAGGCAACGCCATGCTTAGTTGATGCTGCACCATTGACTTGACGCTTGAGAGTGTATGGACGACAAGTGGTATCTTTGTTCTGATACGGCTGGTTCACAGTGAACGTGTACTGCGTATTGTCATTGTCATCAACCCAGGTATTGCTTGCTTTTGCCAATGTTGAATTCAATGTTTTCGCTGCTTGATCTTGGTTGCGCTGGTCTTGTTGACGCCCAAGCTCTCCGCCAATCAAGCCACCAGCGATTGCGCCAAGTACAGGGGCGGCATTATCGTCAGATACTTGGTTAGCAATGACTGCGCCAGCTACTGCCCCACCAACAGCGCCTCTTCTCTGATTACTGACGTTGGGGTCATCACTACAGCCGGTGAGTAGAAATGCTGCTGCAAGGAATGCAGATGTTGCTTGATAATAAACCATAAATTGTCTCCTGTTGATTAATATTTAATCATTTGATGTCTTCATTTGAGCATATTTCACGTCACTTTCATAGCTGTTAGTAATTTTTTAATGGGCTTCTTGATTGATACATCCATAGATGCCCAACGCCCCGCCCTTTTTTTTGCGCATCAACTCGGCAGACTATTTATGCATATCGAAACTACTGTTTCAAATTGATCAAGCCAATATTTTCTCGTGGATAATACTACAGTCGCGACTACTGCAAGTAATGATCTTATCGCCTGGCGCTAACAGCTTTTGAATTGCTGCTTGCGATGTCTCTGCAGAGATAATTTCAACGGGCTTTTGGTGGTGTTTTTTAAACTGTTGATATGGAAACTTATCTCCCTGATCAACCAGGAGTACTAAATCTGCATCTGCACTGGCATCGGCAAGCTCTTGCCACATGACACCATTGGCTTGCGTAAAATTACTCAACTGGAAGCAGATAATCAAACGGGCTGACTTGAAGCGCTTGCGACATGCAGCAATGACTTTTTGGACTGCTGTAGGATGATGAGCATAGTCATCCCAAACTTCTTTACCATCTGGGCTTGTTCCAATCCGTTGCATGCGTTTTCTAACGCCCTGAAAACTGCACAAGGCTGCGACAATGACGTCTAAATCCAAACCAAGCTCAGCAGCGCCACGCATGACGGTGAGTGCGTTTCCCGCATTATGAAGACCAAATAGATCCCACTTCACTGTATGTGGTTTTCGCTTACCATCAATAATGGTGAATTTTGACCAGTCTTCACTCTCAGGCTGTAAATGCCATGGCTGGCTGGTGTCAGTTGAGTGTGTGGGACATGCATTACACCACCCAGCCTCTTTGACGAGCTTATCTATGATTTCGCAACGCTTGGGAAATACAATTTTGGTTCCAGGTATCAATGTTCGAAGATAATAGCGGAACTGCTTGATAATCTCATCGAGGTCACGGTAGATATCTGCATGATCAAATTCAAGATTATTGATCACGAGCAGGTCAGCTGGATAGTGAAAAAACTTTGGGCGCTTATCGGAAAAGCAGGTATCGTACTCATCGGCTTCAATCACGAAAAATGGTCCTGATCCTGCACGAGCAGAGGTATTGAAATTATTTGGAATGCCACCGACCAGAAAGCCTGGAGATTGTTGTGCGACCTCTAACACCCAAGCAAATAATGCACTGGTTGTCGTTTTACCGTGTGTACCACTGATGGCAACGGTCTTACGTTGTGATAGCACGGCTTTTGCTAGCCACGCTGGTCCAGATAAATACGACATTCGCGCAGATAGCATACCCTCAAGCATCGGTACGCCGCGGGATATGCTGTTCCCGATGACAACGGTATCATTTTTGGCGGGTAATGGATGATCATACCCTTGACGCATTTCTACGTGGTGATCCTCGAGCTGATCGAGCATGGGTGATTGATATTTTTTATCGTAGACCACAACATCTTGTTGTAACTCTTTGGCAATTGTTGCCAATCCGGCCATAAAACTGCCACAGCCAGCCAGCACATGCATTGTCATCGTAAATGTCCCGAATTTTGGATAGTCTGCAGTTTAACACAAATCATTCATTGCGCAAACATGCCCAATTTAGCACTATTCGTAGGATGACAGCGACTGTCACCATTCGCTCCACAGCACCACCATCGCCTACATAATATTGATTATATATGTTTTTTATGGCATAATGTCCCCTCATTCATATCATTTATATTTGCTTGAATATTCGATTTCACCCACAGTGGACCCCACTGATTTTGTCGCTCATCATGACCATTAGTGCGCTTGCCGCATGGTCATCACCGCACCGAAAAACCTGGATGACTGGCGAACTAACATTTGTCAATGCGACTAAAGAGCCGGCTGTACGCTAGCACACGCAACGTAGATCTTAGTCAGTGCTAATCGCATGGTGCGCAACACCGACATACTCAATACGCCTGCTGTGAGTGCGTGAATTTGATTTTATGTTAAGACAATGATAAAATGCATAGTATTACAATAATATAAAACTAATATGTTGCTTGCTCTCGCTAAACGAAAATTACTTTGGTCAACAGGTGCATTCCTCTGTATGGCGAGCTTTTGGGCCATCACTCCTGAAACTCATACGCCTATTGAACAAACACATCAGACCGTCGTCAAAACTGAATCACCATCGTCGCAACCGAAGACTAAAACCACTGCCCAGCCGTCCAGTACCACTGCCACGCCAAATGTCAAAGCGAACTATATTTCTGGTATTGCACATCCAGCTGAGACACCTGGGCGCCAAATGGGCCCTGTCGTAGTTGGTACAGTGGTTCGAACAATATCCCCGACAGTGCGTCGCATACCCATACTCGTCACGGACTACGTCATACGTAATTGTTTCCAGATTTTTGAGGCTGAACCGAAAGAAGAGCCTGTTGTTGATCATGCTGTCTCTGAGGACAAGGCACTAGTCCTTCATGATACCCTCTCTCACGATTCTCGACGCGAGCCCAGCCCAGCCATGTCAGTAGCCACTGGCGTTGTCAAGCAACACAATCCAGTGACCAAGAAGGCCAATCAGATGCGTGGGCGAGTGCCTGGTGGTAACTTGATCTAAAAAACGCCAATTAGATGACACGTAAGTGCCTCGCTGCAGCCTGATCTGGATAGTGGTCTCGCTGGCGCTTAATTCTCTTGATACTTGGCTCCGGTGCCAGTTTTCCTCAACTTGTCTATGACTAGCCGGTCACCATAACGGCGTTGTCATCTGCGCTATGTGCTCTGCGGCTTGACCAAATCGCCATCAAAAAAAGTCCGGTTGTTTTTCTAACCAGGTAACTTGAGAAACAGAGTTGTATAAAACTGCTCAACACATATCCCACGATAAGATGCGGCACACCAAAATAATACACCGCCCAAGGGCCACCCAGTAGCATCAATAAATAACAGCTCATATTAAAACGTTCGATAGAATTCACACAGCGAGATCCAACCAACACATAGGTATGTAGTGGCTCATACAAACTGCGAAATATGCTCGCAATGCCGACACCGATCAACATCCAGTGTGTCGAACTACTATCGCGTCCGAAAGCGTCTAAGACTGCATGCCCGTGAGTCACTAATAGCGATATTATCCCGATATGCGAACAAATCACGGCTCGATTTAAATTAATGACCCGTTTAGGCGATGATAGGGCCTGCCCTGATCTACCCAAATAACGACGTAATTCATCATAAGCCAAGGGAGTGAAGAACTGCGTTACCATACCGAAGATCATGGTTATTGTGATGCACAAGCTCAAGTCCCCAGCCACTGTCTCGTCAGCAGCAAAAAACACCGTACTCAGTAATAATGCGACGGTTGGTAATTGTCTGTAAAGGCTATTAATGATAGATGTGTGTCGAGACCGATATCGCTTCATGTCAACCTGAATCGACTCATTTGCCACCAACTCAGAGAGTGGGCGTGAGAGAAAAAAAGCAGCGAAACTGAGCGCGAATAAGCACAATATCAGTGACTGTATAATGATCATGATCACCATATCCCAATGGTCAGGCATAGGTACATAGTAGAGCCCTAGTCCAATCAATGCAGTCCATATTCCCACGCGACATAACTCAGTTGTCATATGACTAAATAACCGGTGTCCAAACGCGATTAAATAGACACGACATAGCTGACACACGGCCAATAATGGCGCACAAACCAATGCCCATACCGTGATATGTAATGACGATAATGTCAGACACCCAAGTGACTCTGCCCCCACCAGCAAACAGACCATTACTAGGTAGCCTATCGAATAGATTGTGATACTCTGCACAATAAATCCAAGGTGCCAGCGGATAAAATAGCTCCGGCGTGCGATACCATTTGTTGCTTTAATCGAAAACATTGCGCGAACCAGATTACCCGTACCCATCAAGAGCAACATGCTAACAACTGTGGTGGCTTGGTAAGAAAGCATGGTGTCACCGTAGCGTTCAATGCCGATATAACGTATGAGAAGTGCATTCATCACTAGGCTGAGCATGTAGGTGGCTAAGGCGATACAGCCATTCGCAACGTGACGATTTAGCTTGCTATGATGTGTTATCTGTTTTTGATTCGATGTCATATCCGTCGAGTTTCATTAGAACGGCACTTGCATATATCGTAATGCAATAGCTTCATCATCGCGTAAACTATCTCCTAAATCAACCGGCGCGTCAGCACCGATTGTGGCCTACTGTAATTTATGATGGCTAGAGTTTACAGCCTGAAAATTGCAAGCGTAGATATAGGCTCAAACCACCCATCCTTTAGCACCATAGCTCTAGTATTATCCGCACTAATTGATTCATCGCCCTACTTCTGGTAGTCTACTGGCTTTGCATTTGGTCGTCGTGTCATGAAAGAGCTCCAGCGTATCCACTGCCAGCCTTGGCCTGCAGACTCAGACCGATCAGCATCAACGAAACGCATACGCTCACAGCAGCTGTACCAACACATTTTGGATACGATCGCCCAACAATCTGGCTACGACCGATCCAACTTGTCGATCATGAAGTCAACTCACGGAAAACCTCAAGTGATGTACTATCATGATCGGAAAAATACTCCAATGGATGATACTTTCATTAGTGTCAGCCACTGCCGACATTTTTCAGTATGGACTTGCCAACCTCAACCCTGTGCCATCGATATTGAACCCATTGACGCTCACCGCTCTATTCATCGATTATTACCTCGATTACTGGAACGTATTGATTGGGCGCATGGGGCGACTCACGAATGTGCATCAGCCGACGTTGAATCCGAAATCGTCCTACTCAGTGATGATGATCGCGCTATGCTGTTTTATCGTTTGTGGACATTTTGTGAATCATGGTGCAAATGGCATGGCCAGACGCTGTGGCAGACTCTGGCTGAACACATCCCATTTCCATGGCCATCGCTAGCGCACTGCCTTCGTGAGCAGGTGACGGCCTTAGGTCGATCAATGCAAATCCACTATGATTGTGACACCGCGAGTGGATGTCTGATTTGCCTTTTATCTACGCCTTGACGTGGCCACGGATAGTATTTAGGTCGTTATAACCACATGCTCGTGGGCAGATTTTCTCGGCGCGGGGTTTGTATATCGAGCGAGGAGGCACTTTGAGTGCACAAGCTGATGCAATCCGCTCATACTGAGAAACTTCCTGACTATTTCTCCCAAGTTGACTGGCCGCAGCTTTATGCCACAGCGCCCAAACAAAGTCATGTTTACTTTGGAAAAGTGGCACATCTTGATTCGCCTCTCCGAACTTTAATAGTATGTCTTGAGCTTCTTTGAGATCTTGTTGCTTATTCGGCCCAAAGAATAGAAAACCTGGTGAACGCTCAATCAGTGCTTGCGCCTTAGCGTACAATAAAAAATCATCATGTGGAAAAATTTGCAATGCTTGGTCAGCGCGTGTCAGTGCCTCATCATAACGCCCAAGATATAATAATATCTGGGTTAATACGGCCTCAAGTTCTAACCAAGCATTTTCACCCTGATAATGACCACATTTTTGCACATCATCCCAAAATGCTAGCCATCGACTTAACTCAGTATGATTATTGCTGAAATATAATGCTTCAAGATCGGGATAGAAACCGTCTCTGAATTGGTATGGTGGTTTTTTTGATGTCCTACATAGATCTTTTTTTCGACTGATCTCACGCTCGAGGTCTTCCATGCTGTCGTGGTCACACCCACAGGGCACACCC
>DBUY01000050.1 GCA_002308435.1 Proteobacteria bacterium UBA1278 | reverse complement strand
CAAGATCGTTCTAGTGAATCACGCACATCGCTTGCGGGTGGACGAGAGTGGAAGACGGATCGTGCTGCACCAGTCCGGCAAAGCACAGAAAGTCAATCAGTCCAGCCTGCAGCGACTACGCCGGAGTCTTCCTCCACGAGTCAAGACAACAATCGTGTGATTGATATTCCTGCTTTTTTGAGACGTCAAGAGGTTGATGAAACAGAGGGTGCCTAATGCAAACCTCTATTGCCAATAGCGTTTCTGCAACAGGTGTTGGTTTACACTCTGGTAAACACATTTACTTGACCTTTCGACAAGCACCGCCAAACACCGGGATTATTTTTCGTCGTATTGATTGCAAACCAGTGCGAGAAGTGCCAGCAAATATGGCGTTTATCAGTGATACGCGCTTGTGTACGACTTTGGAGCGTCATGGTGCCAAAGTCGCAACTGTTGAGCATCTCCTCTCTGCAATTGCTGGGGTGGGAATTGACAATTTATACATTGATATTGATGGACCTGAAGTGCCAATAATGGATGGCAGTGCATCGCCATTTGTTTTTCTGCTGAAATCAGGTGGCTTGTATAGGCAGCATGTGCCCAAGCGCTTGATTCGTATCACTGAGCCGGTGTCGGTTACTGATGATAATGGAGCGACATGTGAGCTTTTGCCGCATGATGGGCGTAAAATTGAGTTTAGTATCAACTTCGAACATCCTGCATTTTCTGACAGTGTGCAGCGTGCAAGTATTGATTTAGACAAAGAATCTTATTTTATAGACGTCAGTCGTGCGCGCACATTTGGCTTTATTACACAACTTGAGATGTTGAAAAAACAGAACCTAGCCCTTGGGGCGAGTTTAAATAATGCCATTGGGTTGGATGATACAACCATTCTTAATCCCGATGGTTTGCGGTATAACAATGAATTTGCCATGCATAAGATTCTCGATGCCATCGGTGATCTTCATTTACTGGGTAGTGTAATTATCGGAACATTTAAAGGGCATTGTTCTGGCCACCGAATGAATAAGTTACTCCTTGACCAGCTTGTTTCTCAGCAGTCTTTTGAGTATGTAGAGGTCGCCTAAAAGGTCCTATTATCGTCTTTTGCGGTGATTCTGTGTTTCCAAAATGAACCGCTTTGCGATTAAGAAATGATTGCATTAGGTGATCTGGCATGTCCCATTTTTACCAGATCTGAAAAAATTCAGCTTTTTCCGTCATTTTCGTGACTGGTAAATGCGATAATCATTCCAATTTTTTCCTGAAAATCTCCCAATATTGGCCTATACCTTAGATTAAGTGTAATAAGGTGTTGGTATGCCCAAAAAGAAACGATATGTTGAGAAAACCGATGAGCTAATAAAACAGTTTAAGGCATTCAAGCAGGGGGGCGGGAATATTTACCATGGTGATGTCGATTATAATCAGTTAACCCTAGGTCAAAAAGAGAGACTGAGAATTGCCGGTGCTGACAAAGCGTTATTGCTGCGTTTCTTCAATAAAGTTCCTGATAAGTTTTTAGATGCATCGAAATATGAAATACCCAAAAAACCCAGTGAGAGTCACACCGCAACTGTTTCAAATAAACCAGAGGGATTTGGTCCTAATGCGACTTTGTCTAAACCTCAATCAATAAAACCATCAGCTCAATCTGCTGGCTCAAATAAAGTACCGAACAAGCCCTCAGATTCATCGTCCCAACCCGTTATCGAGTCATCTGGTCAGGTCTTGTCATCCCTAGACATTCAACCACAAGCGGTTTTAACGTCTGGATTGCATTCAGGTGAGGTATCTCATCAACCATTTTCACCTGACTCGTCGGTACGCAATACGCAAACAGCCGCTTCATCGACACCCTCTAAGCAATGGATTGCAACATTTTTACAAGGTTGTGCTGCCGCTGCTCTGTGTTATGCGATCTATCAATATGGTGATGTGGTCCAGCAGGGTGCGACTACATTGTGTACGCAGGCATTGCCTTACGTTGAAAGTGCTTTTGAATCTGCGTATAGTGCGGGGAGTGCTGCTATTGAATCAACTGGTGCGCTACTCAATACTTCCAGTGATGCCCTAACAAGTGCGATAAAATCCGTTCCCCCAGTTTCACCTGAGGTACTTGATGGTACGATGTCCAAAGCGCTTACAGTCTCGTCTGCAGCGTTACCAATGTCATTGCCCTCGAACGCATTGGTCCTAGCGCAAACACCGGATTATGTTAATTTAGCGGCATGCCCTGCCTTATTACAATGTGGCCTGAAAGATGGGCCGCTGATCGACTTGAATAATTTATGGCAAACGCTCAGTTTCTACATACCATCTTTTACCCCTGGGGATTCACTTCAAAATGTACTTAGTCAATTATCCAATGTTGTATCACAAAACCAACTGGGTGCTGATGTCCAAGAAGCTTTGATCCAATTTGATGATATGGCTCTGGTACCAGTCGGAGAGGGCACTCAACTACCAGCTTCTCTAGTGCAGCAGATAAAGACCTTTTTTGTGGATAATGGATATGAACTTGCTTTAGCAACAAGTATTGGTCTCGCGGTGGCAGGAATAGTGTATGCGCGAGCGCATGGGCCAAAGCAGTCAAACAAAGACCCCTCCGCATCGACTCTGAGCTCGGCGACAGTCGACGTCTCAGACACTCAACCGGGTGCTGAAGAGACTATTTCGCAAAATGTTTCAAGGAACAAAGCAGCTCAGTCTACCGCCACAAACGCTGAAACAGCGACAGCATCCTGGATTTCTCCTAAAAATCTATCGTTGGCAGCAATCGTAATCGGTGCAGGCGTTGCGCTATCTTATGCCTATCCATCTGTTGTGGAGCCTATCTCAACATTTTTATCTGGAGCGGCACCAATGGCATCAGACTTGTTGGTTGCAGGCAAAGATATGGTGTCTGAAAATGCCCAATATTATGGAAAGGACTGGCAGAGTTGGTTAACTGGCTTGGTAGGGGTAGGGACTACTTACGCTCTGCCTACTCTTGGGAAACAGACTATGGCTGCTGCAAAGGGGCTGACATCTGGACGTCATGGTATAGATAATTCGGAACTGCCGCAAACACAGTCTGCTGCAAAGGGGCTGACATCTGGGCGTAGTGGAATAGATAATTCGGAACTGCCGCAAACACAGTCTGCTACTGCCGTTGATGGAAGCGTGCAATTACAAGCAGTTGCTCCCATTCATGCAAATACACCGAATCTGTCGACAGCGCCACTAGACCCCGATACCTTTCGTTTACAACATGCTGGCCAGTTAAATGGGCAACGCCACTCCCGTGAGGTGGTTTATCGTCGAGATGGTAAGGAGCATATGCCAGATTCTGCTCAACACGAAGCGCTTCAGGATGATATTGGAGCGGGCTTTGTACGTGACCAGGTGAAGGTTGACTGGCGTAATGCACCAGATGCTTCTAATCAATCGCTTCAATCGGTTGAATTTAATGCGGGTTATCATGGCATAAAAGAAGCAATGGCTGCGATGCCTGGGATGAAAATCAGAGCGACTGGTTCTCAAAGCCAAGCGTTTTTTCATGGGATGTGTCAAGCGGTACGAGATCAGTATCCACATGCTCGTTTATCACATCATATTGCCGGCTATGGTGATCTTGCCAAGAAATTTGGTGATCCGCCTACGAATCGACCGAATCGACTGAAGTCGCTACAAGAGAATATTCAGAAAACGCAGGGGGGAGAGGTTGATCTAGGCATATCCTCGAATGACGCTGCGCAGCCTTCTGATGTTGAGAATGATCCTGATGTCGATCCAGATAACCCAACACTGGGTCATGATGGCAATAAAAATACAAAAGGTTAGCCAACGCAGTATAAGCGTTGAAGGAGAGTGGTCGTGTTTGAATTCAGATCTGAAAATCCAATTTTAGATATTTACCGTCGTTATTTAGCGGATAAAGTCTCTGCGTTGTCCAATGAAGGTAAAGAGGCCGCGGATGTAGAGAATAAGGAACACTATACCGGTGCTAATAATATCACATTACCCAGCGTTAGGGACCTAGGTGAATATTTACAGCAAGCGGATTCTGAGCAACAATTTTCTCTTCGTGATGAATTTCCCCCAAGTAGTGATTATGATGCGGCTGATGAGCAATCCCCGGACGCTAATGAAGACAAAGAGACTCTGGAAAACAAATCAGTCACGATTGGTATTCGTCCAAGTGCGTTGTTGGCTGACCTTCAAGTATCAGTCAACGATCAGCTAGTTGAACGGCAGTCACAACAGTCATCATTAGCTGGAAACAGTATAGATTCGGAACAAGATACGGTCGTTGAGAACGACAAAGGAGACTTGGAAGCGGGCTTACAGGCCTTACAGTCCGCACAAAAAAGTATTGTCCCTGATGGATTTTCTGATATTTATGCTCAATATGTCAAACAGAAGGCTAAAACAAACACTGAAGCATCCGTTGCGCTAGGTAGTCTGTTCGGCAAGCGTGTAATGAACTTTGTTTCAGCGATCGCTAACCCGAAGGATCATAATCTGCGTGATGCAACTGGTATGCTGCAGCGACATCAACTTGACGTTATGGAGCTGCCATCTACTCATGAGATGGATGCCTACTGCAAAGGCCAAGATCCTGGGCGGGAATTGTGGCAGGATGGTTCAAATACACCATTGTTTGAAAATCGTTTTACGCCGGATAAGATCGATCAATTGACGGATGATATGTTGGCGACGCCTGGATTGAGTTCAGATCAGTACCAGGCCTTGGTACGCAGGATGGGGGCAGATCAAGTTGTGGATCGTTTTTGTGATACTGAGAAGCCGTTATCATTATGCCCAGACGCGATTGCTGCGTTGAACAATGGAGATAACGCGCTGCCCAGGCCTAATCGTCGACGGATGATTGTGCGTTTGTGTCAAAAACCCATGACGCGTGATGTCGCAACGGCGCTAGCCAGTATTCAGACCAAAAAAATACCCGAGCAG
>DBUY01000010.1:7158-7615 GCA_002308435.1 Proteobacteria bacterium UBA1278 | reverse complement strand
GGTGCATGATTACGAACAACGTAGGTCAGCGGCTTGGGCTCGTGCATTGCCAAAACCCGGTAGCCAACAGCGCCATCAGTCATGGTTTGAGGGTGTTTCTAGTGCAGCACGCGCGATCTCTTATACCTCATCTTCTACTGTTCCATCAAGTTCTAAAGTTTCATCGACTCACATTTACACAGCGCCTCTGGTTCAGGTCGTGAATGGGTCCCCGCAACCCAGTGGCCATCGCACAGGTCAGCAGTCTTCACGTGCCCGTAAGAGTGAGAAGTCTGATCAAGCAAAGTCCGATCACAATCCCTCGATGTTTGCCTATGTCGCTTTGTTATCATTATTGACGTTGTTGGGGACAGGGATGTGGACGTTGTGGTCATCGGTGGTCAAAAGAGACTGGCAGTACAATAGTTATCAGAAATATATTCGTCGCTTTGAGCGTGGTACCCAAAGGGTGCAGAGT
>DBUY01000010.1:0-6866 GCA_002308435.1 Proteobacteria bacterium UBA1278 | reverse complement strand
CGTGGTACCCAAAGGGTGCAGAGTATTGCAGAGCTGGCGTTTACGTTCTTGGGCGGCTTGTTGCTGGCGAATGTAGTGAAAGGCGTGATGTTCATGATGGCGACATTATTATCCGTGCCACCAGCTGTACTGAGTGGTTCGCTCTTATTCTCGTTGATTGTGAGTTCGACGATGGCGCTTGGTTTCCTTTCTGGTTGTGTCTTGGCCAATATGGCTGCAGTGGCGCTTGTTAAGTGGTATTATCCGCTAGGAACTGGCTATGGTCGTGCGCGTATGGATTCGAGCTGGATTAGACAGAATGATCCAGAATCAGGAATTACAACTCAAAACTCAGGCGCATTTGCATCGTTGAGTCAAACGGTAGCTACTAAATTCAGTCATCGTGGCCCTGATCTATTGCAGTTACGGCATGACAATCAGATTGATGCGTTGAGATACCTGAAACGTGTGCTTGGGCAATACCTCATGTGTCATGGGAATTCTTCTGCTCTTGAAAATATGCTGGCTATGGAACTTCACACTAGCATACAGAGATTAGTCTGGGCGATGAAGCAGCCGTTTTCAAGTCAACAAAGCCTAGATTGGTTAATTGGTCGTTGTAGAACGTTGTTTGATTCTTTGTTTAATGAGGGTAGCATTGGTAATGACGTGCTGGACGATTTACGGGCTTCGAATCGCGATCTTGATTTGAATGTTGAAGCGCTGAATGCCGTTGACTTATCTCAAACTATTCCTATGTCATCAGATATCATTGAGGCAGTACAGCTTGCCTTGAGTGATTGTGCATTAGCGCCGAACTTTAAATAATAAACGCGTTAGTTGCACGCTGTGATTCTGCACATGTGACGCTATCACATCGTTGATTATGTATAGCGCTAAGGCGTGCGGGATGCGCTTCGTTGACAATGGGTTGCCCACAGGGCCATGTCATCTGCGTACAGGTCTTCTAGCCATTGGCGCGACTCTTTCGTGAGTTTGGGCTTTTGAGGTGGTGTTATAGACTGGTTAATATTTGGTAACTGCTCAATTGGGCAATCAATGCCGTGACGTGCTAATGTAGTTTGAATGTTGTGACTGAGTGTCTGTGCGTCGTAGCAGATGACGATGGTTTGCTCTGTGTGGTCTTTTAGCCATAGAGTTTGAGGTAGAAAATGATGACGATGGGTGAATTCGTGGCGAGAAAAAACCGCATCAACAGTGCTTTGGTAGCGGGCATGTTTTGGATTCTTGAGAATATCGATCAGATCATTGGGGGTCTCTATGCCATCGGCTTTGTCCCATTGCTGCGTTCGTCGCCAAGCCGCAATATCCTTGGAGCCGAATTTCCAGTAATAAAAGCTAGATACAAAGCGTTCAATAGGGTGACGAATAATCGTGATCGGATGGTAGCCTAAGCGGATGGCATGTTCTGTATCCAAGTAGTGGGTGTGCGCGGAGCGGATTGTTTTGCATTGATTGCGTAAATGTTGTTGGTCAATCCACTGATTTAGTGCGGTTCCGCCTGTTTTGGGAATGTGCACAAAAATGTGCGTTTCTTCGGTATGGTTGTACCAATAGATAAAACCATGTACGCAAGCGGTAATCAGCACGCCACTGAGCATCCAGGGAATATAAGCGAAATAAGTGCTCAGGTTTTTTGTGATTTTTACAGCCATTTGCGCGGTATTTTCGGTCACTGATATGGTGCATGATGGACACTTGCGGTGTCAAGCGATGATGCGTGTTGTGATCTCGGTGGGGGTAATGATTATGTGTATGGCTGGTGCTACTGAATCAACTGACACTGGAGATGATGACTCAAGTGTTGCGCTACAACTGTAGCGAAATGTGTTACTTTTTGGCGCTTTAATCTGCCATAAATCCCTGAATATTCATTGACCTGCTATGTCATCTCACGCATAATAGAGTACATCACTTAACAAGAATAGCGATGTCTGAACAGCCACTTGTATTGCATATTTTCACACATGATATGCGCTTATCTGATAACTCCAGTCTTTTTCATGCCGCAAAGACCGGTCGGGTTTGGCCTATTTTTATTGATGATCATGCTGATGATCCATATCCTGTAGGTGGGGCGAGTCGTTGGTGGCTATATCAGTCCTTGCGTGACCTCCATACGCGACTAGACGGTGGTTTGTCTATATTTACTGGCTCCATGCTGGAGGTTGTTAGCGATTTGATCGCTCGCTTTCCAATTCAAGGGGTATTTTGGAATCACCGATATGACGCTTATCATCGCCGGCAAGCTGACTCAGTCACTGAGCTTTTACGACAAAAGGGTATTGCGGCACGTAGTTTCAATGGATCGTTACTATGGGAGCCGTGGTCTGTACGTAAAGATGATGGCACGCCTTATAAGGTCTTCACGCCATTTTATCGAAAGGGCTGTCTGAAAGGCCCGACACAATCGCGATGCGTTGAGAGTGCGCCATCTGATTTACACACCGTGCCTTGTGAGACGTTAGATCCTGGTGTGCCATTAGACAAGGCAGGGATTTTACCTAGTGGTGATTGGCACCAGAAATTCGAGCCATTGTGGCAAGTTGGTGAGCAGGCAGCGCAAACTCAGTTACAGCGCTTTTTAGATGACGGCTTATCCGATTATAAGAAAGGTCGTGACTTTCCTGCAAAGCGCCATGTGTCGATGTTGTCTCCTTATCTGCGTCACGGAAATATTTCAGCCAGTCAGGTGCATGAGGCGATTGGTCAGATGCCTCCGGACGTTAATACAGACCACTTTTGTAGCGAGTTGGGTTGGCGTGAGTTTTCCTACTATCTGCTCTATCATTTTCAAGACTTGCCCTGTGCAAATCTGCAGAAGAAGTTTGATCGTTTTCCCTGGTCGACCAACGATGCTGATTTGCGCGCCTGGCAGCAGGGTCAGACTGGTATTCCCATTGTTGATGCGGGTATGCGGCAATTATGGCAAACTGGCTACATGCACAACCGTTTGCGGATGATTGTTGGGTCATTTTTGGTCAAGAATTTAGGCCATCATTGGGTAGAGGGCGAGAAATGGTTTCGCCATTGCTTGGTAGATCATGATCTGGCCAGCAATAGTGCCTCTTGGCAATGGGTTGCGGGTTGTGGTACGGATGCGGCGCCGTATTTTCGGATTTTCAATCCAGTAACGCAAGGTCAGCGATTCGACCCAACGGGTGAATTTACCCGAAAATATGTGCCTGAATTGCAGCACTTGCCCGATGATTTCTTATTCAATCCATGGGATGCACCTGTTTTGGTGTTACAGGTTGCAGAAGTGGGCTTGGGGACGAATTATCCACGGCCAATCGTGGATTTGAAACAATCACGTGAACAGGCTTTGGAAAAATTTAAGCGTTTATCTTCCTAGTTTCATTCTAGTTTCATTGCTACTGAAATTCGACTCTAATTTGCGTTAGACGCTGATTTGTGTTATTTTTTTCATAATTATCAAAGTCAGTAGCCCATGTCGTCAGTTGTAGAGTCCGTTCGCGTTTTTGAGTTTATTTTTCGTCAAGCTCGGCATTTTCCAGGGATTACCAGCATTCGATTCGTTTGTGGTGTGCTCTGGGCTGTCACGATGAGTCTCCAGCCTTATCTCCTCAAAGATATTGTGAATCGATTATCTGAATGTGGTGGTGTCAATGTATTTGCGGTTTTACTGTTGCCGGTGGGGTTATATTTGTTGACCACGGTGATACAGTCGACTGGTTATTTGGTCCAATCTTATGTTTCAGACATGTTAATGGTACCACAGGTGCGAAAGCGGATAATTAGTGGTGCTGCGGCTGACTTGATGCAGAAGTCCTATCGCTTTTTTCAGAATCATTTTGCTGGTGGTTTGGCGAATCGTATCAATGACTTGATGCGAGCGATTCCCGATATTTTCGATTTCTTTGATCGATTTTTTAGTCACATGCTTGCTTTTGTGATTGCTTTGTATTTTCTCGGTGCTGTGAGCCCATTCTTTGCTATGCTGACAGCATTATGGGCTGGTATTTTTTTTGCTGGTCTGTATGGTTTTAGTGGGCGTCTCACCCAGTTGTCAGCGCGCTATTCTGCCATGGGGGCTGAGGTAACTGGTCATTTGGTTGATTTTTTAACGAATATGCTCTCTGTGCGGTTGTTTTCAGCGGAGTCTACTGAGCGACGGATGCTACATAGTACGCTTGATAGGGCGGTAGCGTCAGAGCGACGATTGTCACTGGCTTATCTGAAAATATGGTGCTTTTTTGATTACTCCTACTGTGTACTGCAGGCATTGAATTTTTATTTACTTTGTGTTGGGGTAGAGCAGGGCTGGTTAACGGTTGGTGACTTTGCGTTGGTTCTGGTCTTGAATGGCCAAGTGTTTTCTATTTTATATCGTTTATCGCGTGAGTGTTCGCGTTTTTCTAAGTTTTATGGCCAGGTGTTGCAGGCGTTAATTGTGATACAAGATACCAGTGATTCATTAATTGATCATTCTGGTAATGATCAACTTGTAGTGACTCGAGGTGAAATTACATTTGAACAAGTGAAGTTTTACTATGCGACTGGGGTGTCGCTATTCAATGAGAAATCAGTGGTGATTCATGCGGGTCAAAAAGTTGGCTTGGTCGGGTATTCTGGAGCAGGAAAGTCAACTTTTGTGAACCTGATTCTGGGATTATACGAAGTTCAGGGTGGGCAAATCTTGATTGATGGGCAGGATATCCAGGCAGTCACCAAGTCAAGCCTGCGTGAGGCGATTGCGATGATTCCGCAAGACCCCAGTTTGTTTCATCGCTCATTGATGGAGAATATTCGTTATGGGTTGCCCAGTGCAACGGATAAAGCCGTGATTGCGGCAGCGAAGCGTGCTCATGCACATGATTTTATCATGCAAACTGAGGATGGTTACGATACCTTGGTTGGGGATCGCGGTGTCAAGTTATCCGGTGGCCAGCGTCAGCGAATTGCGATTGCGCGCGCAATTCTAAAGAATGCGCCGATATTAATTCTGGATGAAGCGACGTCTCAGCTTGATTCAAATACAGAAACTGCGATACAGGAAAGTTTGTGGCAGCTTATGCAGCATAAAACCAGCTTAGTCGTAGCGCACCGTTTGTCGACTTTGTTAAATATGGACCGTATTTTAGTATTTAGCAATGGGACGATTGTTGAAGATGGCTCACACCGTCAACTATTAAAAGCTGGTGGTCGATATAAGTCTCTGTGGGATGCTCAAGTTGGTGGCTTTTTGCCGCAACAAGATGACGCTGGTAGTAATGGTTCGCCGTAGAAGGGATTGGAACAGTAATCGGTTGTATTTTTATTGCTATGCACGTCGTAGTGCTGCCTCAGCAAAGGAGGAGTAGTGTTTTTGTTGTGTCTGGAATTTGCTTGCAAGTAGGCGTCATACGGGCTTGTTGATTTCGTCTCATCTTCTGTAGAATTTTCTTCGTGGCTTGAAGGCGAGTGTTGTATTGATGTTTGTGTGGCAGCAGTGAGTGCTCTTCTCGTTGTATAAAAAAGCCAGCATAAGCTGGCTTTTTACAATCATAAGCTCTTAATTTACAAGAATCTAGTGACTTGTATGTTAAAAACGTTCCCTAGTAAGGACCATTTTTTTACAGGACTACTAGTTCCTGTATCTGTGTATGTGAGTAGTCCTACTTTGAACTCATAACGGACTTTTGGTGAAAACATGGTAGTAACACCATAATTGAAAGCTAGGCTGTATGGGTTGTAACCAGGATTTAGGTTGACTGTTGAGGGGGCTTGCGCTTCTACAGCTCCGCTAAGACCAAAAGTTTGCTTGTTGTTTCCTGATAATGGGTAGAGTTTATCAACAGATCCAAATAAGCCTCCAACATTAAACCAGGTGCCGTCATTCGAGACCCGATGCGCATTAGTGCCGAGCTTGAGTGAGTATGCACCAGTGTCGTAGTTGAGACCGTAGTGATTACCTGAGCCGCTTCCATGGTTGATGGAGTTAGAGTGGCCTAGTACAATTCCCCATGTGTTAGCAGAAGAAGTGGGTGTCATTGGCGCTGCAGCCATTAAGCTAGAAGCAGCGAGTGCGCTGGCGATCAGTAAACTGAGCTTTTTCATAAGAATTCCTATTCATAAGAATTCCTATTTGAATGAATCGATATCGATAACATAACTAACTTTTCACGGCATTGCAAATAATCCCTTAAGTATCAGGCTTGGGTTTTGTCAGGATGATATCGTTATGAATGATCTGTTTCAGTCGCCAACAAAAAAAGCCAGCATAAGCTGGCTTTTTCCTGCAGTATGTACTGCATCTAGATCACTAGACTATCTGTACATTGAGATACCGATAACTGTATTGCTATGATCTAGTAGTGAGATTGTGCGCACTACTGGTTCAGCCTTAGTTGCCTCGTAGGACAATATCGGCATACGAATGTAGCTAGTCAGCTTTTTTGAGATTGCTTGTTGGAACCCATACTGAAGTTCAAAAGTGTATGGAGTATTTTCAATGCTTGCTCGACCGTAGTTTGTGGAGGTTTTGGTAAATCCTTGTACGGTCCAAAGTTGGTCTATGCTGCTTGTCATGGGTGTTTTCATGCTGGCACTAGCACGGAAATTGTATGTATCTATGTTACTGTTTACACCAAAGTTCCATGATCCCGTTGTCAATGTGTATTGATACTTAGGTGTATCATAAACAATACCGCCACCAACATTAAAGCCCATTGTGAAGCCGAATTTGTTGGCAGATGGTGATGAGACTGGTGCTGCAGCCATTAAGCTAGAAGCAGCGAGTGCGCTGGCGATCAGTAAGCTGAATTTTTTCATAAGAATTCCTATTTGAATGAATTGATGTTCATAACATAACTAACTTTTCACGGCATTGCAAATAATTTCTTAAGTATCAGACTTTGGTTTTT
>DBUY01000036.1:14019-26273 GCA_002308435.1 Proteobacteria bacterium UBA1278 | reverse complement strand
CACAGCTGACGACAAAACAGGGGATGTGCCAGAGCCCGAATCGATAACAAAACAGCAACCGGAAAATGCCGAGGAAGCAGAGACTAGTGACGACACAACGCCGAACACTGATGGTGTGGATCAGCCTGAGACAACAGAAACAGAGGCAGATGCAGAGGTAGGCCAAGCAGAACATGCAGCAGTAAGCACGCCTGATGATGCAGCAACTGAGCATGAGCAAAAAGAACCCACAGAGTCAGAAGATAATGAAGTAGAAGACCACACTAGCGATAAAACCGAACCTGGCAAGGATATGGACACCACGCCTAGCGATCGCCCGGAGAACGAGCAAAGAGTCAATGAATCGATCCCCATCAGTAATTCTGATAGCGTAAAAAAGTCCAAACCAGCGGGTACAGATAAAAAAACCAAGCCCTCCCCAAAAGCAACAAAATCAACTGCCAAATCGAAAGCGAAAAAGCAAAAAGATGCTTCTGATAGCTAAAGATACTTATCAAGAAGAAAGGAGGATACTTTCCGATTGAGATTGAGCAGCGGGCCTGCAGCATATAGCGATTGCAAATTATCGAACAAGCGCTATAATGAAAACCGTATTTGTAAGCTTTAGATAAGGATCGTTGATACCATGCAGGGTCAAGGTCAGAACGGACAACAGAATTCTCAAGGAATTGAGGTCGTCTATTATTTTGGGGCATTGTTTGTCATTCTCGGTGCAGCCTGGTACAGATTCCACATCGAAATCGTAGCCGGCATACTACAGTTCCAGTCGTACCAAGCTTACGTGATGCTATTTCCTCTTGGCTTGATTGCAGAAATCGCAGCAGATATCCTGCCTGTGACAATGTCAGCACCTGTAACCGCCGCAGCAAGTCAGCTCGCAGGTGTGATCAATACCATCCAAACCATTAATTACGCAGACGTGAGTTTTACTCAACTGGTCACGATACTTAGCCAAGTGGGGATCTATTTCGCTGTCTTCACAACACCAATATGGATTGCTATTGCGACATACATTCAGACGACTGGCGTAATCAGTGCCTTTGATGAAAAATACTCCATGGAATCATTCCGCCGCAAAGAAGTCGTCAACTGGCCTGCGGTATCTACTGTAATCGGTACAAAACTCCTAAAGAATTCAATCAATGATGGAGATTTTGCCATGTCTCCCCAGCCAATGGAGTTTGCCAAAAAAAATGACCTGCTCGATATCAGTAATGTTGCTGGTAAGCCTGTTGCGACAGTCAATCGTGCGCGTGCGCACCGATATATGGTGACGCAAATGGGGCCCCAATGGAACGGAAATTTAGCGAACTTTCCTCCCCATATCATTGCCTTGTTTGCGATTTTCGCAGCTAAAGCAAATCATGACACCAAGGGGGCTGCCGCCTTGATGCGACAGATTGCTGAATCGAGTTTTAGTCTCAACAAAAACTTGAACTTCTCAGGGTCATATCAACTACTTGGTAAGCACATTAAGTCTATGAAAGTCGCCCGAGCAGTCGGCGCACATGCGTTTTTGTTGCCCGCCATGGCATCAATGCTCGAAGCTGCACGAGACGATGGCGTTATTGCAACGGCAGAGTTCCTCTGGCTGAAAATTGTAGACAGGCGCATGTGGTATATGCTGAATTGCGTTGGACGAGCAGTCGCTTTTACAGAAGTAGCTGCGCCATTTGCCCACTGGAAGGTCGAAAAGCGTCTGAGAAGGCCACTAAAAACTCCAATGATAGAGGAGGCAATCACCGCACTGGAGGTTGGCGTATCCGAAATTATTTATAAACCAGATGAAGGGCAGTAAGCAAGATGAAAGGTCAACGTGGCTTATCCGCTAATGAAGAGTTAGAAGAGTCCAGTCTATTGCGGGACACCCGCACCGTTGGGCAGAAAATATCTGATTTCTACAAAAAGCCGCTGAACGTATCTATACTCATTTGTTGTAGTGGCGTTGTGTCGCTCGGACTACCAATGCTGGCAAATTTATTGTTCGTCTTTATTATAGGCAGCTTGATTATGAGTCTGACACAACAGACACATTTGCCATTTCGTTTACCCATGCGTTCGAAGGAAGAGGATTTCAACGATATTCGCCCAGATGGGAAGTTTTACAAGGCCCGTGGTATTTATTGTTTCGGTAATGCGCAGAAAACTAATGAGGAGCTGTGGTTCGGCGATGATGATATGCGTACGCACTGCCTTGTTTTCGGCTCAACCGGGTCGGGTAAAACCGTATTCCTCACCTCACTCACGTACAATGCCTTGATGCAATCCAGTGGATTTATCTATGTAGACGGTAAAGGGGATAACTCACTCTTCGCAAAAATATTTGCCATGATGAAGTACATGGGACGTGAAGATGACCTTTTGCTGATCAACTTTATGACCGGCGCTAAAGATATTCAAGGCGCGCAAGAAAACAAACAGTCAAATACCATGAACCCATTCGCCTCGGGCTCGTCGGGGATGCTGTCTAACCTCGTAGCGAGTATGATGGACTCAGGTGGCAGTGGCGGTGACGGTGATATGTGGAAAGGGCGAGCAATTGCCTTTGTGGAATCTCTGTTCAAAATATTGGTTTATGAGCGAGATGCAGGCAATATTCTCCTCGATGCCAATACAATACGTAACTACTTCAGTCTGGAGCGGTTGGAAGCCATGGCATCGGACAAAGTATTTATTCGTGACGGTCAATTCGATATCAGCTTAGAAGATGTGCCCGAGACCATCATGCAGCCAATTCACAATTACCTACTGACCCTCCCTGGCTACGTCAAAGAGCGTAAAGGCAAACAAGTATCGCAAGTATACGAGCAGCATGGTTACATCACCATGCAGTTGACACGAACATTTACATCACTTGCAGACAGCTATGGACATATCATGCGAACAAAGCTTGCAGAGGTTGATATGAAAGACGTCGTGCTCAACCGGCGCGTGCTCATAGTTCTACTACCTGCACTTGAAAAGTCTCCCGATGAACTTGCGAATCTCGGAAAAATCGTAATTTCCTCACTAAAAACGATGATGGCAGCAGGGTTAGGGGACACCGTAGAAGGTACCTATCAAGACGTCATTCTGCGCAAGCCGACCAACTGTCCAACGCCTTATTTGTGTGTGCTCGATGAATATGGTTATTACGCAGTGAAAGGATTTGCAGTTGTACCGGCTCAGGCACGATCACTCGGTTTCTCAGTGGTATTTGCGGGTCAGGACTTACCCGCATTCCAAAAGGCGTCTAAAGAAGAAGCCGCATCAATTGGCGCAAATACCAATATCAAGATTTGTATGAAACTCGAGGATCCGACAGATACTTGGGAATTCTTTATGAAAAGTGCAGGTGACGCCTATGTCACCGCCGTTGAAAGTTTCAACGCCCAAAACCCAGGTCTCACCGGGTCATATATGGACTCGAAAAGTGCTAAAGCTGAGAAAAGAGCAAGAATCAATTTGCTTGATTTGAAAGAACAGGGCGTCGGGGAAGCGCACGTCTTTTTTAAATCAAATATCGTCCGCGCCAATTTGTTTTTCATGGACCCTGGGCCTGCAAAAGAAATGCGATTGAATGTGCTGATGAAGGTAGAAATACCAAAAGACGAAGTGCTATACACGCTCGTCAAAAGTATCGAGGACTTCGAGCAACTCATTAATACATCTGGTATTCCCGAAATCAGAGCAGAGGATGATGAAGCGCTACACAGTATTGTCGAGGCAACAAACAGGCAGCCACGAATGATAGATTCAATTGATCGGGGTATGAACGTGCTGTTTGATGTCCATAAGCAGCAGCTGGCAAGCGAGGCTGACAATCAAGCGGTAATAGAGCAGGCTGATGATGCTGTGCCAATCGATGCAAATTCTGAAACAGAACAGCTAAAAACTGAACCAGTACAGGTGCCGCCACAGGTGAAAGAAATTATGGAAATCACCGATGAAGAAAGTAAAAAAGAACAGATTCGACTTGAAGATGCTAAGCATGATCACTACATCAACATCACCTCCAAAGTCATATTGACAGCACAAGAGAAAAACAACTTAGCGGTCACTGATAATATCGAACTATATGAGATGCCGTTAGTGGATCGTGTTCAACTACGACACCAGGGTGCCTTCATACTCAGAAGTCTTGGGCGTGGTAAGGATGATGCAGATGCAGACATCAACGAAACGCTCGCAAAAATAGAAGAGAAAACATTATACAGACAGAGTGAACTAATCGATCTAGGAAACTTGCAAAAGCGTATAGATCATGTCATCAATGACATAACCACAGACTAGAGGAGGGAAGGAAACATGCAAATAGTAACCGTGTTGTGCTGGCTAAGTATGATCAGTTTATCAATGTGTGACCTTGTGGCGCAAGCAAGTGCTGGGCGATCAACTAAAAACCGTTTTTTTCTATTATCACAGTACACGCCTGATGAGATCTCAATCGATAAAAAAGCATTCGCACAGTCGCATAAAGAAATCGCGAGCAGGGGTGTGTCAGTATACCGAAATGGGGAGACATATTACGTAATAGTGCCCTGGAAATCCTTATTCATCACTCGAACTGACAATCTCACAAAACAAGGCCAAGATACGGCGAAGTACTTATCACAGTTCCTGAGTTTTTATCGAATCGAGTACATGCAACTGACTGGGTTTTACCCAACAGTATCCGCCCAAGATGAGCCTGAAGACAATAAAAAATCATTACCTGGCGATCTAGTGGCACAAAGACAAGCCTCAAGATTAGTCGTTGCAATGCAAAAATCTAAACCAAGTATTGCTAGAGTCAGTATCTCTGTATCAGATGAGATTATCAAAACACCATCATTCATTTCGGCACTTAATGAGGATGCGATACCTAAAATAGCGGATCCGGGAGCGTGGTTCTCGGTACTCAAAAATAGCGTCATCGAAGTGCATGACGAGAGTCAGTCACCAACTTTATTCAATGATGGTGGCGTCATCATCAGGTTCAAAAAATATTAAAAATAGATTAAGCCGCGCTTGTAATCAACTGGTGAGATTGATAATCTAAACTGTAAGGGGGAAACCATGGCGCTTGAGTACGTAGACCGCAAAAAAGTTGAAGCAACATTCTATAGAAGTTGTTTTCGCGGGACGGTCTATTTCACTGGGGTGCTCGTAGTACTCAACCTCGCTTTGTGTCTGTTTGCTGCACATACGGCTCTCAATCCAAAAAAAACGCAGTGGATTGTGACCACAGTGGATGGTAGACTGATTAAAATTTAGGATATTCTGAATGGACGAAAAAGCCGCCGAATTAGTTTTTAATAGAAACTTTTTCTATCGCGACAATTACAAGCGAGTCGTTAGCATCGGCCTTGTCTCCATCATCTCAAATGTCGTTTTGGTGTTAGCGACTGCATATAGCATTGTTCGCCCGGCACCGGCAAAATTCATTGTCACCTCTGCTGACGGCCGTATTATACCAGTTGAACCCCTTAGTGCAGCTGTAAAGTCAACGCCGCAAATTCTGGCCTGGGCGAACATGGCAGCTACCAAAATAAATTCATTCGACTTTGTAAACTACCGACAGCAGTTACAAGAAGCATCAAGCTACTTCACCGCAGAAGGCTGGCAAGATTTCCGTCGACAACTGGTAGCCAGTGGCAACGTCAAGTATGTTGTCGAAAACCGCCTTGTGGTCACATCAGTCGCAACAGGCGCGCCAGTGGTGAACAACCAGGGTCTGATCAACGGAACATACACGTGGAATGTGACGCTGCCCATTCTTGTCAAATACGCTGGGGCAACCATTACGAGAAACATCCCGCAAACCGTGACAATGCTTATACAGCGGGTTAGTATTCAAAACAATCCCCAAGGAATTGGGATCGCATCATACAGGGCGAGGTAGAGATGACACGGACAACAAACCACAACTGGTTAATCAAATTTGGGCACGTGTTGATGCTGCTGATGTTGATCACAAACGTGCACGCACAACAATACAGCAACCCATCTAGCGCAAGCCCAGTTGACATGAGCAGTCAAGCGCAAGATAACCAGAGCATGGCGCCACCGATAGAAAAAATCGAGCCAGTGACATTGAAAGACCTTGGCGTAGACAGCTCAATCGCTGACGACGCATTTAATTCAGTCGCGCAGACAGTATCACCGCTCTCACCAGACCAAGCGATGACAATTCGTCATCTCTGGAACGAAAGCCAACGTATGACGACATTTCGTGGGTCTGCACCACCAGAACCGGTCAACCGATCAAAAGTCATCAGCCTAGATAATGGCCGACTACCAACTGTTGTCAGGCTTAGCGCAGGCTATGTAAGTGTCATATCATTCTATGATTCCACTGGCGCCATCTGGCCAGTCCGGGGCTACGATATCGGTAACCCAACATCTGTCAACATCGTATGGAACGAAGGAACAAGAGAGGAAGAGACAGCAGGAGAAAGCTTCGCAAATACACTCTTGTTACAAGCTCAAACACTGTACAAAACCACAAATCTTGTGGTCATGCTGAGGGGGCTAAATACGCCGGTCATCCTTGAGCTAATACCGGGTCAACAGCAAGTGGATTACCGGATGGACATTCAGGTGCCAATGCGAGGGCCATTAGCAAAAGCAACAGACACAACAGATTCAATCTCACCCAATCAAGTCAATGGCGATTTAGTGAATCTCATCAACAATATTCCACCAGTCAAGAGTGTGCAAGCACACGTTACCGGAGGTGATGCGCAAGCGTGGATCCATCGCAAACGACTGCTCGTCAGAACACCGCTCGAGCTCATATCTCCAGCATGGACATCCAAGGTCAACGGCGCGAACGGCCGAATACATGTCTATGAGCTACCGCTTACATCATCGCTGATCGCCCTCAAAAACGGTGAGATTGTTAAACTGAATATTGAAGGAATTTAAGTGGCTGACGATCAAAAAAAACCTTATCGCGAAGATAGTATTGGTTCGAAAGTTGCAATCGTGCTCGGCGCTGTTGTCGGTATCGGTGCAGTCATATACGGTCTATACCTGTTCAGTGGACAAGAATCTGTGTCGACAGATTCAACAATTAGAAGAACTCGCCCAGCGGCAGTGACATCAGCACGCGCTGGTGAGGTTACGCAAAACTACGCTGAACTCAACACAACGAGGGATAATCAGCAATTTGAAGAAGCAGAAAGAAGAGGAACCAGTGCTATACCGAGCGTTATTGGAACGGCCGGCTATATTACCAACCCAAGCAGCTTCGCTGAAAATGCATCATCAGCCCTTAGCAACAAGCTAGCAAAGAATGCTGTCTGTACACCAGAGTATGCGAAGAAAGCGAGAGAAGCTGGCGTTAGCGCATTTGAACTGAAGTGCCAGGGCTGTCAAGCGTCTGTACTCCTATCGGCTGGATACACAGCAGGCGAGTTGGCAAAAGGTGGATACAGCGCAGCTGAGCTAAAAGCAGGCGGATACACAGCATGCCAACTCAAAAAATCAGGCTATGATGCCCAGGAGCTGAAAAAAATCGGATACAGCGCTAGTGATCTCATAGCATGCGGTTACACCACAAAAGAGCTACTCAGGGCAGGCTTCACCCCATCCGATCTCATGAAAGCAGGTGTGTCAGTGAGTGATCTGAAGGCAGCGGGCGTCAGTGATGAGGCCTTACTAGCAGCAGGCGTTCCAACAACGGACCTTAAAGAAGCAAGAAACTGTAATGAACCAGCTCCCCGTCGTCAATGCCAAACAGGCTGGGCAAGTCAGCAAAGAGACAGCGGCGTATCCGCACTACAAGTCAAGAATTATGGATGCGGTGCCAGTGTCATGCGGCTCGCAGGATATACAGCGGGTGAGATGAAAGATGCTGGTTTCACCGCTAAGGCACTATACTGCGCCGGATATACGGCAAGCGACCTTGTACAAGCTGGATATTCACCAGAAGAGTTAGCAAAAGCAGGGTACAGTGCTGGACAACTACTATCCGCAGGAATTCAGCCAGAGCAGCTTAAAGGACTCATATCATGTGACGAAATAGCGAAAACACACGACACATCGATACCAATTAGCCAGCTGAAAGCGCTAGGCTGCTCTGCTGAACAACTCAGGCAGGCAGGCTATACAGCAAAACAGCTGAAAGAAGCAGGATACAGTGCTGCTGATCTTAAAAAAGCGGGCTACGATGCAGCATCGTTACTAGCTGCTGGCTTCTCACCAAAAGACCTACATGATGCGGGCTACAGCGCCGCAGAAATGCGGGCAGCAGGTGTGAGTGCATCTGATTTGAAAAAAGCAGGTTATACGCCGAGTGAACTGACAAAAGCAGGATTCACCAAAGGGGATCTGATCAGAGCAGGATTCTCTGGGAGTGCGCTTGGCGGTGGCGCTGACGATGTGGAACTAGCCAAGCGTCTGAAAGCTGGAGAGACATGCGAGCAGCTCAAAAAAGAAGGGTTTAGCGCATCACAGCTCAAGCGGGCTGGAAAAACTGCAAAGCAGCTCATAGATTGTGGATATACACCTGAGCAACTGATCAACGCCGGCTTCCCAGCAACTGGGATTCTAAACCATTCAGATAATCTAAGCAGCTTGCGTGCAGCAGGTGTCAATGCTGCAGAATTACGTGCTGCAGGGAAGAAAGCCTGCGAACTAAAGAAAGCCGGCTACTCAGTAACAGAGCTCAAAAATGCTGGCTACAGCGTGACGGATCTTAAACCATGCACAACACTAGAAGAGCTACGTGATGCCGGATATTCAGCGAAAGACCTGCTGGGCGCTGGATTCACGCCCAGCGAATTGAAAGCAGCTGGATTTACGACAGAAGAACTTGCAAAAGCTGGTGCAAGCGCAAAAGATCTCAAAGCACTAGGTGCTGACGTATGCACGCTACTCAAATCAGGTGTGACAATAGAGGAAGAGCTGAAAGATGGATTTACCGAAGATGAAATCAAGAGCTGTGGCGTCAGTGAAGCGGAGATCGCTGCTGCACGAAAGCGACTCGGACAATTCTGCACAGCACAGCGAGCACGCGAATTCAAAGCACAGGGCCTAACACCAAAAGAAATAAAAGCAAAAGGTTGTACTGCACAAATGATGCGCGATGGGGGGATGGACGCGAAAGCACTCCGTGCAGCTGGTTTCGATGCATGTGAACTGAAGAAAATGGGCTACAACGCCAATCAACTCGAAGAAGCCGGCTACTCAGCTAGACAAATGGTCAAATGCGGATTCTCAGCAAAGGAATTACTCGCTGCTGGATTCAGCCCAAGAGAGCTGCGCCGGGCAGGTATGAGCGCTGAGACATTAGCAGCTGCCGGTGTCAGTAAGGATGAACTCGCTGCAGCTGGATTTGGTGCTGCAGCACTAGACAAGATTGCCGGAAAGTGCGATGCAGAGAAGGTAAAGCAGATGGTCGCACAAGGCGCATCAATTGTGGCAATGACCCAAGCTGGCTGTGATGCCAAGACGATGCTAGCCGGTGGTGTGAGTAGTGCCGCCATCCGAGCAGGTGGCGTCGGCGCATGCGAACAAAAGGCTGCTGGTGCAACCGCACAACAATTACGTGAAGCAGGCTACACAGCGACAGAACTTAAAGCATGTGGATTTACGGCTGAAGATTTGCTCAAGGCAGGATACAGACCAAGTGATCTTACACAAGCTGGTTACTCTCCAGCAGAAATCAGCAGTGCAGTGGCAGCAGTTAATGCTCAAAAGCAAGGCGCAGGCGCAGCTGGCTCAACCACAGCAGCAAATAGTAGTGACGAGAGACTACGTCAAATGCAGGCACAAAATCAAAAGCAAATGGACGCGGCAGCACGCAGTGCACAAGTCTCTGCAATACAAAATGCGATGAAAAGTCAAATGATGGGTCTATTGCAAACCTGGGCACCCAACAAAGCAACACAAAAAAGCACCATGGGTACATTTGTCGCACCAAAAGTCCCTGAGAAATCTAGTGCGTCAACAATTCCTGTAGCGTCTGTAAGTGCACCAATCACATCGAGCACAGGTGCAAGAGGGATGCTAATGAATGACATCCTCCCAGAAGGCACACTCATGTATGCGAAAATCAATATCGGGGTGAATAGTGACGTCGATCAGCCTGTCGTTGCCACAGTAACATCCGGGCCGCTCGCTGGAGCAACATTGATTGGTTCGTACAAGCTCACAAACAGTCAGATGGCTGTCACCTTTGACCAAATCAACACAGGATCTGGTCCAACTGGTAGCATCAGCGCAATTGCATTGGATGGTAATACGGCATCAGCGGCCATTAGTGGTGATAGAAACTACCATATAGGCTCTAGATATGGACTCACATTCTTGACGAACTTTATGTCAGGGCTCAGTTCAGCAATTACCTCAAACGCATCGACTACGACAACAACAACATCAGATAGCTCAACCACAACTACATCGAGTGCGAATACTTATGATTGGGAGGAGTATTTCCTCACGGGATTAGGTGCTGCGGGAACTGCCATGAGCGATAATCTCAATGATCAGCTCCAAGATGTACCTACACTGACTGTGACAATTCCAGCTGGAGAACTGATCGGGGTATTACTAACCAGTGACTTCAAGCTTCAGACTAGCTAAGGAGAAAAAACATGAGCGATTATTTTTCAGACAAGGACGATCAAAGTTTTGATATGCCAAATGATGACCCATCTGCACCAGGCGGCTCAACACCTCCTCCTGTTTCACCCGCATCTGGCGGTGCGCCTGACGAATCAGGCTTCGGCAGCACAACTCCGGGCAACAATGCACCGCAACAAGATATCGTTTACTTCGGTATACTTGCTGTTATTATTGGTGTAATGGTTTATACGTTATATGCTATGTTTTTTGCCGGTAGTCCCTCAGTACCAGCAGAGCAAATACAGCCAGTGCCTGTCGAGACACCTGCCAAGCAAGCAGCGACACAGTCGCAACCACCTGCTGAAATGCCACGATTTGGACAAAATCAGCAAAGCTCAGGACAACCCTCCGCTAGTCCAACACCTGTGACAGAGACGAGTGTGACGACAGTACCACAACCCACACCTACGTCAGAGAAAACCAGTGCAGCGGATACACAGAAGACAGCGGTTAGTAACTCTAAACTGAATGCTGTTGTTGAAGAAAACAGCGTACTATCAGCAGCAGTCAGACGGCTTACTGACAGTAAAGAAAAAGCTGACCAGAGAATGACAGATCTAGAGTCAGAAGTTGACGAACTGGTTGCAACGATAGACGAGACAAAAGCGCAATTAGCAGCATTAAAAAAACAGATCGCAGAACAAAACGCACCCAAGGTAACGAAAAAAGAAATGACATACCATATACAAGCGGTTGTTGAAGGACGTGCTTGGCTGCAAAGTAGTGCAGGCGCGAACATTACCGTCAAAGTTGGTGATGAACTCAAGGGCTATGGCGTAGTGACTAAAATTGATGCTGTTAACAGCGTGATTCTAACGTCATCTGGAAAGAGAATTAGGGTTAATTAATGCGACATCGCCAGTTTGGTATAACCACACCACTCGGCTGGTGCCTAAGACTTTACATTGTCACCATGAGCCTGTTAGCATCAGGGCAGGAGTTTGATTTTCTTCCGATTAAAAGCGATAAGCCATCTCCATTAGATTGGCTAGAAGGTGGATTTTTCGACTTCTTCGCGCAGACCGACTCCGGTCTAGCCATGTCAGATGTGTTCAAAAATCTTGAATTACAAATCGACCCGATCAAAAACTTCCTAATCGTCCTGTGCTATGCAGTAGGAGTAGGGTTGAGTATCGCAGCCGTGATGAAGCTGAAAAAGTATGGAACGCGTACGGCGTTCATGAGTGTTGAAATGTCTATGGTTGGGCCATTTTTACAGTTCTTCATCGGTGTTGCGCTATTCTACATGCCATATTTTATCTCAGCCATCAATCTCACAATTTTCACTTCAAGTGGCGTGATGAGTGAGCTGAGCTACACAACAAATAGTACTGACTACCAGACCTACGTGGAGCCAATTCTAGGGATTATTCAGATTATCGGCATTATTGCATTTATGCGGGGATGGTTGTTGCTTGCAAAGGCGACAAATCCAGGACAGCAACCAGGCGCTATCTCAAAAGGCGTGACACACATCATTGGTGGAATACTTGCCGTTAATATAAGAACGTTTATCACGGTAATATATCAAACTCTAGGCCTTACTGGTGGGGGATTGTAACCCTGGCGCGTCAGGTAGTATATCAATACCGAGGTTGTAACTTGATGAGCTACTCTTATCACTGCTAACTGAATTATCCCCATCTGTTCTACGAAATTCG
>DBUY01000036.1:930-13657 GCA_002308435.1 Proteobacteria bacterium UBA1278 | reverse complement strand
AATCGTTAATGACTTGTTGTTCTTCTGCACTTCTAGACACAATTCGCCCTCATATAATAACACATAATGACTATATAGGTCATATATGGTTGGCATGCAGAAAAAACAGTGATATGATCATGATGTTATGACACGTCATTATTGTCTCAAATTCCTGAAATTGGCAGCAATTTTACTTCTCACAACCGTTGTTTACGCGGATTCGCTAAACTGTGGCACGAGCAGTGCTATGGCACTCAGTTTGGGTTGTATTGCTACCCGAATGACTGGTGGAGCAACCTCAGTTGTTGATATGCTACTGGGTTTGTCATTTGTGTCCGGGTGGGGTTTTATCATCGCAGCCATATTTAAGTTTAAACAGGTGCGAGAGAACCCGACACAAGTACCTGTCAGTACGCCATTTGCATTTCTGCTGACAGCAATGCTACTGATATTTATTCCTGGACTGATGACAACTGGTGCAGTCACAATTTTTGGGAACATGTTCTCAGGTCAAGCAATGTCACTGAGTGGTCAGCAAGCAAAAAATATTGGGCTTGTTTCATCAACCTATCAACCACAACTTACAGAGCCAGAATCCGACAGTTTATTTGGAACAGCAGCACGCCTCACTAATATATTTCCTGATCTCATGAATGTAATTGTTGGATCAGCCTATTTAGCTGGGCTTGGGTTCTCAATCGCTGCAATGATTAAGCTCAAGGCAGTACGCGATAATCCACAGCAAAATCCAGTGACAATGCCACTCGCGTATATCATGATTGCCGTACTGCTTGTGTTCATGCCCTCGCTGCTCAAGCCGGTATCAGAGACCCTATTTGGAGACACTGAAGACGTTCAAGCAGGGGCGCTTGGCCAAGGGTCATCAACACTAATTAGCCAGTAACTATGAAGTATCCGTTACCACTACAAACGCTTCTTTTATCCACCATAGCCACTCAGGTATTTGCACAATCGAGTGGGCAAAGTTTTCTTAAAGGTAATGATGGCAGCGAAGGCGGTATCAAATCACTTTTTCAGAACGTGTATTCTAATTTTGACCAGATTGCAACCTTACTCGGGGGCAGTGCATATCTTGCGGGTTTAGTGTTTGTTGTTGCTGCGATGATGAAAATCAAGCAGCATCGAGATAACCCAACCCAAGTACCCGTTGCTACAGGATTGATCTATTTACTTGCTGGTGTAGGATTGATCTTTTTACCGACTACATTGCAGGAAGGTGCAGATACCATATTTACCAGTGTTAACAATGAAGCCACAGGTGTCTCAGATGCCTACATAGCTAACAACCCATGGGCCAAGCCCCAATAACTCAGCTTTATAACAAGCTATATGTATGAATAGAGCCATTGACCCTGTACGCCATGCTGCTCGATCGTGATTGATCAGTACATTCGGGCTACTCAATCCATACAGACGACGTGAAGTAGCAGCAACCAACTGCCATAGAGATCAACGATTCTTCCTTCTCTTGAACCGACGAACAAGAACGATAATTACCCCCAAAATTACAGCTCGAACGGCGGTCAAGACTCCAGGAGTAATCAATCCATCAATCATCATTAAATAATAAGTCGTAACGAGTGGGGTAAAGCCACTCAACATGATCGATAAATTATATGAAACAATAATCAGTCTGCAAAGTGTCCTTGCACTCGATCTAAAGCATCATTCATGATAGAATTCAAATGGACATTCAGCTTGCAAACACACTTAATTTATGGTTAATTAATTATGGATCAGTGATTAATAGGAGATATTCATGAGATACATAATCGTTCCTGCAATAGCGGCTTTGGCACTATCTGCGTCAGCAAACATCGGAAATATGGCCGAGTCAATTAACAGCACTTTCACACAAATTGCTGCCCTTGTTGGTGGTGGTGCGTACCTTGTGGGTCTAATTTTTATCGTCTTTGGACTTTTTAAGTTTAAACAGCACCGGGACAACCCTCAGCAAATACCAATCGGTACACCGTTTACACTATTAGGTGTTGGTGTCTTACTCGTCTTCCTACCTAACCTCATCGATCAAACAGGCTCGACAATATTCTCTTCAGGAACAACATCAGGCGGCGCATCCGGTAGTGGTTTCGATGATATTGGTAGCACTTCAAGCAGCTAAGAACCACTCAACCAGAGGCCGAACATGGAAAATCTCCAGCTGAAGTTTTCTCGTAGTGCATACGAAGATTACTCACGACGTGAGTCCATGCCCGGCTTCGTGGACTTTAAACGCAAAGTGCTTGATCGCGACCACAATAAATGTCGTTATTGCGGGTTTCGCGCTACTCAACACATGAGTGTTGTCAATCGTGATGGTAACTATCGCAACAACAAAATGAGCAACATGCTAACAGCATGTCCATTGTGTACGCAGTGTCTATTTGTTGAGCGAGTCCCCATGCTCGGTGGCGGAGGTACGTTGGTTCACTTGCCTGAGATGACGCAGTCAGATTTGAATGGTTTGTGCCACACATTGTTCTGTGCAATTGCCAACGCAACAGTGCACGAGCGAACTGCTCAGGACACGTACAACACGCTTAAACTCAGGGCAAACCCAGTTGAGTCAGCCTATGGTGAAGGAAGAAGCGATCCAAAGATATTCGGCGAGATGGTGCTCAATACACCACTTGACGGCATCGATAAAATTGCTAACCGAACACTGAAAGATCTACGACTATTACCAAAATTGACGGATTTCAAGCAACAGATCAAAGATTGGTCACAGGATGCTGCTGCAACAGTAAACAAATAGCACCATGTGCTTAACCGGAGATGACAATGAGCGGTCTCATCGATCCGATTCTCGATTCAGTCGACACGCTACTCGCGTGGTTTAGTAGTGGTTTAGCAACAACCATCGCCTCGAACTGTGACATACAGACAGCGGACGGCCCTGTGACATTAGTTACAAATGACGGTTCGCTATGTACTATCATGCGGGTTGACGGTGTTTCATCAGTAGTCGGACCAGAGGAGTTTCAGAATATCCACAAAGGGATTGTGCAAGCCTTCTCACCGTTTATGTCTATCGACGGTCACGGTCTTCAAGTTGTTTTTACATACAGCAAAGAAAAAGTACACGAGGTATTGTATGATAACTATGCTGAGTGTAGAAGCACCTGTAAAACGCTCAAACTAGACCTCGATGATCTACTGGACGAGCGTCTCATCAACATGGCACGTTGGTGCGCATACGAAGCGGTTTACGTTGTCGTTTGGACAAAAGTCGAAAGCTTGACTCGTGAGCAACAAAAAGCAGCCATGACGAAAAAGTCAAAGCAATACAAAGCAGAGAATATGCCTGTTTTTCGTTACACACAGAATATTGTAGCGGCTATACCCGACCTCAGAGACAGTCACGAAACAAATATAAAAACAGTGATAACGACAGCAAAGTCCTATGGATTACAGATTGTCACATTAGATGTGCACGCTGCTATCTATGCTATCCGCCGAGAAGTTGATCTTGAGTTTACAGATAAAAATTGGGGCGCTATTCTTCCAGGTGACAAAATACGGCCTAAAGTGGCAAAAAGTTTTACCGGTGATATCGCTGATATATTATGGCCGTCATTAGTAAAACAAATTTTCCCAAGAGATGCCTTTAATCGCACATTCGATACTGTACAAGTCGGGAATATGATATATGCCGGTGTCTATATCGACCTCTTCCCAAGAGATATACAACCATTCAATGCGTTGCTATCACGCACATTACAATCTGAAATTCCGTGGCGGATTTCGTTTCTGCTCGAAAGTGGTGGATTACAGACAGTCAGAATGAAAAAAGCACTGGCTGTTATTTTATCCTTCTCATCTGCGCAAAATCGACTCATCGCCGATGGAGTTGATTTACTGAGTTATATTGATCTCAATACAGACGATACCATTGTGTCGTTAAAAGTATGTGCTACCACATGGGCACCAGAGACTGATATGGCACTACTCAAGGTCAGACACTCAATTCTTGCTCGAGCCATTCAAGGCTGGGGTACTTGCGATGTGAGTCAGTTCTGTGGTGACGCATTTAGTGGCTTTGTTTCTACAGTCCCAGCCATATCTACTAAAAGTGTCTCAACCAGTACCGCCGCTTCATTGTCAGATGCAATCTGTATGTTGCCACTATTTCGACCCACTTCACCGTGGGAAAAAGGCGCCTTGCTGTTTCGATCGCCTGACGGGAAAATATGGCCTTATCAACCCGGATCACCAATACAAACAACCTGTATCGATCTATTCTTCGCGCGGCCCGGTTCTGGTAAATCAGTATTATCCAATGCAACTAACCTCGCGTTATGTCTCATGGGTGGGTTAAAGCGTTTACCAAGAGTATCAATCATTGATATTGGTCCATCTAGTAGTGGACTAATTTCACTATTAAAAGAAGCATTACCAATCGAACAACGCAATCTGGCCGCATATTATCGCTTACAGATGACGGAAGATTATGCCATCAATCCGTTTGATACTCAGCTGGGTTCTCGATCTCCTATGCCACTGGAGCGCTCATTCCTGATCAACTTTATTGCGCTGTTAACAACACCAATTGGGGAAGCCAAGCCTTATGATGGGATGACAGACATGATTGGTTTAGTGATTGACGAGGCATACAAAAACTTCTCGAACGATAATAACCCCAATGTCTATACGCAAGCGGCTGAACCAGATATTGACGATATTCTCAAAGATATTAATTTTGTGCCAGATGAGAAAACCTCTTGGTGGGAAGTGACAGATGCATTATTTCTTGCTGGGTGTCTCTCAGAGGCCATGATGGCACAGCGTCACGCCGTTCCGTTACTGAGTGACCTTGCATCCATTGCTCGGACTAGCGCTGTACAAGATCTCTACGGCAAGGTGACCACACCGACCGGAGAGAATCTCATCACAGCATTTACACGAATGATTTCTAGCTCGGTTAGAGAGTATCCAGTTCTGTCACGGGTCACAAAGTTTGACATCGGTGACGCAAGAGTAGTCTCATTGGATCTGGATGAGGTGGCAAAGGCAGGTGGTGTTGCAGCTGATCGACAGACTGCAGTGATGTACATGCTTGCACGGTATGTGCTGACAAAAGACTTTTACTTGAACGTTGCATCCATGTCAAAGTTATCAGACGCCTACAAAAGTTACCACGAGAAACGTGCGGCTGAAGCACAAGAAGACCCCAAACGTCTTGTACTCGATGAATTTCACCGTACCAGTCACGCTCAAGCAGTGAGAGATCAAGTCGTCGTGGATATGCGAGAAGGCAGAAAGTGGCGCGTTCAAGTCGCATTGCTATCTCAATCATTAGACGATTTTGATAGTGTTATGATCGACTTTGCTACATCAGTATTTATATTAGATGCTGGGCCAGAGCAAGCAATCCAGAAAGCAAAGTCAGTATTTGGTCTCAAGGGTTCTGCAGAGCAAGCATTACGAGACTATGTTCGTGGGCCTTCCGATCAAGGGGCGACGATGTTGGGTCAATTTTCAACGAAGCAGGGCACGACCACTCAGTTAATTACACTCACACTAGGTCCCATCGAAATTTGGGCGCTCAGTACAACCTCAGAAGATTATCTTTTACGTAATTACCTATACAAACGTCTCGGTCCAGCCGAGACGCGAAAAGTATTGGCACGTATTTTTCCATCCGGATCAGCTGCTAAGTTTCTGCTTAAGCGTGCACAGCAAGCTGAGGATGACGGCAGTAAATTAGACGAGGATCAAAAGACGGGTTTAGTCGAGCAATTGGCCAATGAGATCATTACACAGTATCGAAAAGACCCGAACTTCAAAGAGGTAGTGGCTTAACGAACAGCCGTGCCAATCACGTACATTTAATCAGGCTTATCAATCCAGAGATGGCCATACAAGTAATTGTTTTCAAGTATTGATAAATACAAACAATCAATACGACCGGAATGATCGTAAGCATTTCGAAAAGCAATATAATTGAGTAAGACATCAGCATAATCAAGCTTGTAGCGTTCAGTCATCCCCCAATTGATATTACCGCGGTCCCACGCTTTTGTATCACTCACATAGCCATCAGATTTATTCCGAGCAAACGGGGGACGTGCAGGTAATATAAAGCTCAGTCGACGTTTAGCGCCATTGAACTTGACCTGAAATGACATTTCAGCGTGGCTTTCGGTATAGACAATCGTGTCATATTTTGCATCACTGAGTAGTTGATAGTGATTGGGGCAAACAGCAGCGGATACAACCAAGGGAAGCCAAGCGAAGAGGCAGTATAAGAAATTTGTCATTGTCCTGGCCGTTGGATCAGTAGTCGTTTCTCACCCGTAGGAAGATCGTCTAGTGCACAGACATATTCTTCAGGATGGAAAAAAACAGGCTTTGATTTACAGCCATGAACAGAGACAAGCGCATCTTTGACAACTAAAGAAAAAACATAATGGTTGTCCAGATGAAAAGCCAGCACACCATTGGCATTACGTATACCATCAAACGTTGATAATGTCGTCTGAATTGTTTGCCCAGGCAGAATAGTAGGATTAAATGATGAGAATTCAGCACCCTCAAATGGCTTCGGCAATAAATAAAACGACAAATCAGTCTCATTTGCAATTGAAAATCGGCGCTGAGAGAGTGATGGTTGTGCGCATAAAGCACTGACCATGAGAGAAAAAATGACTAGTGCTCGCGAGAGATACATTAACATACTTGTAAAATAGCAGTTCTCAAATGGTGACGCAAGTTAGCTACAGTAAGCTCTTGAGAAAGTTCATGACTCGATTTTCAAGCCAGTACTCAGGAACGCCCAACTGCTGACCAGAAACAAAGCCAAGATGACCACCGTGCGAAAAATATTCCGCAATCGTGTAGGGCGAGAACTCAGATAACTCAGGCGTGGCATCCGTCGGTATAAGTGGATCATCGAGTGCATGCAAAACCAGTGTAGGCGTGCGCACGCCTGATAAGTAATAATAACTGCTAGAGTCTTTATAGTATTCATCCAGACTAGAGAATCCATGTAGTGGCGCTGTGACCACAGAGTCAAAACTCCTGAATGTATGACAACGGCCCATTGCGTCTATATCAATCGGGGGATCGCTGCGATTTTTAAATTTTCGGTAAATGGAGCGCTTCATATAACCAACAAGCTGTCGTTCATAAAGGCCACACATCGTACTTTCTTTGCTGAAGTTCGAGCAAATATCAAGCTTGAACGGGGGGGAAATACAAACACCTGCTTGAATTTTGCAGCGAGCCCCCATTTGTCCAAGTAATTTTAGTAGAACATTAGCGCCAAATGAGAATCCAATACAAGCAAGTTGCACATTGGGTTCTCGATGGCGAATGATACCAATGATGTTCATGATATCCAGTGTATCCCCAATATGATTGGTGACATCGGACCGATTGATGCTATTGCTACAGTTTCGAAAGTGAAGAAATAAGCCTCGCCATCCCTGCTCAATGATGGCATTCAGCATTGCATTGGCATAAATCGATTTTATTGAGCCCTCGAGCCCATGTAAGACAATTACGATGGGTCCTGTTTTTGACCCCACCCAATGCGCATCAATAAAGTCACCATCCATTAACTCAAAACGCTCATGAGTAGTCGGGAACTTGGCTGCGGACCTAAAATAATGGGGCCACAGTGTTTGCAAGTGAGGACTTCTAAGCCACCATGCTGGCTCGAAAGGTTTACCAGTCTGTCGCAGTTTATACATCAACGCTTGATGTGTTTTATTGAGGGTAGGCTTTGCGGTTCGGGTGGCATTACCAGATGAGTCACTTGTTACCATAGTCACAGTAATTTTCACGATAATAATAATACATGATATCGTGATTCACGTTACATATCAAGGGGATATAATTGTTATCCGACGGCATGTGCTGGATCGAGCGCCTCATCTTGTCGCGGGCGTAAACGGTAAATTGCCAACATATAAATGAAGCTAGCAGCAATAGAAACCACAAAAATAAGCGGCGCAATCTCAAGAACAGATTGTGCGGCAGTAAAGCTGAGCAGTAATGACTGCAGTACGCCGCCTGTAATTTTTCCTGCGCGGCCACTGAACCCATCAGCAAAAACTTTTGCAACCCGCCGGTCCTCTGATGACATCTCCTTGATCATGATTTCCTTAGCAGGGTCAAAAAAAGCAAATTTACACGCATACGATCCGAGTAGACCAATTGCAAACACCCAAGTGATGAGGTGGGTTATTTGATATGTGCTATTCATGAGTGTTAATGTTTCAGGCAGTTGAATTGGATTGTTGGGAAAATAGGAGAACAGCATCGTATTGATTGCCAGTCCACTGACAATAGGGGTAATACGCAAGACGAAATACCATCCCATACGGTTGATTAGATAGATGTTAACCATGCCAGCAACAAGGCTTGCGCACCCTTTATAAAAAGTATATTGACTATAAAACGCTAACACTTCATTTTGACCCGAGGCAGACTCAGAAACACGCGTCCAAAAGCAGCTATCAAACAAGCTCATCATTAAATTGAAGATCATTACTGATAGCGAAACGTACAACACGCGCTCTGATATGCCTTGAGATAGCGCTTTCCGGATTCTAGAAAAGAGTGAAACACTTTCCTCTTTGGGGGCATGATCGAGGGGGACTACTTGCTGGTCAAGCGCCCATTTTCTATTGATATAGAACACGATCGAACTCAAAGTCAGTGATATGGGCACTATAATAGATAATAGAGCCAGGCCCGGATTCATTGCTTTTGACATGTAATGAATCGGATAGGCAGCCATCGCTGTTCCAAAGCTCATCAGAAATATAACAACTGGGTAGTATTTTTCAGCTTCTTCTTTTGTTGTCGCTTCGTTGGCAACTTGCCAGAACAAAATAATGAATATATACACTGACCATACCTCTGCGCAGACGTGAAATACCGCGCTAGGCCAATGCGCTATGAGGTTTATAATATGCTGAAAATGGGGGTAAGCTGACCGAAGCGTCTGCGCGTATTCAGAAGATATAGTCCAGTCACTATAATGGGGAATCAAAATGAGTGTGTAGAGGATAAAATAACTGCCAAGCCCCCAGTTCACTACCGAATAGGTGAGTGCCGTTCCAAAGCGTTTTTGCAGCGAAAGATAAAGTGCGCCAACAAGAAATGTTGTTGGGAGAGTTATATAGGTTCTGACAAACGGTACGATACTTGCGCCGTTTTCAATGCTGTATACAATCGCATCGCGCATACCCACCACGGTGTGAAAGGACATTATGGAAAAGAATGCGAGTAGTGTGAGTGTGAGAAATTTTTTCTCGTATGCTAGCGCGAAGTAGCCACGATTGAACAAGACAAATCACTAAGTAATAGATACTAAAAAGCTATCACGACATGATGGTTAGTGCAACGACACATTGAATATTTATCTGAGTTTTATGAACAACACGAATACATCCACCGTCAGCACATTTTGAGACAATATGGTTTATGTAGAGGCTGCGGTGGGTTGTTGTGTTGGCTCAGACACAGTACTAGCTTGTTGTGTTGCAGCTTGATCTTGGCCTGGCCCAAGTGCTTGCATCTTCTCGATGTAGCTGTTGTTGAGTCGTGTCATGGACCATAGCCAAAATACAGACAAAAACACCCCAAAATACAGCAGATACGGAATGATATCTGGAATGGACTGTGCCGCAGTCATTGTGATGAGAGAGGCTTGCACAAATGAGCTTCCCGATTTCCCAGCACGACCACATATACCGTCGGCAACTGCTTTTGCACTTGCTTTCACCGAGTCTGGCAATGGAGTGAATGCAAGCTCTTTAGTGGTATCAAAGAATGAGTATTTACAGGCATAGGTGATCACAAGTAGAATGCAGCCAGTTAACAGAATCAGCTCTTCAGCAGAGGATAGTTGCAAGACTTGCTGAATCAGGTCAACATGATAGGCTGAAAATAAAAACAGGTTTGCTGACAAAATACAAATACACGGAGTGATCATGGCAACTCCGAACCAACCTATTCTACGCAATAGCATTGCGTTAATAAAATTAGCTGCAATACACAGTAGGCCTTTAGTTCGAGTGAACCAGCTTTGAAACTCAAGAAGAAGTTTAGTATCAGAATAGTATTCAGCGAGTTTATGGTCTAGGCTCAATTCGAAGAAATTAACCAGCATCCCAAAGCTAAACACGCAAACGCCAATATACAACACATGCGGAGAAGTTAAGGTGAGTCTAACGCTATCCGCCAATGAAATCTTCTTTTTCTTTGGCGTAGAGTCAGCATGTCTTGTTTGCGAGAAGTCATGCTGCGCACTCAGCGAGTTAACAATGGTAATCATACCAGCACTCAGTAATGACATTGTGATCGTACAACTGACAAGGGGGCTCTCAGAGGCACTTAAGAGTTGTAGCGCATATGAGGCAATGATAATGCTGATGCTGCTCACAAAAATAAAGAAGGGATAGGTATCAGTGGCTTCCTGCGGGCTGTAAAGTTCATTGGCAATTTGCCAAAAGAGCACAACCAGCGAGTAAGTGCCCCAAAGTTCAGCGGCCACATAGTAAATCGCAATGGGCCAGTTAGACAGTAAGCCAACTAAAAACTTAAAATGTGGGTAGTTGTGTTGAATAGAGGCGATCCAGGTCGGGTCAGGAGTAACGTGTGCAATACCTGGGAGCAGAACGAAAGTGAACAATATGAAATACGCTAGGAAAGCAAGTGTAATCGTGTGATAGGCTGTAACAATGCCATGTCGATGGCGAATTATTAGGTACAAGGCGCCAATAATGATCGAGAGCGGCATGACCAGCATAGTCTTAACAAAGGGGATGTAGGCAGCGCCTGCAGAAGGGAGGGAGAGCATGATTGCTTTCTTCATCCCGCGCATGATGTTGTAGCCAATAACCGTCAACATCACAAGGAGTCCCATCGCGAGGGTTTTTCTTTGCTTCATGACGTTTCCGATACTGAACATCTATGGCTTATTATCAATGCTTTTGACATTATAACACAAAAACCACCGATAAGTAAATGCTTTACAACGGATTAGTGGCAGTTTCTACTAGGTGATTTTCGATGCAGGATGGTGTTGATCTCCTGACAGTCGATGGCTGATGAATATTGAGCGCCGAAACAAAACGAAACAGTTTTTCGTATCGACACATTAGGAAATAGCGAGCTACCTCGTCACGTTTAAGTTGTAGATACGAAAACAGGATGCCCGAGAAGGTGAGTACATTACACAGGCCACTCCAGTTTAACATCAATATGCGATTCGGCGCGATGAGCATGGAGATCACCATAGAGAGTATTGACAACGAAAACAGCATGCGTAACCGACGAAAAGCCCAAATCTTGCCGTGATAAAAGCAAAAAAGCAGTATGGATAGCCCCAAAAATGATGATCCATAGAGCAACACAATGAAGCGTATCATGTCTTGACTGGCCACTGCATAAAGCAGCCCCACAAAAGAGGGGACCCCAGGCACTAGGTAGCATGCTGTTGTTGCAGCAATAACGTGGTCAACGGCGGAAGGCCGATTAAGTCTAATATTATTCAAATGAACATCCAGTGTGATTCTGTGCAAGATACCACAATTATCGAGTTTTCTGCAAGAATTTACAATGATCAAAAGTGATCAAAAGATCCTTAGAAATAGACATTTCTATGCTCCGCCGTGAGGCACGTATGCCCCTGAGATAGACTATTTGTCTTAATCCGACCCAATTTGCAGGATGGAATAGTGACAACAACGGCACAAATTACAATTTATAATAAATTGATAATTATCATATCTTTAGTCTGGAATATAATCGCTGCAGATAAAAATTTTATGATAATTATGAAGTCAGTATTCCCCAGCGAAGAATGCGTTAGTCCAGTCGCATCACATCAATTAACCAGCCCAGCGTACCCTGTTGGTGGTAAACCTGGCCCTGATGTCATGGAGACAGTGAAGCCATCCACGAGCTCGGGTGGTTTCATAGACTCTCCTGGAAAATACAAAGAAGCGCCAGGATCCAGTGTGAAATGCGCTCGCGCAGATGCAAATCAGCTAGACGACATCGAGCACTATCTTGAGAGAGCTGGTATGCTAGAGTGGCAAATGGTCAGAAATCAGACAGGAGGACGTGATCTTTGGGTAAAGCTATCCAGAATCTTGTTTAAGAACTATGAATATTATGAACGGGCTATTCGCAAAAATGTCAAAGTGCCACCCAAAAGTAATACGGTGATGGGCACTGCATTCTCTGAATCAGTGACGAATGAGTTAATAAAAGATAAAGACCATCGGAAAAAAGCCATACAAATAATAGAAGAAGTCATTAAGTTCTACCGGCAGCTCGATAGTAACCTATTACTGGTTTGGCGCTATGATAAATCAAATAATAAAAATTTGTCAAAGACAGAAGCGCGCAAAATATACCATGAAATCTTATTTATAAAGTACGCAGCATCAGACTGGTTAAATATCTGGTCAAGACTAGTGCCTCTTGAACCTGAAAATAAGGAAATTGTCAACAATATCCTCAGCTCTGTAGGAGATTGGATCCATGAGTTCAAGGGTGCAGATGACCCAATTATCCGACAGACTTATAATAACTGGCTAGAATCCAGACAAGATGTAATAACCGTCGAATCAGTGAAAAAATTAGAAAGTTTGTTTGATGATCTCGCATTAGAGGATGCTCATAGCAGCATAAGCGAAGGGATGAGCGTAGGCGAGAATATCAACGGAAAATGTGACAACAATGAGGTCAATGAGGTCAATGA
>DBUY01000036.1:0-541 GCA_002308435.1 Proteobacteria bacterium UBA1278 | reverse complement strand
ATAAGCTGAGTCAGGCGGAGACAGGAAAAAGAAAATGGCAAGATTACGAAAATGGCCACGATCAAACTAACGACAAGAGCCCAGAGCCCTCCAGGATCCAACGGCGAATGAGGTATCATCGAGGCGCAGATTATTTTTGCGATGAGGCAAGCGACAGTAACTTTACCCCAAGTGATCTACGCCAACATCAGATATCTGCAACAACTGAGCAGGCAAAACGTATATTAACAATACTCTCAGAGGCACCACAGGACCCCACGCTTTATGTCGTTAGGCCTCAACCCACCCATGATCATGGTGTTTCAGTACTGGAAAAACGAAAAGACGGACCATTTTTATATTGCAGTTCGCATACCCTAAGCAAAGAATACGAGCAATATGAAAATGGGTATGGCTGTATAGCTGCATCGACCAAAGCCCCAAAGTCTTCGCAGACAGAGGGTAGTGGAGTGGCTCTAGCCCAAGGTGCAACGAGTGGGGGCTTCATGCCGTAACTACCGCGGCACATAACTGCTTTGCACTAACAAGGCTCTCTCTCTCT
>DBUY01000075.1 GCA_002308435.1 Proteobacteria bacterium UBA1278 | reverse complement strand
AACTTAACTGTATGATTTTATTATTAATACAAGATCTGAATACGGCAGCGAACTGAGTCTATTTTAGCGTGTCCTCTATGCAACTCTAGATTGAGCCACTCATCTGATCACAGTTGTTACTACGCTATTTATCGCCTTGGCCCTCTAAAATAGCCCAAAAACACTCTATTTATATGATTTATAGATTTTTTATTAGCAACACGCTCCCGATCTGGGACTTAACTTGCACAATGATTCGAATGATTGACACCGCGCATTACCTCAGCTTAGATTAGCGTCTTTTATTGTTATTCTGATGATTGCTTCCACGGATCGCAGTCATAGTTCTTGCTTGAATTTATTCTATTTTTTCTTGTTGTCTGGGCTACTTTTATTTTCACAATCAATCTGTGGGTATTATACCATTATGATTTTTTTATTTGACGATCATCGATGGAATATTCAAGGGCTCAATACTGGTGGAACCGTCGGATTTTCATCTTGAGACGACTCTGCGTCACTGTAGTCTGGAAAAAACCGTAGGGCAGTTGCCGGCGCACTATTACTATCTTCGATTGACCTGCTGGCGAAGTCAGGCCTACTGATCTGTGTTTATATGATTGTATTGGGAACACCTATCGTGAGATATCAACAATCAGCATTACGTCGGCTTTTATTCCCTCATCATCGCTTCTACGAAGGGCTGAAGACTGGTTGAACCGTCGGACTTTCATCTTGGGACGACGCTGGGCGATCGTGGTTCGCGAAAAACAGTAGGGCATTTGCCGGCGCACTATCACTATCTTCGATTGAGCTGCTGGCAATATCAGTTTTTTTTAGCGTTTTTGATGATTTTTCTGTACTTATGGCTTCGCCGTCTTGATCTCTTTTTCTTTTTGAAATGTTTTCTGTGGCTGCTTTGAGTTTACGTATAATCATCATCAGTAGTATATAACCTGCAAAGATTTCAGATTCACTAGAGTGTCTATCGATCGGGGCTCCCGCTTCGATTAGCTTCTTTACAATGAATATATGCCCTCGACTCTCTGCTAACATCAACGCTGTTTTTCCATGTTCACCTTTGACGTTGATGTCAGCGCCTGCTTGAATCAGCGCGATCACCATCTTTTCATTTGTTCTCTGGCAGGCGATCATCAGCGCTGTTTCGCCACGACTGTTTGTGGCATCAATGTCTACTCCTGCTTGAATTAAGTTATCCACCAATGGTTCCTCACCGTGAACGATTGCTACCATCAGCGCTGTTTCGCCATCGTTACTCTTGGCATTGATATTTGCATTCGCATCAATCAGCCTCTCAACAATTGTTAGATTGTTCCGCTGACAAGCAGTGATCAATGCTGTATTGCCGGCTTTATCCCTAGCGTTGACGCAAGCTCCTTTCCCAAGCAGCAGATTCACTGTTGGCTCGTGTCCTTTTTTGCATGCTGACATCAGCTCCGCGTCGTAATAGTAGTGCTCATGCATTGATTCATCCCCAGCTGCGATCCTCATGTACCTTAGTAGCTCTTCTATCACAGAGTCTCTCCCTAGCTCACATGCAATGATCAATGCTGTATCGCCATTTTTGGCCACAGTATGGATATCGGCTCCTTTTTTTATCATATACCCCACAATGTTAGTGCTACCGTATTCGCAGGCAAGCATCAATGCGGTACGATCATCCTTATCCGTATCGTTGATCTGAAGTAGTTCCCTTACAGCCGATGTATCTGCACGATCGTAGGCGGCCATTAGCGCTGAATCGACTTCAGCAACTACCTCCCCTAGCATGCCGACAAGGTGTTGACGTGCGTAATCTATGGCTGAGTACCCTTCTTTATCAGTTGCATTAACGTTGGCACCTGCTGCAATTAGCTCTTCTATAATCGCTCTATGTTCCCCTAGGCCAGCATACATCTGGGAAGTTCCATCACCCAACGAGAAAGCTCCAAGGCAGGCAATCATTAGCGCCGTGGCCCCGCAGTTGTTCACGGCATCAATATTGACCCTGGTATTAATCAGCTCCTCCAGAACCTCGTCATTCTGATTCATGCTCGCACACATCAGCGCTGTGAAGCCATTATCATCTTTGGCATTGACATCTGCCCCTGCTTCTTTCAGCTTCCCCACGACGTCTTTATGTCCACGTATGCTTGCTAAGATTAGTGCTGCATTTTTTAGCGCTTGATTGTTGCCCAAGATAGACATGCATGTCTTAATTACGTCTGAATTTCCACCCTCTAGAGCAGTCTGTGTCATTCTCACCCATGACTCACCACCACATGTGTTTTCAAGTGTCTGATTTTTATCTAAAATAGACATGCAAGCCTTAATTACGTCTGAATCGCCTCCCTGTAAAGCAGTCTGCATCATTTGCATAGATGATTCACTATCAATCATCTCTTCGTTGTTCAAAAGCGCTAAAGTTGGTTTTAGCAATCCAAATGACGAGATCTCCACTGCTTTTTTGGCTACTAACAGTTTATCTTCCTTTGCCATCTTACTCGCTTGATCTTTGAGCAGATAAGCCATCATCGCTACGCTCGCTGAGCGCAACATAACCGGATGTTTAGGTCTGAATAAATTTGGGACTGTATTCGCTTGATTTTGATGCATGATCCGTCTGCGTAATGGCTCGAGATCTTTGTTTAAGGACGGGTTGGGGGTATAAAAAGTAAGACAATACATATCCTGCAAATGAGCCTTTGTGTTTTCCTTTTGGCCGTCTTCTTGACCCGGGCGTATCGACTCATCAAAGTTATTTTCTTTCAGCGCCCTCAGGCCTCTCAGAAATCGTATTGCCAGCGGCACCAGTGCTTTATCCTCAGTTTGGTATATCCCCGACACTTGGTTTTCTTCACTCCATGGCGGTTGTAGCCCATAGTTTTTGAATGCTTCACCTATTTCTGCTTTTAGTTTGGACAAATCACGATCGATCACAATATCAATTGCATCATGCTTTAATTTTCTAACCCGCTTGTCTTCTTTTGATTCCACTTGATCAATTAGCTCATACACGATGGATTGAGCTGATGCTTGCGCTGGTTGCGCTTCTGTTTGTGTCTGCGCTTTGCTAGATGCTACCGGTGGCTGATTGCATTGCAAGTTGATTTTCACTACACTTTTTTTATCTGTGTTTGTAGTTCGATCGCCTGTTTGGCATGTTTCCATAATTGAGACCATGCTTGGAGTTGTTCTAAGGTTGGCGGATTGAACATAGTTAACTTTGTTAATATTTCATTTCTAAGTTATCACACCGATTTTTTTTGTCTATTTCTATTGCCCTTTGTCAGTCAAGAAATGGCGTATAATTAGATCAGTACCTCTTGCATAGCCCCTAACCTGTGGTTCGAGACTTCACACTGGGCACGTGCTCTCATTATGGGGAGTAGGCTGAACCAGCTGTCTCATTCTGCACTAAACCGTGCGTTTTCTAACATAGTTATCATTTCAGTAGTCCCACGCGCTAGTGCGAAATCAAATACCGTTACACCGATGTTATCAACGCTATAGATATCTGCCCCAGCATCGAGTAGTTGTTTGACTATGCGATCATGATCTTTCCTGCAGGCCACCATCAGCGCTGTTTCGCCATCATGACCTCCGGCATTCATAATGGCGCCCCCTTTACGTCGTATCGACGCCATAGCATCATCTCTCATCATGCAGGCATGCATTAAGGCTGTTTTGCCGCTATTATCCGCGACACTGAAATCTGCTCCTGCCTTGATCAGTTTCTCTACAATAGCTTCATGTCCTCTCTCACAGGCCCACATCAGCCCTGTGTAACCTTTCTTGTTTTTGGCATCAACGTTAGCGCCTGCTTTAAGTAGTATCGACACCACAGTTGTATGTCCTCTCCAGCAGGCATGCATCAAGCCTGTGTTGACCTCTGATTGCCCGGTGTTTACGTCTACTCTTGCATCGATCATCTTTTTCACGGCCTTGTTATCGCCCAAAGCACAAGCAAGAATCATCAATGTATCGATCATTCCTTCGTACTGACTACCGTAATCAAACCTCATCGAGTAGACCTTGTGGATCATCGATACACTGGCTGCGCTTATTAATAAATAACGCACGGCTGGACGACCCTTAAGGTACTCACGCTCAAAAATCGCATATAACTCTTCTTCTGATATCGTATCGGCTCGATGAAAGGCTAGCGTATAGCAGTCATCTCGATAGCTTTTCTCATAGCTTTCCGCTTGCTTGACATGATTGCATGATGCAATGCACCGCCTCACTGCTTGTTCAATAACAAAGTTCCCAAGCCGTGCAGCAGTCGGTGACTGTGTGAAAAAATTAGCACTACTCACTTGAAATACAAATCCATTTAATTTTATATTGATCTCTGCATCAATTGCGTCTAATGAACACTCATCTGATGATTCACTGGCCATGCTACCCAACCAATTCCTGATGGTGGCTTTGATTTCAGCGGTGGCATGTTCTTTTTCTGATAGTGACTCATTGATCTTGAATAGAGTCAGATGCGCCCAACGCTCTCCCAACAAGTACCCTGTTAGGGCTTCGACATATTCATCGAGCGCGCTCTGATAGACACGACTTTTTACATCAGGTGGTGATGCTCGGTGATCAAAAAGTACTTGGCTCAGTGGCGATACACAGCTATTGTCATCGCGTTCTTCTGTCACCCCACTAAACCAGGGAGATGCATTCTCGACATTTCTTAGCGCAATAGTTAGTTCTTTTAGCGGGCTACTGCCCCAGGCTTGGATTCGATTGATAATAAAACTTTCTGTCAACAGCAGATTATCGAGCAGGTGTAATGTCTGTGGTATGAGCACATGATCACCGGTCAGGAGCTGCCCTGACTCACCTTGCGTATCAACCCATGGGGGTACAAGCCCGATATTGACTAGCGCAATATATAGCTGTTTTCTTAACGGGCTTGTTTCATGCTCAATAACTTGGCTGATTGCGGCATGCCCAGCTTCTAGCTTCTCGACGTCTGCTTCTGCGGTGTTTCGTTCACTGTGCGCAGGCTCTTCCTGGTGGAATAACCCCTGTTTTCCTAGTACCGACTCGCCAGACTGCTCGTGCGTCAGGTTACCCGAGTCACTGTTTTTTTCATTTCTTGCAGTCATGTTATCTTCTTGATCATCTTCTATCAACCCTGAGTGGTCTTCATGCTTTCTCGACTGTACATCAGACAGTAACGCTGCTTTCGCCCCCATGATTTTTTTGGCACGTTCGATCTGTGTTTCAAGCACCATCAACTGCTTGATTTGCTCCCATTGCTGTGACCATTCTTTAAGCTGTTCACGTTCCGGTAGATTCCACATGGGTATTTCCTGTAATTATTTCTACGGATCATAACGAAACCGAAAACTCTTGCA
>DBUY01000040.1 GCA_002308435.1 Proteobacteria bacterium UBA1278 | reverse complement strand
GCGAGGATGAACTTTGCGCGTAGGCAAGCATCAATATAGTGCAGTAATTGGGCATGATGATTATCGTAGAGATTTTGGTCTTCAGGCAGGATGTGGTGATCGTGTAACAGGGTTTCTATTTTTTCGTGTCCTGCTTCGGTCAGTTCGACTTGTTTTTCTTTGATATTGATCGTAGCATGCGGTGCAATTTCGGCAGCGGCATTCTGTAGTGCGGCACAGAGGTGTGCCAATGACTTTTTCTTGATTTTAGGATGTGGTTTATACAGTTTTGTATCTGAGAATAGTTGGTCAACAAGTGGATAGATGGTGGCATACATTTCTGAGCTTTTTCCGATGGGGCCGGATATGATTAGCGGTGTTCGTGCCTCTTCAATAAAAATTTGATCAACTTCGTCAATGAGTGCGAATTGCAATTTTCGTTGTACTTTGCCTTCACGTGTAGTCGCCATGTTGTCGCGCAAAAAATCAAAGGCAAATTCGTTGTTGCTGCCGTAAGTAATGTCACAAGCATAGGCCGTTTGTTTGTCCTGATGAGACATATTTGGTATTACCATGCCGACTGACAGGCCGAGAAATTGGTAGATATTACCCATCCAGGTGGCATCACGTTCTGCTAGATAGCTATTCACCGTGACGAGATGAACGCCTTGACCTGTGAGTGCGTTGAGGACGATCGGTAGGGTTGCGACAAGTGTCTTACCCTCTCCAGTTGCCATTTCACAGATATTCCCCTCGTGTAGTGCGATACCACCGATTAATTGTACGTCGTGGTGTCGTAAACCAATCGTGCGTTTACCGGCCTCACGAACGAGTGCAAAACATTCGACGATGTGATCTGATAAATTACTCTGATCATTCATTGATGCTTTAAGCGTATTAAATCGTTTCTGGATTTCTGCATCGCTCAGGTTAGATAACGTTTCCTCAAGCGCATTGATTGCGGCGACGATGGGTTTACATTTCTTTATGAAGCGATCATTATTGCTGCCAATGATGAGTTTTAATAGATAATTTAGCACGGCGAGCACTCAGTTTTTAGATGGGGTATTATAACGTAGTTTGTGATAAATCAGCAACTGCTGTGGTTGATTTATTCGATGCCTGTAAATTGGTACATGTATTACGATAACAACGTTCGTGGCCGTGTTGTGTATCATTGTAAGGTGCTCGCTGGTATTTGGCGCTGGGCTTGTTTATCATGGAGAGTCATTCTGGTTTTGTACGTGATGGATTTAACACAACATACTAGCTTGCGCATGTTTCGTGGCAAGACTCAAACTATTCGTCAGTTACAGCGTGTGATAGCCGCTGTGCTACCAACTCACTTAGCAGATGGAGTACAGGTCTGTGGCGTGCGCGCTAACCGGCTCATATGCCAGATTCCTACGCCAGTTATTCGCTTGACATTGCAGGCACAGCATGCTGTGTTGTTGGCAGCGGTGCGTCAAGTGTCAGGTGAGGTTACAGATATTACTTGGATTGTCCGGCCATGGTCGTCGAGCCAAAGCCCATTGCAGCATCATCATGCGCAACAGGCAGTTGCAAAAGGCCAGACGTTATCACTGGGTGCTCAGAAATATCTTGGTAGCTTGGCGAGTCGTTGCCGTCACTCTCGAATCAAATCGACTTTAGAGCGAATATTGAAGCGCTATGCAACTCGCAGATTAGAGTCAGAAGGTGCTGTTGTCGAGACGGAGTAGACGTTGGCGTCTACTCATGGTTTTGTCTGGTTAGAGAATTTGCCATAAACACTCAACATTTTGCCTCAGTCTGCTCGTGAGATTGGCTATGCTGCAACCCCAGGTCCCCAATTGGTTAACTCCGCTATGTTGCTGAAAAATCTTTCTACGAGTCCAGGTGCTTTGCTATCAGTGCTATTACTCGATGATTTTCCTGATGCGGGTATCAGTATATTCAATGGGGCCAGCTCGTATTTTCCAACTTCCCACAGCGTCGTTAAGGCATCGTTTTGATCGTTTTCTTGTGTGATTAACTTAGGAGTTACAAAAGTTGTCATCAACAGGCTAGTCATTACACCTAGGCACAGCAACTGTGCGTTAGTGGATGCCATGAAGAAAAATAGACTATTCAGTATACTGGCTGGCATAAACATACTTCCAAGCCGAGATGCAAGTAAGCCAGTGGTGACATTACAACAGAGGATGTGTAATCTCAGCCAGCCATTCTCTTGTTTTTCTTTATCGTTTGATGGGGTATTTGAGAGCGGTTTCAGGATGAAATTGTGTGCTGATGATACTACATGTATCGCTGCAACGGCTGCTAACCATGTCGGTACACCAAAACCGATTAACGGAAGTGTGAATGTGTTTCCACATGTAAAAAGTGTCAATATAATCAGTGAACTGAGGTCTACAATATTCAATACCCAGCTCGTGTTATTGCTTTTGGAGAGAGCGCTCTGTCCTTCATACCAACTTTGAATTACTGTTTTAGGCTCTTCTTTAAAGGTATCTGTTGCTTCTAGGTTTGCATATGTGGATTTTACATCAGCAAGTGCTCCCATATTCCTGGCAATGGCAAGAAAGTCATACTGCATTCTGACTAGAACACCACCGAGTGCAATGATTTGAGCGACACTGATCGCACTACTAAGTGGGAATATGGGGTTTAAGGTAGTGATGATAATCAGTAGAGTAAGTAGATTGTCGCTGTTGAGGTTTTTAAACCAGTCATAGATTCCATCTTGTATGGTGCTCCACAGGTTTGATTGTCGAAGGGCATTTTGGAAGCTGATTTTTGGCTTGATGATTTCATTTGGATTTTCATTTCCTGCGAACTTTGAAATTTCCTCTGGTATGTCAAATTTTGTGGCAGACCAATTCTTGCTTGCTTGAGTGCTCCAGGCACTGGTGACATAAGTCAGTAGGGTGAAGCTGAACGCAAGAGCTGTTGTTCGTACCATCAACAGTTGTTTGACGACAGCAAATGCTGCTGGCACTCTGAATCGTATGACGGCGTTCAAGCTGGATGCCATCGCAATAAAGGCTTGTGTACATGTTTGAATGAAATACCAGAAGTTCATTGTCAGTTTTGCGCTATCTTGGAAGGGTTTGTTCTTTTTGGCGTCTGATTGTGTACTGTCGCTGTTATCGCTTTGACTCATGTCGCTTTGACTAACATTACCATGGTTTATATCGCTATGGTTTGTATCGCGCTGGTTCATTTCGTAGTGACAGTGTATGTCAATCAAATCGCCAGCCTGGTCTCCACTGACAAATAGTGATTGCAGTTTCAGGGCGATTCGATGGACAACGAAGCGCAGGTTAATGTATCCCAAGTAGGCAAAGGATGCCTGCTCAAACACGCTGACAGAATTCCCCATCAGTGCCTGCATGACTTGGTAGGAGTAGTATATGTTGATTGGCGCTTGTGTGCTGATAATACAGGTGACTGCAATGATAGAGATGAGTTGTGGATACCGTTGTCCATAAAGCGTCATGTGATGGATCCACGATAATAGTTTACTCTCGCCTGCTTTGTCAGTTGACTCGAGCTTAGCATTGAAGGAATAGAGCATTGTGGTCACAATTGCGAATGCTGCGGCAATTCCCCAACTGAGCAAGTTCCCTGCGGCTAGTGCGAGCCCAAACTGTGGGTTGAACACGAGCGCTAATGATCCGGCTAGTAACGTAATTGGTACACGATTATTCCATGCAAGTTCAAAGTGAGTTTCTTTGTGGTCTGTGCTCATATTATCTTCCTTAGCGTGAGTGTTGGGTTGAGTGTGTTAACTGTATCTACGTTTGGTTAAGTTATCATTGGTGGTTGGACTAATTTTCCTAAACTCTGGGTATTGAAAATCTGATTGCATACAGTGCTGGACAACTTATGTAATTGCTCGATCCCGGTAACGATCGGTTTAATCTCATCGGCGATAATGGATCTAGCTGTTGCAGCAGCTCCGGGCGCTGACTCTGCTCTATATTGACCCCATAGCATCATGCGAGGCGTAGCAAATAGTGTTATTGCAAAGTGAGATGCTAGCCCAAGACAGGCGATTTGTGCGGCAAAGCCACCGCCAGCAAGCATGCACAGGCTGCTCTGGAGCCAGGTGGTTGGCACGAACATTGTGCTCAGCCGTACAAATAATGCGCTCGTGCTGAGGTTACAAAGCATGATATTGCAGCGCTGGCGAATGCTATGAATACTCGATGAGTCTGTGTTTTTTTCATTTGCTTTTTCTGTAGCATGTTGGTTGCTCACAATCATCGTGCTGAAAAAGTGCCAACCGGAAATTGCAGCACCTGCTGCCAGCATCATTGGGTTAATGCCAAGTCCGGTCGAAACAAATTGTTCAACGATATAGACAGCCAGCGGTATCACGGCAATCGAGTCTAATGCGTTGTACCAGAAGCTTTTTTGGGTGTTGGTAGCGAGGGTTTCTCTGAACTCTCGCTGAAGATGGCTTTTGACATCTGCTCTTGGAGTGTTTTCTATTGCGTAAGTGTTGTCTCCAAACCTAAATATTTCCATGAACTTGTTGAATAACGCATTGGCGGATGACAATGCACCCATGTTACGTGATATTGCGAGACAGGCCATCGTCATTCCTGTCAGAACACTGGCTAGTGCTGTGACTTGTGCCAGTGAGATTTGTGCGCCGAGTGGAAATGCTGGGTTGAGCGTAATGATAACGATGAGTAAGGTAATCAGGTTGTCATCTTTTAAATTATCTGCTAAATCAAAGAATGCACCCTGGATTGTGTCAAATATGGACTGGTTTTTCTGTGCATGAATGTACTTATCAGAGAAAGCGCGATCAGAGGTTTTACTGAGTTCCTTACCGGTCTCATATCTTATGTCATTATTCTCTTTTTGTGCCCTTTCTGACCATGCGCTAGCAATCGTGGTGAGCATCGTGAAGCAGCAGGCCGTAGCGGTTGTCCGAATCAAGACCAGCTTTTTGGCCAGCTGAAACGAAGCCGGTAAAGGGAAATTGAGTACAGCATTCAGGCTGGCTACCATTGCAATAAATGCCTGCGCGCAGGTTTGTACGAAGTACCAGACGTTGCTGGTGAGTTTACTGGCATCTTGAAATGGGGAGTTATTTTGTGGGTTTTTGATGAGTTCAATTTCGCTTTGATTAGCTGCGTTTTCGCTTTGATTAGCTGCGTTCTCCTCGGCGACTAAGATTTGTCGTTGCCTGAGTCTGATAATGTCACCCCCCTGATTGCCTCCAAAGACTTGTGACCAAATCTTCATCAGGATGCGGTGTATATCAAATCGACAGTTGATGTAGATTAGCGAGTAGTGGGCAGCTTGCAGGAACGCGCTAGTGGTGCTACCTGACAATGCCTGCATCAAGTTGTAGGAGAAATAGATGTTAATGGGTGCAACAGTACTCAATAAGCACATACATGAGCAGATAGCAATCAACTCTGGATAGCCGTTGGTATGTAAGGTTAGATCATGTACAAACTGGAATACACTCATGCTGTCCGATGTGGTCTGCTGATTGGTGCTTGGTTTCCAGAACCAATCAATCGCCAACAATGAGCCTAAACAGCACGCGGTAGTGATGATTGCTCGAATTATACTGCCTGTAAACGCAGCGAGCGCATACTCTGGGTAAAAGACGACGCTGGCAAAACCAATGAGTAGGGCGAAGTAGATTCGTTTTTCAATGATGAGTGTTTGTGTTGATTTAGACTGATTTTCAGTGCTTGTCATGTTTATGTCCTTGGGAATGAGGTCGTGCGCTCAGTGGCACATGCTCGCGTTTGGTTGTGTTAAATAACACCTCGCGACCAAATTGTATCTTGTTCGTTGGGTAATTTCAAGCACTGGTTTTGATCGAGTTTTGCACACTATTTAACCAGTTTTTTCTTTTGTCTCCATGTTTCTTTGGGCGCTGATATCGTGCTATTTGCTCTGGGTTGTCGCTTGGCTTTTGTGAATTGTGTTGTATATCTCTTTGGATTGGTGAATAGCGATCATGGTGGGTTTGATGTTGTCGTTGACTCAGTTATCTACTTTTGCTAAACTTCTCACCAATAAGTAGATGATTAAAAATACAATTGTCATTCACCCTCGCATTTGTATGCGTTGGCAGAACATCAGTATGATTCACAGGAGAGCTTATGCGTTCAGATCAACATACTTCACCGAATTTTTTTAAAACATATAACGCTGCGGTTCATGATTACGAACAACGTATGTCAGCGGCTTTGGCTCGTGCATTGCCCAAAACCGGGAGCCCACAGCGCCACCAGTCATCGTTTTGGGGGGGTTT
>DBUY01000049.1:36056-42522 GCA_002308435.1 Proteobacteria bacterium UBA1278 | reverse complement strand
GAGGTAATTTGAATCACGAGTTTTGGATGCGCATTTGCATACTGAACAACCGGCGCTAATTGTTTATCCACATCAGCGGCAATCTGGGCATTAGCAGGCTGAAATAGGACGGATTTCGGGTAAACAAAAACTGTGCTATTGAAAAAGGTCATGCGCTGATAGGTTTCCTGCTGATCGGTAGGCGATGAGGTATCGAACAAACCACATCCTACCAAAGATAATGTGCCAACAAGCGTGAGGGCAACACGGCCCCAGTGCGCAAAACCTATCATTCGTTAAATTAGCCTAAGATTAACCCTTCTGTCATTACAACCTTAGTTGACAAAAATGTCAACCGTTAAAGTCGATAACTCAAGCGTTACTGGTTTGACTTGGGTCACCACACACAACATCGAGTAGACACCATTCATTAGGATATATACGCAAGAAAAAATCAACGAATAATACGCCACTGCCCTAGTGTAAATCGATCATGACCCGCATAGTCTTTCATCGTGGTGATCGACTGATAACCTTTCTTGGCCATGAAATATCGTACACGCTCGCCTTGGTCATAGCCATGTTCGAGATACAACCAGCCCGCATCTAGTAACAACAATGCCCCAACATCTATCAGATCGATTAAATCAGCCTCTCCATTCAAACCAGCATACAAAGCACAATCAGGCTCATATAATCGCGTCTCGTTACATACAGCATCACTCACTGGATCAATATAGGGAGGATTGGCGACCAGGACATGATATCGAGACTCGCGATCACCAGAACTAAAAGACGTCCAATCATAACAATAAAATGATAAATTTGACACGGGAGTCTCCTGCCGAGAAGCATTCTCACGCGCACAAGAAATTGCCTCCTGGGAGCGATCAAGTGCATCTACGTGCCAGCTCGACCGCTCAGTAGCCAGCGCTAAGGCAATTGCACCGGAACCAGTACCAAGATCGAGACATCGTATTGAAGAATCACCGTGTAATTGTAGCACCGCCTCGACCAGACATTCAGTTTCTGGCCGCGGAATTAAAACAGATGCATTGACCTGCAAACGCAAGCCCCAAAATTCAGAGTAACCAAGAATATACGCGACAGGCTCATGACGCAATCTGCGTGCGCACATCGCTTGAAATTCACGATATTGCGCCATGCTCATCTGCACCTGATCAAACAATTCTGCCAGAGGCACCCCAGTGATCTCTGACAAAAAATAACGAACATCTCGATCCGGGCTCGCTGAAATAGACACCAGCGGCTCTACAAGCGCCTTAATTGAATAGGTATTAACCGATGGCATGTGGCGCACTCACTCCCACGTCTGCAAGGGCGCGTAACAAAACTGCCAACCCGCCACGATTATTTTCATACCATTGCAGTAACTGTTGGCGATTTATCAGACGGTCTTCGGCGTGCTCAGCCCACCAAATCAACTGACTGATAGCACGCTGCGTCGTATCAGCTGGTCGCACAAGTCCATGAGACTCCAGATCCAGACAAACCTCTCTGAAGTTTGTCATCTGAGGACCATACACCATACTCACACCACACGCAGCAAGCTCAATTGGTGTTTGACCACCACGATGTGGATCAAAACTCTTCCCCACAAGCGCAATATCAACACACTGACACAATTGCTGCATTTCCCCAGTAGTGTCTGCAATATGCACCACACAATCTTGAGCACTGTTCATACCATGAGAGCGCACTGAATACGATAAGTCATATTGTGAGACAAGCTTTGATAAATCCGCCCTACGCTCAGCATGACGTGGCACCAGAACTGCTCGAGCATCGATAGCCCGATCACGAAGTGCTTGCACAACATCTAAGACGACAGCCTCTTCACCAGGCCAAGTTGAAGCCGCCATCAGAAAAACAGTATTCGGTGTAATCGACCGAAATCCCATTGACTGATGATAATCATGGCGTTGATGGACAGATAACCTTGAAATCATAACGTCAAGCTTCAATTGCCCCATCACAGAGAACCTCTTGACGTCAGGGACAATTGAACATATTGCATCAAGCTGATCACGGGTGGTGAAATAAACACGATCCAGCGAAGAATACAGCCATGTCGCCAACCAAGGATAACACTTATACCGAGCCACGGTTTTCATTGAGTGCCGTGCATTGATCAACCAAATAGGCACTGATCGACATCGAGCTTGATAGAGATGCTCAGGCCAAAGCTCACTTTCCATTAATAGTGCCCAATCTGGCTGAATGCGACGCCATGCCTGTTGACTGAACCAAAATAAGTCATAAGGGAAGTACCCAATCCACACAGAGGAATTATCCAAAAACTGCTTGGTCAATACGGCTTTAGCAGTAGAAGTCGAAGTAGTCACGAATAATTGACAATCATCATGATCGCACAACGACTGCAATAACGGCATCGCAGCGTGGGCCTCTCCAACACTCACCACCTGCAACCACACCCGCTTTTTATGAGCGTGTCGGGGTGGAATATTGCGATAAAGACCCAAACGATCCCACCATGTGTCAAACAAGGCACCGCGTCGCCACATTTTCACAACATGCGCAGGCAAGCCAACCAAAAACAGTAGGAAAAAGAGTAATCGATAGCAGGCAATCATAACAGATAGTATAACAAACAGCGCCCTACTGGGCCAGAATAACCCAATAAGAACTGAAACAAAACAACACCATAGCGCACACCTATAGTTCTTCAAATTGCGCTTTAGGATGCAATCATTGGAGTCAATGATATCTCATATGCCAAATCAATAAAAATATTCTGCAAGCAATATGATATAATGATGAAATAATAGGCAGAAACTTAGAAGGAACTCTCTAGATCTGCAATTTTGTCCGCGCTATCTTGTTGCTGTAGTGGCTCAACTAATAAAAGCAGCTGTCCCTCTAGTATCAATTCCAATTTGTACAGCGTTAGGTTAACGCGGTGATCGGTAACCCGACCTTGTGGGAAATTATAAGTTCGTATACGCTCAGAGCGGTCACCAGATCCAACCTGAAGTCGACGCTGCTCAGAGCGCTCCTGCTGCTGCTTCTCTTTTTGGACTTGCAGAATCTTTGCCTGTAGCAAACTGAATGCACGGGCTTTGTTTTTATGCTGCGAACGCTCATCCTGACACTCAACAACAATATTTGTCGGCAAGTGCGTCAAACGTACAGCAGAGTCAGTTGTATTAACATGCTGCCCACCTGCACCGCTGGAACGATATGTATCAACGCGAATCTCAGAGAGATCTAGAGTGACCTGATCAATCTCATCGGACTCCGGTAAAATGGCAACTGTGCAAGCAGAGGTATGGATTCGACCCTGAGACTCTGTCTGCGGCACACGTTGGACGCGATGCGTACCCGATTCATACTTCATTTTCGCAAAAACGGATTGTCCAGTAACATGCACGACAACCTCTTTGAAGCCGCCTTGATCGCTCAGAGTACTACTGACAACCTGCCAGCGCCAACCTTGAGTCTGAGCAAAAATTTGATACATACGAAACATATCACCGGCAAAAAGGGAGGCCTCATCACCACCTGTCCCAGCACGGATCTCGAGGTAGATATTCTTATCGTCATCTGGATCGACGGGAATCAACAAAACATGAATATCATCAAGTACTGTGATCAATTCTTGCCGCAGACTATTCATCTCATCCTGAACCATGACACGCATCTCCGAGCCCGATACCTCATCATTTAGCATCGACTCCGCAGCTACCAGCTGCTCCTGCACTTGACAATATCGCTCATAGGCGTCGGCGATAGGCTGAATATGATGCAACTCCCTAGATAACTTTTGAAATTGATCCATATCCTGTGTAACGTGTTGATCACTCAGCTGCGACTGTAGCTGGTCACGGCGGGCAACAATTTGATCAAGTTTAGTTTGAATAAGGGCTTTCATGGGGCCATTGTAGCAAAACCATCTATTTTATTCCACTGATTCGTCGCTTCATGCAACCAGGCCACAATCTTCTTAACAACGCCGAGTGAGTTACACGAGCGCAACAGAAAAGTCTAGTGAAGTAGATCAATAGAAATGACACCGACGACCCATGATAAACATCAAGTCAAAAGTCAAAACTAGGGAACTGCTGAGCTTTGGGCACATGATCGCCATCTAGTTCGTCGAGCATTATGGCGGGCCGATAGTATATTCGTCCGCGCCATCAATCCGACCATATGTCCGCTCAGGTGTTCGATCAGGCGTTGGATTTGGCGTACGATTCGGAGAGGTAAATACCCCACTTGAACTACCTATAGATGATGCGCGCACATGAGTGGAAAACCTTGGGTTCAGACAACCCTGCATACGCCCACGCAGTAGCTCTACATCATCCCCATTTGACTCCAGGTAATCGATAACGCAAAAGACATGTTTCGTGAGCACATCCATATCCTGAAAGTTCTTAATTACCTCATGACCACAGTCCGAAAACACACTCTTATGTTCCATGACCCATTGGATAGAGTCCTCTACTTTTTGATCTGAGGTAGATTGCGGACATGACAAATTCACGGCTTGACACAACTCATAAAACGCGCCAAATGGATTGACCCATTTTTTCCTTTCAGGCGTAGCCCGGTAATAAACCTCCTCATTCAAATGAGAATTATCCGACGAGATCTCCGTAGGCGCCCAAAAATCTGCCACTGATTTTATCGCAGTCTGCGCAGTCTTAAACGCCTCGCTCCACACAACTGAAAGTGTCCGCTGCATACTATCATGACGACTACTAAATTTCACCCACTCACGAGCAAGTTTACCCAACGGGTCTGTGTAGACAAGAGAAACAACTAGAAGTGCGACCAACACAGCGACAAGCGGCAGCCACCAACCAAACGCCAGACCAACCACTAAAACTACTAACGCAAATGTGACGATTAACAAATCTTGTGGTCGGTAATGTAATTTTCCCTTCGCCATGACACACTCGGCTGTATATCATTTTCAATCTACAGGTATTAACCAGTACCTGCAATGCCGAGAATAGAAATTTGTCCAAAATTCGACACCCAACAACAAATAGACGAGAATCATGCTCCCAGCATACAAACCAACATAAGTCTAAAGAACAGACAGCAGCCTACAAGTTAGGCTAAGCACAACACAACCCATGCAAAGTCTGAGCATACTTGTTTAGTCCCCTAAGGAAAAGGAATCTCCTTGCAGTGTTGACTCGTCGCCTGAATCGTCATGCGGCCATCTTGACCATCATCTACTGCAGAATGGGTGTCAGACGATTCACCCAATGGCCTCACTGGGGTGGTATTTTGGGAGGGGACATCATGAAGAAAGTCTTGTGAAGGCGTTGACGATGTTTCAGATTCAGACTCAGACTCAGATTCTAAGTCGTAGGTAGAGCCAATAAGCATCGCGCCAATTTGCGCTGCGGATTGCGCTGCGGAATTTGCGAGTTGTCTCAACCCAGGTGAGAGAAAAAGGGTTTTCGGTTCACCGAGCGAATCAGTTGAGTCAGTCCGTGACCGGCTTTTCGATTGACTAGTCCCGGCGTCACCATCGTTCTCAGAGTCAGATGAGCCATCTTGATGTAGTACCCCATCCAGCCTCTCACGGAAGCGCCTTGCCGAACTGTCTTGTTGAGCCAATGACAACCCTTCTCTGTTAGACTCATTCAAGCTATCGTTAATAGTCGCATAACCAGCGCCAGGTTGCTCTGGCCCGGAAGTTGATGCGCCATCAGTATGAATCGAGATCCCCTCTGACACAGCCGCTGAAAAAGACTGAGAGTGAGCAACACCAGCAACCGAGCCCGTTTGCAAGGCACTTTCTTGATGCACAGAAGTTCCTGAAGAGGCCCCTACAGCCACCCCTTCTGTTTGTCCTACGCTAACATCGACTGGAGGCGCTACACCGCCCACTTCGCCAGAACGAGATTGCGAGCCTGTTCTATGGCCATTCCCAGAATCACGATCAGAATTACTGGATACGGGATTGACACCATCTGATGATGGAAGGCGATCAAACACACGCTGATATTGTTTCGTGAGTGCAGTTAGTATCTCCCTATCAGATAGATTTTCTCGTCGTAATCTACGCTCCGCCTCAAGCGGCGACTCTACCGTCAAAGACAGCTTGTGTGTATCCCATATTTCGTCATATAGACACGGCGTTTCAAGCAGTTTATGAAACACCCAGTCAATGGCACATACAAGCAACCCAAACAACCATCCTAAAGAAAGATTCATCACCATCTGCAGCCACCACGGACTCTGACTTAAATTCTTGTCACTCGATAGCTTGTTTCGGAAGACAAAGTCTATCGTGTTAACTACAAATCTAAACGTTGTCCTGTATTTAATGAAATTCACCAGCCAGGCGCGCGTGAGGGGAATCTGCAAAATAAACAGCAGTACTACTAATACAGATAAAGCCACTGAGCTCACCAAGAGAGCATAGTTCGCCAAGGCACCAAGGGCCAGCACACGAAGCATATCACGAAAAAAACGGGGGAAT
>DBUY01000049.1:8138-35749 GCA_002308435.1 Proteobacteria bacterium UBA1278 | reverse complement strand
TCTGATGGAATCCGGCTTGTTATCGGAGCTACATCATTACTTGTGTGATTGTTGGCATTAGCTGAAGACATATAGCACCTAATTGTTCATGTTCATCGCCAGACTATCAAATATAGGACAGGCACGCAAGCACGGGCAGGCATAGAATACGTCCGCTTTGGTCGAGAAACTATGCCGAGTCTTCGGACAATTCTTGCATAGGCAATAATTGCTTAACATGACCAACAACCACTTCGGCGGAAAGACTTTTCATTTTCTCACCAGGAGCCTGTATCACTGTGTTGCGCCATGGACCGTAACGCACAGCGTCAGTTGGCCCAAAAAGACCTACAGTGGGACATTGTGTCGATGCCGATAAGTGCATTAATCCACTATCGCTGCCAATAAACAACGCACTCCGCTCAAATATCGGCAGCATATGACGCAAATGTCCCCAATCAAATAAGTTAATTATCGGACGATTGATTTGATCAACCAGCGCCTGCAAAGCATTCGCTACAGGGGCATCTCTAGAGATACCAGTAAGAATTATTGTGTATCCATCAAAGACAGCGTGATTTAACAAACTTACGTAGCAATGAATTGGCCAGTCTTTTGGACCCCAGTTCGAAAAGGGCGCGACCACAACATATGGCCCAGAAGAACTAAGCATTGCGAGCGCCTCATTCGCATCATTCTGACCATACCAGATTTTTGGGGAGAGTGGCTGAGACCGCTGCATGAAGTCTGTAAATTGTGACACCATATGTCGACCACTGACACCACGAAAAGTCTTGCGCCTCTTGGAAAGCAGGCACAGACTGAGCATGGATGAGCGCATATCTATGACCAAATCCCAGCGCGTGGAGACCGCCCAAGACCAAATTTTCCACCAATGGGATTGTCGCCAACTTCCCTTCGATTTCGTGACCACTTTGAGCTCTTCAAGCGCTGGAAAGGCTTCGTAAAGCGCGCTAGAAAAAGGACTTGTCACCACAGAAATGCGTGCATCCGGCCATTTACTATAGCAATCATTCAACACAGACGACGCCAACACCGTATCTCCAATGCGAGTCGGCCCGATGAATAATATTTTTTTAGGTGGCATAAAAATTAAGTTTCTTTTGGGCATCCATTCTCCGTGCAGGCAATCAGTAAGCACGTATAACAATCACACAGTAACATGGTATCATCAAAAAATTCAAGCACATCACTTTACATGATGAATGAAAATCACTTACCATAGTCCCAGACGAGTGATAAAAAACAGTGAATTTAAAACACCTACATATTGTCGGCATTAGTCATCATACCGCACAAACTGACCAACGCGCATCTTTTGCATGGACTCAAAACACCATTCGTATAATGAGTCACGCATTACAACAACAATCCTGGATGAAAGAGCACATTATCTTATCCACCTGTAATCGCACTGAGATTATTTGTATGTGTGAGCAAAATCAACTCCTACAATGGTGTGCTGCACAAAACATGCCACCTGAGCTCACATACCAAAAACACGCAGACACAGCCATCGCCCACATTCTACGAACCATGTCAGGCCTTGACTCCAAAATCATGGGGGAGACTGAAATCCTTGGACAATACAAGCAAGCCATTCACTCGGGCTATCATCAAAAAACATGTCGAAACAAACTATTTCATTTACTAACACGCTGCGTGCATGCCGCCAGAAATATTCGTAACGAAATGGATATACAAGTCCATTCACTTGCACACTGTGTCTTCAACCAAATCAACCATCACTGGCCTGATATCAAAAATTGCCGCATATTACTGATTGGCACAGGGCACGTTATCCAACAACACCTACACTACCGCGATAAGCTCAAACAAAAGCCAGCATGCACTATTCTATCGCGTAACCCACAAACACAACAAATTCTGGGCCAATCCTTCGACGTAGCAATCAAGCACATCGACCGACTTTCTGATATGCTGGAGACACACAATTGTGTGATCTCCGCAACCTCAAGCAGCAACTATATCATCACACAGTCAGAACGATTGTCATGCGCGCTAAAAAAGCACGTATATTTTGACCTGGCTATGCCGCCAGATATCGAACCAGCCAATGACTCATGCAATCTCTACACGTTAGATGACTTAGGCTATCAACAAAATCAAGAAGTCAGCATCGTGAAAACTGAAAAACTGATCACTGCACACACCAACAACGCCATACAAGAACTTCGATTACGTGCACACACAGATCTAATTGATGCCTTCAGAAAGAATTGGCTTCACAACGCTGAAACACTCAGCAAACAGCTTTCCAACCATCCAGAGAAAAAAGTAGAGTTACTCCGCAATCTAGAAATTAAAATGCGCAATATTCATCAACAACTGTTCATCAAAACTGCACCCAATACGCCAAAAGAAAACCAATGCAGCTTTCAATATGCAAAAAATCTACTACACACACCAACCATGCACATTAAGCAACTGGTTGCGACAGGAGACCCGACCACGATCAAAACACTCAAGCTACTTATCCAGAATACCTCCAGCACAAGAGAATTGATTTCAACATAATCTGGCTTCGCTGATACGCCATCATAGCGACACAACCTCACGGCGGTCTGGTATGAGATACGCAAGAAAACGACGTCCAAGCCAACCTAACTCAAATAAACCGTACAACGGTAACGCAAAGGCAATCTGTGCAAACATATCTGGAGGCGTAGCCAGCATCCCCACCACGAAGCAGCTTAAGAAAACATAACCCCTTGATTGGTTTATATGATCCGGCCTCAACCAACCGAGATGTGCCAAAACCGCTATCACCAGCGGCAATTCAAAAACAAGCCCCCCATACAAACCAATACTCCAAAATAACCCGATATATTGCCGAAAATCGACCATCCACATCACATCACTCGGTATGAATAGCCGACCATAGGAAAATAACAACGGCAAAACAACCAGCCAACCAAACAACGACCCAATTATGAACAACAGAGCAGCCACACATAACAAGACACGAAATAGGACACGTTCCCTAAGGCGCAGCGCAGGAAACAAAAAACACCAGAGATGATAGATCAGTAATGGGCTGACCATGAAAAAACTGGTATTACAGGCCATTTGAAATGATATATAAAACCCATCAGTCACAGACAATGTCACCAATGGTGGCTGATTAGTGACCAGCTGCTCTAGTGGATATTTCAACGATAACAGTAAATAATCACGCTGCCAGAAGCATACACAAACCAATACAAGCCATGTCAAGAAACAAACAATTGCTCTTTGTTGTAGCTCTCCCCAAATAGCAAGATAACGACCAGTTGAAGCAGTCATTACAAGGCAGACTATAGAGGTGTCGACTGATCAACATCTTTCGGCTGAGATGGCTGATCACCATCAAGCCCTTTTCGAAAACCACGCAACGCCTTACCTAACTCTTCACCCAGAGACTCGAGACGTTTTGGCCCAAAGACCAGTAACGCGATTAAAAAAATCAACAATAAAGAACCTGGACTTATCCCTGCAAAACCCATCCGTTTATCCAAAATAGTATTGAATTATACTAACATAGATTGCCCTAAAAACCACCCCATCACCAAACAAGCTAGCTTGAGCAGGCATACCCCATCACAAAAAAGATATCATAGCTGATGAGGTGACCACCATCCCATTACCCAGCCAACCATGAGCAGGAAAAAAACAATCAAAGATAAACCGATCCGCATAGAAAGCGCCCGAACAACACGAGCTCGATCAGTCCCAGATGGCGAAATCATTGCTGATAACCCACGCATTAAATTCCAGACGATCAATAATAACAAGCATATTAATATCCACCGATATCCCATATAATAACTCCCATATGACGATTCACAAACCCACACCAAAACACTCGATACGGATCGCTAGTGCAATCAATTTATGTATCATGCTTTCACTTGCATGGTGGCAAATACATCGTGCATATCACAAATATGAACTACTCAATACCAAACCGCAAGGTGCCCTGCACACAAACGAACTGAGATCCGCCAACCAGCTAGAAAATAACCAGTTAGTACATTTCCATCTACCGATCAATAAAAAAAACTATTTCATCATCGATCCAGCTATCTATCAACATCAAGTTGGCGTTGAACTGGTTGCAACAGGATACGCTCGAGAAATTGGTCAATCAGTGATCATCCATCTCGGCTGGCATCCCAACCGACAAGCTGCTCAACGCCATATTACTACATACAATGAACAACAAGGCGTCAAAGGATTATTATACAAACCAAGAGGCAAACTTTTACAGACCCAACAACTGAATACGAACTGGCCACGCGTTCTTGCCTACCTCGATACAGCGTCTATAGAGTCTACTCTCAAAACAAAAGTACTTTCTTATGCAGTCATAACAGAGAGTTCAGCACTCTATGAGCAACTCAACAATGGTCACATTCTTCATCTTGGCATTACACGCCATATCTGCTACGCTCTACAATTCATTGCATTTGGTTTAATCGGCGTCTATTACAGCAGGCAATTATCCACTAGCAAGAGCAACATATGCATCTAAGGAAAAACAACAACCGAACACTTTATGCCATTCTCTTGGTGTTTTTAGCACCTATTGTGCTCGCTCATTTATTGTATAATTCTGGGTACGGGAAACTACAATACCGCACCAGGGGCACTCTGCTTACCCCCCCCATCGCAGTTACCAAACAAAAAAATGATTACTGGCAGATTGCCTCACTTGAATCGACGACACACAATCAACAAAAATACCAAACACTTGAGAAAAGATGGCTCGCACTCGGAAAAGATAATCAACGTGTACACCTCAGCGTCATTGCCACACGACCCACTGAGCAGCAGATATCCAGTGCTTGGGAGACCCTACTCGTCCACAACAGTACTTTACTCACACTTCGAGAGATGAAAAGCAAGAACGCTAATGCCTGCACACTCTTCATCATCAATCCTGATAATCAGGCAGTCATGTGCTACGACGAGCAGAATGACTTACGCGATATTGATTTCGACCTCAGAAAACTTCTGAAGCTCTCGCGCATATGAAAACAGAGACCCCAGTAGAAAAATTGCGCCGCATGCACCTACTAACAATCATGACAGCACTGTTTGTGGTTGGACTCGGCGCCTATACACGCCTCGAGCACGCAGGACTAGGCTGCCCGGACTGGCCCAAATGTTACCATAACTGGTTTGTCCATCCTCAAATCGCAACACCTGCTCTAAGTATTAATGACACATTCAAAGCTTGGCTAGAGATGATTCATCGATACGCCGCCGGACTATTATGTATCGGCATTTTACTGTTGAATATTTATCGAAAAAATAAGGATAATACCCTGATCTTGCGATTCATTGCGCTTTGTACAATTTTACAAGCCGCTTTTGGAATGTGGACAGTGACTTGGAGACTGCATCCACTCGCCGTGATGCCGCATCTCATAGGAGGAATGACCATTACCGCGCTACTAACCTTGGACTATCGTAACCAATACGCATCAAAACGTCCGATTTTAACAACCCCAACCACCATCACCACCTGTCTTCGGGCACTCATGGTCGTGCTTTGGCTTCAAATTATACTCGGTGGCTGGACGAGTGCCAACTACGCCGCATTAGTATGTCCTGACTTTCCAACCTGTCAAGGCAAGTGGGGCGCACCACTACACTATTTCATCCAAGGATTTACAGCACCGTTTGGCTTCCGAACCTATGAAGGCGGCGTATTATCCGGTAACGGTAGAATCGCAATACATATTGCACATCGTTTCGGTGCATTTATCTGTACGGTAATCATGTCATGGCTTATCACACAAGTCTACCAATGGCGCCATCAGCTTACTCAGCAATTTATCCGAAAAACCCAATTATTAACCGTCCTGTTCATCGTACAAATCGCACTCGGTATTCTTAATGTAGTCTGGACCTTACCAATTAGCACAGCACTCCTTCATAATCTAGTCGCTCTTGGGTTACTATTACAAGTGATCGTCCTACTCACACAAAAGTCCCAGCTATCAAAAGTCAACCACTCCCATACACCTCATTTCACCCGCCATGTCCCTACAATTAACTGATCAGTTGCATGACAGCAGCCAGTGGACTGAGCTTTATAAAGTATTTAAAATTAAAGTCGTGGCAGTCATGTTATTCTCAGCACTGGTCGGCATGCTAATCACACCACATTCTCTTCGCACAGCTAATCAAGTTATTTTCGGATTGACTGGCATCGGTCTGGCAGCCTGCGGCAGTGCTGCACTCAATCATCGATTTGACATGGATGAAGACAAGAAGATGCGTCGAACAAAAAAACGTCCGCTCGCTGTGGCAAAAATCACTCCGGAACTTGTTGAAAAAACTGCTTATCTAGTTATCGTCATGAGTATGGCCATTCTCATCAGCGCGAATAATCTTCTCAGCGCAGGCCTAACATTAGCCACTACAGTCGGGTACAGTATCATATATACCAAATGGCTGAAACCATCCACACCTCAAAACATCGTCATTGGCGGCCTATCCGGCGCCATGCCACCACTACTAGGCTGGACATGTATCACCGGAGATATCGCAGTCCAACCCCTACTACTAGTTCTCATTATTTTTACCTGGACGCCAGCTCATTTTTGGCCACTCGCGCTCGAACACAGTAGTGACTATGCCAAAACAAAATGGCCTATGTTACCAATCACACACGGCAAACAATTTACGCACTTATCGATCATTGCCTATGCGCTACTGACTGCTGCAACCAGCTTACTTCCGTTTTGTATACGCATGGCAGGCTACCGCTATCTCGCTGTCGTTTGCATTTTGAATGCACGTTGGCTTTTTCTATGTTATCAGCTATGGCTGAAAGGCAATCGATCATATGCTGTCTTTCGATTTAGCATCTGGTATATCTTGGGGCTTTTCCTGATTCTACTCATAGACCAGTCACCATGATCAATTATTCACAATATTTTTCAGTGACACCAGCAGCTGAAAAATCAGACTACCCAAAATTGGTGATCCCAATCTTTGATCTACTCGCACGTGACAAAATACATCTGTCTATCACAGAAACAAATATACGACTGGCCTGCTTAAATCATACCATGAACCCGTTATCGATTAGTTTAGTCGACAAAGCTAAACAGCTCAGCCAACAAGGAAACACGAAGCAACCATTACTTCGCGCGCTTGGACTACAACAGTCACCACATCCAAACACGACGACATTCAGAGTATCAGACCTGACAGCCGGGTTTGGCTTTGATAGCTTGTGCGTGGCAATGCACGGCTATCCAGTCATCAGCATCGAGAAAAACCCAATCACCGCCGCGATTTTAAATGTACTTGTCCATCAATATCAGCACGCAGCCACTATTGAATGGGAAGTGGTGAACCAATGTAGTGAGACATGGCTTAAACAAACAAAGCAAACACTATCGCACGCAATAATGGATCCATTCTTTCAGAAAAAACAGACTTCGCTTCCGAAAAACGACATGCAATGGCTCATCAAACTCAGTCAGCATACACAAAAAAGTGACGAGGTTGAATTATTGTCAACGGCACAGACAATCATCAAACACCGAATCGTCGTCAAGAGAGATCGTCGTGCCCCGCCAATTAACCATCAAAAACCCAATGCTGGAAGCATACAGCAAAAAACAACGCGTCTGGACATTTATCAACTCACACGAGTGTCTGACAACGAATAAACAGCGCTGCGATTTGAGCTTGCTAAGCGAATATGTGAGATTTGTTCGGCATGTAAATATAAATCTTGATCACCATTTCTTACGATCAAATGTCCATTAACTGAAATTCCTAGAACCACTGCATTGTGAGTCTGATCTTCGAATCGATAGTTAATGACCTGACCATGATGTAGATGATATTGATTGTAGCGATTAACCAGCGCAGAAAAATCAGACGTTTCACAATATATCGAAGCATCGATACATGCCTGCATTAACAACTGGGCTAGCGTATTTTTATCCACTTCATTCGTTTGTGATGATAAACCAACCGCTGACTCAACCTGATCAACAATATCTGAACGAATATTGCACCCAAGACCCGCAATTATTGTTTGAGTAGACATCCCATGTACAATATCTACGAGTATTCCCATCCACTTCTTACCCCCAAGATAGATATCGTTTGGCCACTTTACCCAACAAGATAGTTCAGGGTAGTGAGCAGAAACTGCTTCTACAACAAACAGAGAAAAAACTAGGGAGAATATTCGAAAATCACTGTCAACTGAGGCAACATGCCGAAAGGAGAAAAGTATTGATCCCGCAAAGTCAGAAAACCAACAGTTATTTCGGCGACCGCGACCAGCTGATTGCGACTCCGCAACGATAAAACGGACAGGGCTATTTGTCTCTAAACGCAAACACGCATCATTGGTGGAGTCGATTTGCCACCAGTGTACGAGTGCCTGCCTATCCAGACCCATCGCCAAACATAGATCATCGGGTGAGAGGAGATCCAAATAGCGTAAAAATCGCACCTCATTACGCTCGAGGCGCACAGGCACATTGATCCCCGCTAAACGTGCGATTCGGTGCCGCACCCTCTCTTCGGAAATGCCGACATTTTCAGCGACACGCGCAACCGACCAGACCAAACGACGTTGAGATAAGCAAAGTATCTTTTCATCCTCAGACGACCAAGGTAATGAAGAAGTGACCATTGTACAAACGTCATTGAACTAACACTATTGTATTCAAGGAGTATCTATTGACAATAGCAGCACGTCAACATCAATAAAATATTTTGGCCCAACAGCGGCCATATACAACAATTGACAAGATCCTGATTTGGTTTTAACATCACAGTAATCACTAAAAGTTACTATAAAACCATGTTCAACCATCCTGCCAGTTTATGGTTCGCCATTAGCCACGCCAATACGAAACTGAGAGAGTGTATCAACTGGCTCAATAGACAAATCAACGAAATCAGTAATAGTGACCCTAAAATAACGACCAATAAACTGAAGGAAGCATTGTCAAGCTGTACCACTCAACTAGACGAAATCGATAAGCTGGTTCGTAAAACAATTTCGCTAAATCTTACGGAACGGCAACTCTACATACAAGAGACAGTGGCAAGTACTGAGTGGATCACTGGGTGTTCTAGAACCGAACTCTCCACACAGTTAATACAAGCAATACTCAACGCACAAAACAAAAACGACCATCATAACCTGCATGCACTATTAGATTTTCATGGCGAATCAACTGCTCCCAACTTGACCCACCACTTGAGCACATTGTGGTTATTCCAAGAACTACGATCTGATATCATCAACATAATATCCGCAACCCGCGAGGTATGTCGCCAGTGTTGTCGGTTAAACCAACACCCCCTACAAGATCAGAGTTTAAACCGTAAGATTTTCCTACAAACCATGATTCTGGCCAAAACAACTGCAAACTACTATGGCATTGCAGGTAAGATATTTCATATCGGCAGCTCTAGTCGAGACATTTTTGGGCACAAAGAAGCTGAAGGCGCTGATACAGCCCCACTATATGCTTTACCCACGCTGAATAACTACCTACAAAAATTCGAGATTCCAAGTGTCGTTTATCAAGCAGAGTGGTTCTGGGATGTCATCGATCTTTGCTATTTTCCTGCCTACACCGACCACATAGACCACGCGAAAAAAAGTGCCAACATAATCCATAAAATCGAGCATGACGCGCAAAAATTCATGAGCCAAAATGATGGTATCCACTTTGCTGTAGAGTTGGTATATCCGACTAGGGTTCAACATATTTTAAGTCGAGCGATCGTCCCAGAACAACCCACAGCTGGAAACCCTTTACTGGATGACACAGTCCTCATCCCTGAGCCAGAAAACTTTGATGAGCACAGCTACTTTGTTGCAGTCACGTTACACAATCCTAATCATTTAGATCAAGAGCAGCAGTTTGACACAAAGGTTAAGCGTCTGAGAAACGCACTCGACACGGCCTTAAACCAAGACGAAGAAAGCTGTAGACGCTCTAACGAGCGCGACAAATTTCATATACAGCAAAAAATACAAACTGCGAAATCAAGCTACGATCAAAGACGATCACATCGTACAAGTCAAAGCCTGAGCAAAGAAGACCATTTAGATGCCAGGGCAGCACGCAGGCAAAAAAATCAGTTTGAAAACGAGCTCAAAGTGATCAAAGACTGTGAAAAAAAAGATCTAGATAGGTATAACAGTGTCAGACAGCTACTCTCAGACACGATAAAGCAGCTTTATACTCAGTTTGAGTTAAGTCACTACACAAATAAATTTTTAGCGATGGCCCATGAGTTGATGGAATCTATTCGAGATTACTCAACCTCGAAGACAAAAACTCTGATCTACCTTGAAAAGATTGATCACTGGTCTACTATCATAGAACTGGTTAAAAATTTAGCACTTACATCCGAAAATGGGATTGTTGAAAATACTGTAAGAGTACTCAATAACAGCTTAATCGAACAACCTATTCAGATATTACAGTCATCGACGAGTCAACAACAAGAGGACGACTTTGTCGTATTAAGCAAATGGCTAAGCAAGCTACAAGTAACGCTTGAAGCCTTAAAATCAGAAACAGAAATTCCAACGATTCGCACAACACTAGAGCACCTACAAAACGAATACGCACAAATGGGGATACCAACACAGACTGCATGCACACACTGTCTGTGGTTATTGAGCGATCAACTCAAAGATGACCATGATCATTTAGTCGAGCTCTTCAAAACTCTGAGAGAACATTTTGCCCTGCAGATTTCACCACCACAACCCAAGTTCGACACGCTCAGAAAAATACGGTCATTACATAAGCTGTCAGTTGAAAATCTCCGTCATGAAATAAACATTACAAATCGTTTGAAAGGACTAACCGAATCTATTTACGATGACCCTTTTGGAAAATCCAAAATCCCTCAAAGCGATCTTATACAGAAAATCATAGCAACTACAGATCAGGAGACACAGGTCAATCAAACAGAAAAATATCGCATTGATAAGCTGAATATCGAAAACTGGAGTGCATCAGATTGGCGTGAGTACGACACGAATGCATCTGACTACCCAACAACTAAATATGAACAAATACACTGGCAGAATCTTTTGGGAATATCCAAGAATCAGAGTGACAAAACAAAAAAAATCATTTCTGAACAACTTTGTAAGCTTGATTATTTCCACAGAGATAAGCGCGAAATTGTACGACCTAGCGAGCGCCGAAATATCTTCATTTCGTCAGAAAGTGACAAAGCAAGTTTGACAGAAGAACATCTATCAGAGAAAGATGGAGTTCATATTATTTTGACTGATTGCCTACCTGCACCGAATCTTGAGCAACTCAAGGGTGGCTATGAGACGCTCGTCGAAAAAATGAATTTAATAGCCAACAAGAGACCGGATCTCATCAACAAATATCCAGAGATTTATTGGGTTGTGGTGACAGCTAGCCACCAACTGAAACTTGCATTCGAAGCAGCCAATGAATCAGAAAATATTGCTGAGTGTCTTTATAGATGGACAAAAGCGTATCTTCTCATGATTTTCTACGAAACAATCGAAAAGTCGATTACGCCACAACATAACCACATCGATATATGCACAGTTCGTGCTCTAAGAGAACTCTCCCAACACTTAGCTCGTTGGTCAATGGATTGGAAAAAACCGAGCCGAAAGGGACATCAAGCGCTCAATCCGAAATCCAGAAATAATCAAGTAATACAAGCACTGATCAAGCATCATGAATATCAAAATGACTCTTCTTATACACCTCAACTACGTGAATACGTCATTGACAGATTATCCAATAACCGAATTGATGTTGTCGAAGTACTGAGCAAAGTTATCACATTGGATAGCTGTCCCGTTGTTCACAAAAATATGAGAACAATCAAAATAAAAAAACTACTTTACGAGGGAGAACAAAATGAACAACTCTGGGATAATTTCGAAAGATTATACGAAAAGTTTAACGAGTTTATCGACTTAACCACCCAACCAAATGATCCCCATATGTGGCAGAAGCGCGTTGATTGCATCAAAACATTTGAACTGAAAGAGCGTTTCCCATCATTCCTCGTAACACTTGAAAACAAAATAGATACTCTCGAGAAACTCAATGACAATAACGCTAGAGAAACAAACACTCTCAGAAGCGTTTATAGATTCTTTGCTGAGCTATTTGACCTAGAACACTACATTCAAACAATCATTCAGTTAGAGTCACAACTGACTCAACATCTACACAACAATATTCATTTTGTAAAAAATAAGCCCGATAAAATCACACTTGACCAGTTCAGGAACAATGACGATGTACTAGAATTACGATTTTCCGAGCAACTTCCTGAGCTACCTGAGTTTAATACAATCACAACAGAAAGCGATATAATCAAACTGGTCAGCAAACCACCACAATCAAGATTAGTCACCTCTCTCGCTCAACTCGAGGATACCACTCATGGTGAAATCATTGAGCTATCAGACAACTTGATAGACATTCGATCCAAAGATAAACGTGCGATTATGCATGCAATCGCAATAAAAAGCCTTGTCGTAATTTTTAAAAACACTGAACAGAATAAAGAAAACATAGAACGGCAAATAGCCTTCGCAGACAATTTGACGATTTACGCATACAACATCCCTCAATTACTTGCCACTAGAGATAAAATAAAGATAACATTACATTTTTCCGCACCTCTTAAACCACACCAATACAGTTGCTTGAGAAATCAAGAATCATCTAGAGTAAGCATCAGGCAAAGCTTTGATGAAAATAAGTCGAATGTCACGCTTCCAATAACGACAATCAGAAATATCGCAGCAGAGGAGCAACATAACAATATAATCGAAATACTCGTTCACCAAGTGAAAACAGTGAAGTTCTTGGTAGATACAGATTATGATGAAGAAAGTGATGAGTTTAAAAGCGCCATGGACTTTGTCGCAAAAGTGTTTGAATCTGTTGAACGTAGGGACCGCAACAGAAGATTTGCAGGACAAATCACTTTTTGCTTCACAAAACTCATCTCCGGTGCGGAATATGAAAACTTCCTCATAGACAAACCAGGCGCAATTGAGATTACCTACGCGGATAGCAGTGTCAAACCAATCATCAACACACCAGAGAGTATGCGAATTTATCTCCAACAGCATGAGTATAATAGCTATACCTCACGCCAAATCGACGCATCTCTTGTTTGGTTATACAAGTGCCAAACACTTACAGATATCTTATGTTTTATATTAACTGGTAATATCAGACCCATCTATAAGAACATTGATAGTACATCACGAGTACAACATACTGGTATTAACATACCAAGTGACCATGAAGGCGCTGCTATAGATTTTTGCAATATTCTGAATACAAACCACTATAACCAAGAGTCATACGAGCCCTACATTATCGATATAGAAAATAAAATCGGGCCAATCCGACAATCTAACTACAGTGCTGTCAAAATCCACAGAAACTCAATCAAACCAAGTCAAATCCTTTTCTTATCAGATGGGGCAAATAGTATCAGTTTACTACCTCATCGCTTCGTACTGGACACACGACCTACTGTGGATCCGAAACGTGACACTGCTCTACAAGCTAGTGACAGCTACACTGGCGGGAAAACATTTAAAATTGAAAAAAGGTATGATCCTTTTACAACCCTTCAAATTCCGGCATATCATATTTCACTGATAAAACTCAAAGATCCAGGCAATAAAAATAAACAGCTCACGGAACATTTAAGCTATGACCTATACATCACAGGTGACGAAAACGAAGAGCACGGTATGACACCTGACACACTGGCTGATCTCGCACTCGCTGATATCGAGAATACATACGAGGCGTGGCATTGGAAAAATGCAGAGCACCTCGAACAAACAACGGTTAACAAAATATTGGAACTGCGAAAATATAGCGAGGCCTTTAAAGGAACTAAACACACATTGTCTGAACCCGAGTATAAACACAAAATCAGTCGATTTAGGCGGATATTAAGAGAAATTAACACCTCCGACCAACAGATACAAAATGGAGAGGTCATCTACAAACAAGCGCACCTACTCTATGCATTACCTTGGTATCGAACTTTAACTGAGAGCATACAACTCACCGCACACGAGCAACAAGGAGATCACCTAGCAACACTTCGTGCACAGAATATGACCTTGTCAGTTGCAACACATAAACTTGCCGGTTGGGGAGAAAGCGCCTCGACAATTGATGCACTCATCGACCTAGCTCGCATTGCAGAACTAGGAGGCCCTGACTCTATTAGAGCAAAGACGCTCATCATTCATGCGCTTATTTTTGGAGATATTACCTACTCTCCTGTCCATATCCAAAACGATCCAAACGAAACGTGCACATTCAGTGTACAACTGAACAAGAAATTATACACTGACGAATCAGAACAGTACCAAACACGTGTTAGATCACATGAAAAAATCATCACAGAGCAGATAGAGAGTTCAAAGATTGACCTCGATGATCCATTACTAGAGCTAACTAAACTTTATCAAGCGGGCGATGATTATGCCGGCATTCTAATGAGTCAAATTTATCTTGCCGATAACCTAGCACAATACAGAAAGGATACATTCGAAGATCACCAGAATAAGGGATGTAAAATTCTTCTCAGACTCGTCAGTAACAATGACAACACCCTAGCACAACTACTTTATGGAATCTGCCTTCATCATGGAATCGGTTTTACAAGATTCCCAAGTCGCGGAATACAATACATAGAAAAAGCCGGGGGTAATTATCACGCTAACTATATTCAAATACTTGGTAAGGACCTACTGGCTTTTGAGTGTGGTCGTTTCAGCTATACCTACTTCACAAAGCAATCTGTCGAACGATTAACAAACACCCAGGAAATTGCAAAAAGAATACACGATCGGCGACTACTTACCGATTTGAATATTAGGACATATACATTCTTTCGGGCAGCAAGCCACGATGAAGAAGCGAGACAAAACATACTCCAAATCGGACTTTTATTCACAATTCCAGGTGTTATAGATGAAGTCAAAGCGATACGGTGTACACTTGATCAAGATCGAACGCACAAACGTATCGAAGAACAAATCATGAAAGGCCATGAGATATTAATGAGAAATGAAGATTTATTTTACATAATGTTAAAATATGAACCATTTAAAAGAGCTTTTCTTCGCAAGATAAATAATGATGAAGTACCACGGATTTTCAGTCTAAAGCAAAGTGGGAGCCGCAAGCTGAGCCAAAAAAGCTCTGGTAAAACAAGATAAATAATGATGAAGCACCACGGATTCTCAGTCTAAAACTAAGTGGAAGCCGCAAGTTGAGCCAAAAAAGTCTGGTAAAATATGAGCTTACTTTCTTTTTTGTAGATGCAAAACAAGCTTAGGTAAGACCTCAAATAGATCTCCAACCAAACCGTAGTCGCAAATCTTGAAGATAGGCGCATCCGCATCCTGATTAATTGCAACTATGACTCGGCTATCCTTCATACCGGCAACATGCTGTATTGCACCAGAGATACCAACTGCAACATATACATCCGGTGCGATGATCTTCCCAGTCTGTCCCACCTGGTAGTCATTAGAAACATAGCCAGCGTCGACCGCTGCACGGGAAGCCCCCACCGCAGCGTTTAACTCGTCTGCTAGCTGATAAATTAGGTCAAAATCAGTCGTCGAGCCAAGACCGCGACCACCTGAAATCACTATTTTTGCAGCAGTTAACTCAGGGCGATCAAGCTGGTTCATCCTCGATTGTTTATAATTCGAGCCACATTTCAACTCTGGGCAAGCACATTCAACAATTCTACCATGTTCTTTATTCATCTGAGCAGATTTTGAATAGGATGCTGCTCGTATAGAGAGAATTTTCTTAGGCTGCTTTGTGGAAACAGTCTCGATGATATTACCCGCATATATGGGACGCTTAAAGCGATGATCATCCATAATCTCACATACATCCGTAATAGGACTAATATCACATCGTGCAGCTAATCGTGGTAAAATATTTTTTGATGTGGTATTTGACGGAAAAACGACCATATCGTAATCCGCATAAATTGAGAGTAGGACTTCTACGACAGGTTCAGCAAGCTGATGCTTCAACAAAGCATTTTCAACCTTCAGAACCGACGCGACACCATCAAGACGTCGCGCCTCTGCAATCACTGTTTTGATTTTATCACCCACCACAACCACATCATATGTGTCGACCAACGATCTAATCGCCGTAACAGTGTGATATACTTGATCATCAAGTGCTTTTTGATGATGCGTTGCGACTAATAGTATCCTTAATCCCATACCCCATCCTCATCTAATTTTTTCAAGAACTTGGTTAAATCTGTAAAAACCTCACCAGATTGACGCGCAGCTGGGTATTCAAGTCGCTCACGAGACAACTTGGTTGCAAGATCGAGTTTCAATGCATCCAGTGTCAGAACATTAAGCGGTTTCTGTTTTGCTTGCATAATATTTGGCAAGGTAATGTAACGTGGCTCATTTAAGCGCAAGTCAACTGTAATGATAGCCGGACACTGCAAGCGCAATACTTCTGTTCCACCATCTACTTCGCGGTCAACTTCAATTTGGTCGGACTTAATCGTGCGAACTTTAGAGGCAAATGTTGCCTGAGGCCAGTCAAGCAAACCAGCTAGCATTTGACCTGTTTGATTACAGTCATTATCAATAGCCTGTTTACCCATCAGCACAATATCGTAAGCACCATCAGCCACAATATGAGCAAGTATTTTTGCAACACATAAAGGATCTTGTGCAATCGTATCGGGACATGTCACTAACTGCCCTCGATGGGCGCCCATTGCAAGTGCCTGTCTGAGTTGCTCCTGCGATTGATCACATCCAATAGATACACAAACCACCTCTTTTGCGACACCGATCTCCATCAATCGAATCGCTTCCTCAAGCGCTATCTCATCGAAGGGGTTAATCGACATTTTCACGTTATCTGTGACAACATTCTGTTGATCATCAGAAATTTGCACCACCACGTTGTAATCAATAACGCGCTTAATTGGAACCAATATCTTCATTGATAAACCGTCAATTATGCTGACTTCGATTTTCGTCGCGTGTTTTCTATGACCAACTTGTATTGTCTAGACTTAAACCCAACGTTCATGACACTCTCGAGCGCCAAGTAAAATGCCAACATGTGCGCCAAGTAGAATTCGTATAAATAAGCGATTACCTGAAATACCGTTTGATCTGCCAATACAACACGAATCGTAATCACATCCAAACAAATAAAAATTAATGCACCGAGAATCTTTAATGCAAATAGCCACACCAAATAGCGCCAAATAATTGCACAATATAACCGAAAAATCGGTTGATTCATCAAACCACGAAGTGTGTTTTTTCCTTTTCTAGCCACGTTACATCCTTGTATTAACTAGCCTGCTTATAGTGCAATAACAAAAAAATGTCGGGTTTTTTTGATTATTTTAAGTACCGAGACAAAAATATCTTTTTATTGTGCACTTTTAGCTACAGCATGATAGGCTACAGCACGAAATGACAAATAGAATGCGCCACACCAGGCCAGTACATCAAGAAAATAATAACTCAGTATGATTAAAAATATGGTCAAATCAGAAAGATTATTCGGACCATATCGATGAATCGCAAGAGACAACAAGCCAAAGCATAACTCAATCACAATTCCCCAAACTACCCAGCGACAACACAATAGCCAACATAAGTGTACCAAATCATCTACAGAAGAAATTGAGAGTTTTTTCATGACTAAATACCAGTTATATTGTCTGGGCTATAGCACAAAGCACATGATTCTGCTGAAATTAGTCGAGGGAAACTTGAGAACACCTTCAATTCGAAACACGAGTATGCTTTAATACTTCATAAAGAAAGGCCATTTACTCATGAGTCAGACTACTCAGAATGACCAACTATCGTTCGACACAGTAATTATTGGAGGCGGTGCAGCAGGTCTCTGCACTGCAATACGGCTTGCACAAAAAAGTCAAACTCACAAAAAAGACATTCGAATATGTGTCCTCGAGAAAGGGGCTCAAGTTGGTGCACATATTATTTCGGGATGTATTCTAAACCCGGAAGGGCTTGACCAACTTCTTCCAAATTGGCGTCAAATGGATACGCCCATAAAAACGAAAGTCGTGAAGGATCGTTTTTATTGGATGACCAAAAAGCACGCCTACCGCTTACCTGTCCCACCACCAATGCGCAATCAAGATGGATATATCGTTAGTCTTTCAAAAGTGTGCGTTTGGCTTGGACAGATCGCAGAGTCACTTGGCGTATCCATATTTCCTGGCTATTCTGCTCACAAAGCACTATTCGGAAAAGATGGAGAAGTCATCGGTATTGAAACTGGCGAAATGGGTAGACTGAAAAATGGCGACAAAGGCCCACAGTATCAACCAGGTGTACCCATCTACTGTAAACAGCTTATCCTCGCTGAAGGGTGCAAAGGATCACTAACAGAGAACTTAATCAACCACTTTGAACTACGAAAAAATTGCCAAATACAAAATTATGCCATAGGACTTAAAGAAGTTTGGACCGCTAAAAATAAATATTACCAGGAAGGACTCTCGATTCATTCAACCGGTTGGCCGCTGGATCATAAAACCTATGGCGGTGGCTTCATCTATCATTATGAAGGAAAAATTGCGCTGGGCTTGGTGATAGGACTTGATTACCAACCACCAAATATCGATCCGCATGGTGAATTACAAAAGCTTAAAACACACCCGTTTATCTCACGACAGCTTGATGGCGAGCAATGTATCGCATATGGTGCAAGAGCCCTCAATGAAGGCGGGTACCAAGCCATTCCGCAATTGGTATTTCCTGGGGGACTGATCGTTGGTTGCGCGGCAGGTTTTTTGAATGTCGCTCAACTCAAAGGGACGCATAATGCAATGAAATCGGGGATCATCGCTGCAGATGCAGTTTTCAATCATTTACAATCACCGATATCTTCAACGCGTTGTACAAACTATCAACATACGATTGAACAGTCGTCAATGTACCGAGAACTTAAGAAAGTAAGAAATATCAGACCCGGATTCTATCGGGGTCGACTAGCAGGTTTTATGAATGCCGCATTCGAAACAGTAACATTCGGATTGAGCCCTTGGACGCTTCGTCTAGGGAATGATGCCAAAAAGCTCAGGCCAATTGCTGATTATCCTCCAAGACATTACCCGAAGCCAGACGGTAAACGTTATTTTTCTAAAACAGATTCAGTACGATTAACCGGAACAAACCACACAGAAGACCAACCTTGTCACCTAGTGATTAAAGATCCCAAACGTGTGATCCCCATTAACTATGCGATCTACGGTGGTCCAGAACAGTTTTATTGTCCCGCAAATGTTTATGAGTACATCAAAACAAACCAAAAAGTTGTGTTACAAATCAACGGACAAAATTGTATTCATTGCAAGACTTGCGCCATTAAAGATCCTGGCGATAATATCGAATGGCTTCTTCCGCAGGGAGGAGAGGGCCCCCGGTACAGCGAAACCTAAAAAGAAGAATCACTTTGATTGTGTCAATTTGCCATCAAAAACATCCTATGATAGGCTGTCTCTGCAAGAAGGGCCAAGAAAATGAGACAATCAATCATCGTTATCGGACCTGGTGCATGGGGGCAAGCGCTCGCCATCACATGCCATAGAGCAAATCCGCGCCAATCAATTCACATTATCGGGAAAAAGGGGCAAGACGTCACCGGCGAACAAATTGCACCGGAAGTGAACTCCATTCAACAAATAAGCTACTCCAATGTGTTAAGCTCAGTCCTCAAAGTGCATACCCCCGTGATCATTGCAACACCCAGTCACGCAATCACTGATACGCTGACAGCCCTTAAAAATCTCAATCATTGTGGACATATACTCTGTACTGCAAAGGGACTGATAGACAACGATGATGTCTTCTATCCTCACGAGCTCTACAACAAAATGAACCCCAAAACCCGATCATTCTCTTATCTTTACGGTCCAACACTAGCTGACGAAGTACTGGAGAACTTACCGACTCAAGCGCTTCTAGCCTCGACAAGTAAAAAAAGTCAGGACTTCTGGCAAAACGAACTCCATTCTGACCATTTCCAAACATTGGTGAGCCAAGATATGCGTGGACTTGCTTGGTGTAGTGTATTTAAGAATATTGTCGCGATACTTTCTGGTTGTATGAAGGCATGTAATCTGGGGTATAACGCACAAGCATTACTGGTCACCCATGCCACTAGAGAACTCAAAAGCCTTATTAAGGACAACCAAGGCTGCGAAAAAACAGCATACTCATTAGCAGGACTAGGCGATATCGTCTTATCAGCAACAAGTGGCCAATCAAGAAACTTCAAATATGGCCACAGTATCGTGAAACAGACTGTACCGCCAAAAAAACTGCCCGAGGGAATCCTCAATCTTAAACGGCTCCAAAAACGCATTCACGCACTCAAATCAAAGAAACTCACACTATTTACTCTAGCACAAGACTGCATCACGCAGCCGAAACAGTGTCGTGCGCTACTTATACAGTGGCTCAAAGGACAGGTGTCAGCAGCCATTTAGAGAACATGGTGATCTAGGCGTCATAGTTGATTTTAATGACAAGAAATTCTATGATCAGTACATCAATCGGTAACCAAGATCATGTTTCCAATCCATCAAAAACACACCCCGACAGATGCTTGCGTCAACTGGGCACAACACTGTCTTGGCCCTAAACTTACCATCTCAGCAATGGCAGAACACGCACACCAGAATAAGTATCATTTTTCTGTAATTTGTCAAAAAACAAAACAACGATTTCTACTTGTCGAAACGCATAACGATATCTCCTCATCACTAAAATTTACAACTACAACTAAGATCTTACGGAAAAATGGCATCCACACACCCCAAGTACACCATCAAAAGTTCAGCACAGAAGCTTGTTGGATGATCGTTGATCATTTTGGGGATGAAACCATGTTGGACTGGCTTAACCAACGCCCGACCGAACGTCAACAAAACATTGTCATTCATCATTGCCTTTGCGAAATCCAAAAATTCCAAAAGCAAAAAATAGAATACCCGATCCCCACTTACAACACAGAAAAGATCCGAAATGATATGCAACGCTGCGAAACAGATTATCTACAAAATCTTCTTGGAGCATCGTTAAGCCCACGTGAAAAAGCGCATCTAGCTCATGCAAAAACCTATATCAGCGAGCAGATTGAAAAGATCCCGAATGCGCCCATGCACTTTGACTTTCACAGTGCAAATATCATGATGCTGCCAGAGAAAACTCTGGGTATTCTTGATTTCCAAGATATACAAATTGGCCCCATCAACTATGATTTAGCCTCTCTACTGACAGATCATTATTACCATCATCCACATCTTAAAATCAGCCATACCATACAAAAGTTCTATGATGAGTTTGTTAGCAAAGAACATCAGTCTCAGATATCGGCACAATTATTTACCGAAATGACCCAACTGATTGCAATCCAAAGACACTTAAAAAACATTGGGATCTTCTCAAAACTTTACCTCCAAGGAAAAAAACACTACCTAAATCACATACCTGGAATGATGCACAGATTACAACAGCTTTGTTTACAAAATGAGATCCTAGCCAAACTCCCCGGCATTATTTGGTCTTCGTCGCTCGCCGCGAACCTCGATAAGAAATTAATAGAAAATCAGAAACAGTCAACCAACGAGAGCGTCATAGAGACATCAGTCCAATAACTAGACAAGCCCTCGAAAATCACATTGACGAAGCGCTTCATATACAACAATAGATACCGTATTCGCCAAATTTAGACTTCGTGACACTGGCTGCATCGGCAAGCGTAAGGTGGCATCACATCGTGATAGTGTATGCTGATCAAGCCCTCTAGACTCCGGGCCAAAGAGTAAAACATCCGTTTCCATGAATTGAAAATGATGATAATAATGCGTTGCCTTAGTTGAAAAAGCAATAACCCGACGATCTGCGTGATGCGCATAAAAAGATTCAGCGTCAGCGTGCTGAAAAATGGTGACTCTGTCATGATAATCAAGTCCAGCACGCTTTAAATGTTTGTCGTTTAGCGTAAAGCCAAGCGGCTTAACAACATCAAGAGACAACCCTACATTCGCACACAGACGAATAATATTTCCAGTATTTTGGGGAATTTCAGGCTCAAAAAGGGCCACCAACATACTAGCTCCTAGTAGAAATAGCAGGCTGTTTCAAGGTCGTCATTACAGCGTGGTCAAAAGCAAAGTCCTGATGATGCAGATAACCACTGATCCGTCGCGCAGAAATTGTTTGTCGCCGCTGCGACATGACAACATCGCCCTGCGCCACAAAGTACTGCTGATTGGGAACATAGTCTAACTGTTTACTCCTCAATTCCAAGTCCTCAGCACAGTCTGATACCGTATCTTGAGCACAAGTGAGTAAAGACATCGTCACTTGCTTTTCAAAATGAAGTACATCATTGATTAGCCGTGCAGACAATGCACTCACACGCATAGTTTGTGATTTGCTATCACGACTAGTCTCAATCTTCTGTCCACTGATGCCAAAAACAACGCTGGGGCGAGTAGCGTGCAGCTTCTGATCTGAGCTCACTGTTAGCTGGTCAGCAACCATGCGATATTGCAACACGCCAGATTCAGAGTAGAAAGTTGTTTGAATATCTCGATATCTACTCAGATTAAACGAAGATGACTGGTGGCTTACAGAGTGTGTAAAGCCAAATAAATAATCTGATACAACCCACGGCACCACCAACCAACCAATAAGCTGCAAATAAGACCAAGAAAACCATCTTTGCATTAGCGATCATTACCCCCGCCATGCATCAGCGTCAAATAAACCAACAAACTCATCTTGATCAAAGACAGGGAAGTAACGCTCCGATGTCGTTTCAATTAATTGCATGGCGTGATTAATTAGCATATCATGCTGCAATCGACAACTAAACGGCATATTATATTGCGAATTTCTTAATGACGTTAACGTGTTATCAAGCATCTTTGCTTGATTCACCAGCGTCATATCCTGAAGCCCAACAGCCACATCAGACTGAAAGACGACCGCTATTGAAAGTGCATGTTCAGCCATAGCCAAAACGCTATTTAACACGGTAGAATGGGCATCAACACAAGCGCATCGTGCACGCTTCAACATCACATCGCTCAACTGTAATGTTAAAACCTGACCCAATCGGCCTGAAGGGTGACTTCGAGCAAAATCTTCTTGCGTGAAAGCACGCAATTCAGCAGCACACACAGCAAGCAAATCGCCAACAACCATCGTCATGGATGTACTGGTTGTTGGTGCAAGCGCTAAATGGCAAACCTCATTTACATGACCAATCTCAATTGAAATATCTGATTGATCTGCCATCGTAGAGTGCGCGAGACCTACAAGTGAAATCAAGCGTGATGCGCGCGTTTTAATAGCACGTAACATACTTACAACTTCGACCGTCTCTCCTGAGTAAGATACCGCCACAACAACATCCTTCGAGGTTATATTACCAAGGTCACCATGGCCTAATTCAGTAGCATGCACAAAGAAAGCAGGTATTCCCAGGCTAGCGAAAGTATGCGCAAGCTTGTTTGCAACAGCGGCTGATTTTCCAACGCCTGTAAAAACAACATGGCCATCAACAGATGACAAAACTTGTACAGCGGTGACAAACGTCTGATCGAGGCATCCATTCAGATTTGATAACGCTCTCTGCAGCACCAGTAATGCGCTTCGTGCTCGATCTAATACGCGGTCAAAAACCAAGGAATTTTCATGCATTCTGCTAGGCAAGTAACATAATTTAAGCTACTATAACATATGGATTCCCAACGCCTCAACAGTTAGCTATGAATACACCGCTTATTCAAGCAAAAAACCTGCATATTTACCACGATAGCCAGTGTATTTTTCGCAATATCGATATCACCATTGAAGCCAACAAAACAACTGCTTTCATGGGCCCTAGTGGCGTTGGAAAATCAAGCCTGCTGCAAGTCCTTAGCGGCCAAAAAAAGCAGCGTTCAGGAAAGATATTACATACGAATAAAGCAAACACACAACCTCTAAAAACTGGTATTTTATTTCAAAACAATGCACTACTACTCCATTTGACTGTTTTTGAAAATGTCGCATTACCCATCCGTTATCATTTTCAGCTACCAGAGGAACTTGTGCACGAACTCGTCATGATGAAACTTCATGCAGTCAATCTTGCCCACGCTTGCGAGCTTTATCCAGAGCAATTATCTGGCGGCATGTCCCGTCGAGCAGCCATCGCTCGAAGTATTGCACTGGACCCAAATATCATCTTCTATGACGAACCTTTTGCAGGCCAAGACCCAATTAACGCAGAAAGCATCGCAAAATTAATAAAGAAAATGAATACCTACCTTGATGCAACCAGTATTATCATCACGCATGAAGTTCACTTAACCCTTCAGCTCGCCGATTACATATACATATTTGACAAACAACGAATTGCCAGCCAAGGCAAACCCAAAGAAGTCTTACAAGATGATAACGCATTCGTACGCTCATTCCTCTCACCTAATATTAATAATCGTTCAGTGAATAACTAGCCATGTCCTTTATCAAAAACATCTATCACCAAGCTGTCAGCGGCACCCGGCACCTTGGAAAAATGAGTTTATTTTTAATAAATGTGGCAAGCTCGATACCTAAAAAGAAAGTCGAGGGCTATCAAATTATTCTGCAGACCTACTACATTGGCGCTCAAACCATCAGTATTATCGTGCTTAGCGCGCTATTTGTGGGTAGCGTACTCGCCATCCAAGGCAATTACATTCTCGGTATGTTTGCCGCGACTGACCAACTGGGTCAATTTGTTGCACTGAGCGTATTTCGAGAACTCGGACCAGTCATCACCGCATTGTTATTTATCGGTCGATCAGGCAGCACAATCACTTCAGAAGTTGGCATCATGAAACTCACCGATCAAATCAATGCCCTCAAAAGTATGAACATCAGTATTTCAAAATACATTCTGTTCCCTCGGTTTATCAGTGCAATCATTAGCCTTCCGCTTCTAACAATGCTTTTTAATGCTTTCTCTATCGTCGGTGCATACATTATCTCCCACTACAGCCTCCGTCTAGATACTGGATTATTTCTAATCAGCATCCACCGATACGTTAGCTTTTGGGATGATGCAATGGCCGGTCTATTTAAAACACTTTTCTTTGGCACAATCGCAGCCACGATTGCACTATACTATGGCATTAACTCGAGTAATTCATCACCAGGTGTTGCAGAAGCAAGCACAAAAACGGTAGTATATTCTTCAATAGTCGTCCTTCTGTGTGACTACATTTTAACATCCATGCTGATGAGGTTGTGGTAATGCTTAGAGAAAAAAATTCTGAATTCTCAGTCGGGTTATTCGTCCTACTGGCATTCTTTGCGCTTTTGTTCGTAACCATTCAAACCACTTCATTCAATTTCAAGCCATCCAGCACAGCATATGAACTAAAAGCAAGCTTTGCTGACATCAACGGACTCAGCCCCAAGGCACCCGTGCGCATTGCTGGTGTAAAAATTGGGGAAATCACGAACATAGCGCTCAACCCTGAGACCTATCAAGCCGATGTCACATTGATGATATATAGTCAATCCGTGCAAATTCCTGTCGATAGTATCATCAGCATATTTACCGAAGGTGTTGTTGGCAGTAAATTTGCATCCATCGAGCCAGGGTTTGAGAATGAGATGTTAAAAAACAATGGGGTGGTCGCGAAAACAAAGCCAAGTTACGCCATAGAACAGGTCATCAACGAAGCCATCGCAATGTTTGCAACCAAGGAATAATATGCGTTACTTTACAGCCCTAGCACTCTTAGTCTTGTCTAACAGCTATGCGTTAGCGCAGCCAAAATCGAATCAGATCTATAAATGCTCAACATCTGCAACCGCAATGCTAGAGGAAATGAGCAATAGCCTCATCTCAGAGTATCGGCTTGAACAAAAGAAACTTGGTAACACATCACGAATCAAAAGTTACGCTGAAGTCGTGACCTCAAGAGCATTACTGCCCTCACTTGACGCAGAGTATATGGCGAAACAAATCGTGGGTCGCTACCATTGGAACAGCGCTAAAACAAAAGATAAAGAAGCATTTATTGACGCATACAAGAACCTAGTTGCACGTGAATATTCTGACTTCTTACTCAAAAGTAGCGAAACCGACAGTAAATTAAAATTTTACCCGTCTCGCCGAAATACGCCAGGACAAACCGTTGTTCTTGCGACCGTCATGAATGGTGAGAAAAAGAACACACTCGGCTTCTATCTTCATTGCGTAAACAATACAATGGTCGATAACTTACCCTATAAAACCTGGATGATTTACGACATCACATTGGACAACATTAGCTATCTTGACCAGTTTAAAGTTGCCGTATCATCAACGGTAAGAAACAGCGGCCTTCCTGGGCTAACAAAAAAAATTAACGAAATCACAGCAAAAAAAGATTAACAACCGCGGAGACTACTTGTGGAATTTTTTGAAGTGACATCCCAGAAAAAAGGAATACTAGAAATCACCGTCAAAAAAGCACTGACGTTTGATTCCATCTGTAGTAAGAATCCATATGAAGAAATTAAAAACAACCACCATAAAGGAATTCACCATATTACCATTGATTGTTCCAAAATGACCGAGATAGATAGCTGCGGCCTATCATTACTAAGTTTAATTACAAAAAACTACCCCACTAACCGTGTGACTGTCATCAAAACAAATTCAAAATATGAGAAATTGAAGGCACTCTACATAAACCAACAAACATAACAACTATGAAAACCATCACCAATAAGAAGTTCATTATTCAAGGGCCAACTCAAATCGAAGGAGAGGTTTCCATCGCTGGCGCAAAAAACTCAGCCCTACCCATACTAGCAGCCACGCTCTTGAGTAGCGAAATAATTGAACTCCGCAATATCCCAAAGCTATCTGATATCATATCAATGCTCGAAGCGATCAGCTACCTTGGCACAAAAGTTTGCCTCAATGAAAATGACGCTATCAGCGTCGATGGGCAAAAAAATGTATCTAAGCCATTACTTGCTCAGCTCACAAAAAAAACGCGCGCCTCTATATTACTCTTAGGCCCGCTATTGGCACGATTTGGCACCGCAACAATCGCACTACCAGGTGGCTGCGATTTTGGGCAACGCCCAATTGACCTGCATCTAGATGGTCTTGAAAAATTGGGAGCTACCATTGACTCGACGAATGGAGTAATTACAGCTACAGCGCCAAATGGCCTTAGAGGATGCTCCATTCATCTCAAAAAACCATCGGTCGGAGCCACTGAAAACCTCATCATGGCAGCAACACTTGCCAAGGGAGTCACAGTCATAGAGAATATAGCGCAGGAACCTGAAATTCATGATTTAGTCGAATTACTGAAAAAAATGGGCGCTGATATCCACTTCATAACCATGAACAGCGTTAGGATCACGGGTGTCAAGAAATTATCAGGGTGCTCGCACACTATAATTGGCGATCGGCTTGAAGCCGGCACGTATCTGATTGCGG
>DBUY01000049.1:837-7840 GCA_002308435.1 Proteobacteria bacterium UBA1278 | reverse complement strand
CACGTATCTGATTGCGGCTGCAGCCACTCAAGGACAAGTCTCAATCAAAAATATCAATCCAAAACATCTTGAGTTTGTTATCGAGAAGCTCATTGAATGTGGTGCCACCATAACAACATCTGATGACTCAATCAGTCTCCTAATGAGTAAACGGCCACGAGCTGTCAATATTACGACCATGCCCTACCCTGGATTCCCAACTGATTTACAAGCACTGTGGCTAGCTCTCAATAGTATAGCCACCGGTGATAGCGAAGTTATCGACACAATCTACGAAAGTCGAATGGCTCATGTATTAGAACTTGGGCGTATGGGTGCTAACCTAACCCAAGACAAAAACAAAATCACCATCTCAGGAATACCACAGTTAAGCGCAACAGATGTCTATGCTAGCGACATAAGAGCATCAGCGAGTCTCGTAATTGCTGCATTATGCGCGTCCGGTAATACACATATCCACAACACGGATTATATCGACAGAGGATATGTTTCTTTAGAAGAGAAGCTCAGAAAAATTGGTGCCCGCATACATAGAACGCACGACTAGATAAGCTAATTAAATCATTTCGTTGATAACCAACTGCTCATACACTTACGCGATGATGCGTTGTTACACCAACCTATGCATCATAGCTATACACTACACATGAAGAATGTTATTACATCATTGAATAACAACAGTCGACCTTCCCGTCGAATACACCCGCACCGCCGAAAAGTAATCTCGAAACAACGGATACCACAAACAAAAAAGGCGCTATTCGCGCCTTTTCTGTGTATTTTGAATAGTTACGCAGTTGCTGCAGCCTGGGCTTCTTCTGCTAGCCGAGTTTCACGATTGTAAAGAACACTCAATCGTACAACTGAGAAAAACCATGCTAGTGTAAACCCTAACACAACCACAAACAACACCGGAGCAATATCCATCGCTGTGGCCCTTGTACCAGCCGTAGAGTAAACCATGATGAGTGTTGAAGAAATAAGACTCCCCATAGATTTACCAAGACGACCACCTACACCATCAACCGCCGCTTTACCATTGATCTTCAGGTCGGGTTCAAGTGGAATGAAGGCCATTTCCTTTGTGGGATCAAAGAAAGAGTACTTCGAACCTTTTGTGAGTAAGACAGCGTAAGTACCTACCCATACAGCCATTGTCAACGGCGCAATGTCCAGAAACATACCAATAGAGGCAAATGCTGACTGACCTAGAATAAATATAAAGAACAAACATGATAATAACCCAGCAGCAATCGGCGTAATAATCGCGCCAGTCAACCATCCAAATTGCCGGATGACACCTTTACTGAGGTAATTCATCAAGATTGTTGCGAGACCGGTAAGTAACGTGTAGTAACCTTGGAATTGCAACCATGATTGTTTCGTGGGATACAGCTGTACGGCCTGTGATTTCCAAATCAACTCAACAAGCGTAATGATACTTCCATAAGCTAAAACAAGAACGGCGATATAGCCAACGTACTCAGAGCGAAACAACACACCAAAACTCTCCAACATCGTCAGTTTCTTCTTTTTCTTTTTGACAATTTTTTCCTCTCTTGCTTCTTTTCTCTGTGCTGTATCTGCCTTTGTGTAGTAGTACATCAAAAGAAAACCACACACCGAAACGAGACCGCAAACCTCGAGTACATCACTGTGCGTGTTGTTTGAGATGTGGGTGAGTACTGGGAAGAGCGCGATCAGAGCGAGATTTCCAGCAAGCACATACAACGGATAATATCGTTTTGATTGTTCTGGGGTGGTGGTTTCGTTGGCAAATTGCCAGAACAACACACTGAGCATATAAGTGCCCCACAATTCAGACGCTACATAGAATAACGCATAACTCCAATAGGCAACAATCGCAAAAAAGAAAGAAAACGGGGGATAGGCTTCCTGCATTCCCATCAGCCAATCGACACCCAAGTGAAGATATTCTCTGTACGGATTGAGTACCAGCGCAAAGAGCGCAAAAAAAGCAATAAACAATGATACGCAAATGTAGTACGCCTTGGAAGCATCAACGTTTTTTCGAAGTTTCATGTAACCAAACGCTGCCAACAGCGAACTGGGTAAAACAGTATATGTCTTTAAAAAAGGCAACAGCAATGGTCCAGCACCAGGTGCCTGAACAACAATAGTGTCTTTGTAAGCTCTGAGAAGACTGTAAGCAAATATTGTCAAAAAGATCATCCCGCACATTGGCAAAAACTTACCAAGCTCTTCGTCAGCAACTGGTAGAATAGCCAAGCGTAAACGCGACATCTCTTGTTTTTTGTTATCCATAATATCTCCTTTAGTGGTTCAGGTGCAGTTTCAGAACGTCTTCAACAATAAATGCAAGAGCTGACAGGTTACACTAATCAACATTAAATGTAAAGATACAAGACACTCAAAGCATATTTCGGAACCAGTTGCTGGCTAATCTAACAAATCTGCAAGGTTCCCCTTGTCCATGAGCCATTGACGGCGACTGGCAACACGCTTCTTTGCCAGTAACTGGTTCAACATTTCACAATCACTGTCGATATCATCACACCGCAGTTGAAGCAGGCGACGTGTTTGAACAGACATGGTGGTTTCTCGTAACTGCAATGCGTCCATCTCACCTAACCCCTTAAAACGCAATATCGTGAGATTTGCGGTTGGATATTTTTGCTGGATTTGCGAGACAATGTGGGAGCGTTCGGCATCATCTTGCGCGTAATAAACCTGTTTTTGATGGTCGATACGATAGAGCGGTGGCAAGGCAACGAAAACGTGGCCCTTTTCGACAACCGGCCTAAAGTGTTTAAAGAAAAGCGCACACAATAACGTACTGATATGGCTCCCATCTGAATCCGCATCTGTCAAAATACAAATCTTACCGTAACGTAATTGCGATAGATCATCACTGCCTGGGTCAACGCCAATCGCCACAGCGATATCGTGCACTTCCTTTGATTGTAGAATCTTATCTTGGTCTACCTCCCAGGTATTCAATATCTTGCCTTTTAATGGAAGAACAGCCTGGTTATTCTTATCTCGTGCTTGCCGCGCTGAGCCGCCAGCTGAATCCCCCTCCACCAGAAATAACTCACTATCTTTAGTCGACTGAGTCAAACAATCCGTCAGCTTACCGGGCAACCGTGGGCCTGCTACCCATTTTTTACGTGTTGTCTTCTGGCTTGTTCGCATTCGTGCCTGCGCGACCTGTACAAAATATTCAACCAATAGCTCAGCTTCGGCGATGTGCTTATTCAACCACAAGCTAAACTGGTCATGCACTAAACTCGAGATCTTATTTGTCACACCTTGGTTAACAAGACGTTGTTTTGTTTGCCCAGAGAACTGGGGCTCTGGAATCTTAATTGACAGCACAAATAGACAGCTCTCCCAGATATCCTCTACTTTTAATTTAAGCCCTTTTGGTAGTAACTGGCGTATCTCGCAGAACTCTCTGACAGCTTCCAGGAGGCCAAGTCGTAGCCCATTGACATGTGTACCACCCTGTGGCGTCGGTATTAAGTTGACGTAGCTCTCACGCAAATCAAGGTCACCCTCGGGACACCAAGTAACCAACCAGTCCATCTTAAAATCATCTTGATCAACCATCTGTACAAATGGCGACTCAGGCACAACATCAACGCCACCTACAACCTCAGCTGCATAGGCAGTAATACCGGTTGGGTAGTGCCAGATTTTCTCAACGTCATGAGATTCATCGCGAAAGATCACCTCTAATCCAGCACACAAAATTGCCTTTGCACGTAATAGATGAACTAACTCACCCGCATGGATTGCAGGATTATCAAAATATTGCGGATCTGGCATGAACGCGATGCTAGTTCCTGTTTCTCGCTTCGGAATCTTTTCCTGTTGCTCCAGAGGCCGATCGACATAACCATCTTTGAAAGACATCTTGTGGACAAAACCGTCACGTTTAACTGCGACTTCAAGATCTGTTGAAAGCGCATTCGTTACTGAAATACCAACACCATGCAACCCACCTGAAAACTGATAGCTTTTATTAGAAAACTTTGCTCCCGCATGCAACTTTGTCAAAATCAACTCGACACCACTCACCTGATGTTGCGGATGAATATCAACAGGCATACCACGCCCGTTATCGGCAATAACAACAGAGCCATCTTTTCGTAGCGTGACTTCGATACGAGTCGCATGACCCGCGAGCGCTTCATCTACAGAGTTATCAATAGGCTCCTGTACCATATGATTGGGTCGAGCGGTATCTGTATACATGTTTGGCCGCTTTCTGACAGGGTCTAAGCCATCCAGGACCTGTAGTGAATCAGCATTGTATGAATCGTTCATTTTTATTTCGCTATGTTAAGTATTTTTAGCCCACTCTTTTCTGAGGCGGTCTCGATGCCTAGATAACCAGAGTGCGCCGATCAATAGGCCACCATTGTCAATATTCCCGGCATCAAGCGCTTGCATCAGTTGTGAAAATGGCATTACAGACACGTGAATAGACTCGCACTCTTCGACATTACCACACACGTCTTGAATGGTAGATGTATCGACTTCAACACAATATATCGATAACTGCTCTGAGGTCCAACCAGGACTAACCCAATACTGAGAAATCAGCTCAGTTCGACCCGCGCTTAAAGCACATTCCTCATCAAGCTCTCTACGCAGTGCCTGCTCCGCAGACTCGCCTGGATCAACAAGCCCCGCACACAGCTCAAACATACAAGGACTATCCGCATCCGTAAATACCTTTACCGGACGCACTTGTTCTATCAAAACGACGGCATCACGTAAAGGGTCATATGGGAGTGCAATGACACTTGCACGCTTCTCCACAAGCACACGCTTTACTGTGTAGGTTTCCTCTGATTTGAATACTGGATGCTGGTAGCTCAGCGCATGTACTCGAAACAGATCTCGCGGATGACGCCATATAACCTCACTATCATGTACCGTGACCTCACTGCGATGAAGCGAGAAAGGTGGCAAGTAATTCATAATATTCTTCCAATGGTAATTTCGACCAAGCATAACATTGAATCTGAAACAATAGCAAGTTTTAACGACTGTGATTACCACAGCAAATGCTTGAAAACAGGACTAGAAATCCACTGTTTTGTATGCTGTAATAAAGCTATTATTCGTTTTCATCTGAACGCATGCATACCCGTTTTCAACTGATACTATTAGCAATGACGCTCTCATTTGCTTCTCCAGAAGCAAAAGTATTATCACTCAACGACGCATACAATCTTGCACTGAAAAACAACGCATCTCTACAAGAAGCCCGTTACACCTGGTTAGCCAACCAACATGACCAATCTATTGCACGGTCATTTTTACTCCCCCAGGTTAACTCCACCAATGCCTATCACCGCAACAAAACGGTCTATGAAGGCAACGATGAAGGCAACAAAACGACACGTTTCTATGACCAAACGGAACTCAGTATTTCGCTGAGCCAAGAGCTTTTCAATATGAGTAGCTACTATCAATACAGTCGTGCAAGCCAAAAAACAATGCAAGACTTACTTATTTATCAACGAGCACTGCAAGATATTGCACTCACAGTTGCCAAGCAATATTTTGATCTAATCCTTGAAATTGATAATCACCAGTTTCTACTCACTGAAGAAAAAGAGACATTACAACGATTAAAAGACGTTGAGAATCAACTCAAACTCGGCGCCCTAACTAAATCTCAACTACTCGAAGTTAAAGCACAAGCACAGCGCGTTCGCGCAGATATTATTGAATCGCTACAAGCCGTTCACAACCGAAAGGATCAACTCGCAGATAGCATTGGCAATGGAAATTTTGATAAAGTACTCGGGTTAAGTGATCGCGCTAAAACACTGCATTTACACATTCCCAAACAACAGCATTGGATAGAAGATGCTGAAAATCATAACTTAACCCTTAAAATCGCAAAAAACAATATCACTCAGGCGCAGTATCTGCAACAAGCAGCCTGGAGCAAAAATATACCAACCATAACCTTCGATACCAGCTTTACACAATATGACTACTCCTCACAATCTATCGAAACCGAAGGCAGTACCTCAGCACAAAGCTGGCTGAAACGTCGAGGTTACGACTCATACGAAGGCAGTGTCACCCTGCAGGTGCCTATTCTAGATGGTGGACGACGCTATTATGACAATCGAAAAGCCACGGAGAATATTGCTGTTGCTCAAGCTGCCAGTAAAAACACACATCAACAAATCATTCGCCAGCTCAAAAAGTTATATCGTGCTTTACGATTAGGCACTAAGCTCATTGCTACAAAGCGTGCTGCATTGAATAGCTCAACAGAAATGTCACGCATTGCTGATGTCAGCTTATCAGCAGGCTCGATTACTGTTTTAGAGTCACTTGCAAATACGGCTAATGTCAGGAAAGATCAGCAAAATCTGGCGCGCGCGCAATACGACTATATTTACAGCCTCATTGAAATGTTAATATTGTCTGGGATTATCACACCGAAAGACATCCGAGATATCAACCAAGATTTAGGTCAAGAAATCAACATCCCTTCACTCATTGACTAGCCGATCCACATATCTTGCACAGTCTCCTGATACAATGTCGAGGGTTGACTGCAACGAGAGGCAAGAACACGCGCCATCTCGTTTAACCGCTTTCGCCATTTTTTTGCCCCCGGTTGTCCGTGAAAAAGACCCTGCAACGGCTGAATCAGGAATGATAATTGCTGCCCAGAATCAACAGCACTATCCATATATGAAAAATAGTCAGCTAATGTCTGCTGTAAAGATAAACGTTGCGGATGATCAACATAGCGCTTTGCAAATCCAATAGGATCATCACAAGCCCAACGGCCAATCATAACACCTGAAAAGCAAGTTAAATGCTGAGATATCGCCTCATGTGATCGAATACCGCCATTTAAGACAACAGGAATTGTGATCTGCTCTGCCAATCTTGCTACCAAATCATATCGAAGTGGCGGTATAGTTCTATTTTGCTTGGGATTTAGGCCTTTTAGTATTGCTTTTCTTGCATGCAA
>DBUY01000049.1:0-593 GCA_002308435.1 Proteobacteria bacterium UBA1278 | reverse complement strand
TGGCGGTATAGTTCTATTTTGCTTCGGATTTAATCCATTGAGCCACGCTTTACGCGCATGTACAATCAGAGACGACGCACCCGCATCAGCGACACGGCGAGAAAAATCGAGTAAATGCGCCATCGAGTCATGATCATCCACGCCAATACGACACTTCACAGTCACCGGTATATCGACTGCATCAACCATAGCAGCGACACAATCCGCGACAACATGCGGCGTTTTAAACAAACTAGCACCAATTCCGCCTTCTCGTACCCGTGATGACGGACAGCCAACATTAAGATTAATCTGGGCGTAACCATACTGCTGCCCCAGTACAGCACACTCAGCCAAGGCCGACGGTGAATGACCACCTAACTGTAGTACCACCGGAGTCTCACTCATATCCAAGGCCAAATGACGTGCAGGGTCACCATGTAACAGCGCCCCTGTAGTGACCATCTCGCTGTAGAGCAACACATCAGGACAAAGACGGCGCATCAAATAACGATAATGCCGATGAGTGTACCCCATCATTGGCGCAATTTGTACAGTATGCATCAGGGAAAATTTAAATATTTTATATTAAAAATCATGCCCTTGCAACAAAA
>DBUY01000015.1 GCA_002308435.1 Proteobacteria bacterium UBA1278 | reverse complement strand
ACAGGCACTGGACTGTCGGTATTTGATACACTGGTTGCCTGGTTCTGGACATCAGTACAAATTAAGCGTCATATTCCGCATCGGATTATTGGTTTGAATGCGTTATTAGCTGTTCAAAAATCCGGTGATCGAGGGGTACTATTACTGGCAAAACATTCACAACATATTGAGTTGGATGCTCGGTTGGTTGGTATGCACATGCGAGCGTGTGGCGTGGCCAGAGAGAGTCAATCTGCTTTCGTCGGTGCGATGATGGCAAGTGGTCGAGGTCAGTGTTTTGAGATGAGTCTACGAACCAACCCCCGTCAGTTTATCACCTGGTTGAAAGATAAACGTACCGTGTTTTATTATCCAGACCAAGATTATGGCAAGAATCGCTCAATCGAGACGACCTGGTTTGGTGTGCCGGCTCAATTTACTACCGCGCCCTATACGCTGCAGAAGTTAACAGGTTGTTGGGTGTACTTTATGAATTCTTATTATGAAGGAGCAGAGCTGGTGATTGAGATCGAGCGCTTGAGATTACCGAATGAATCTGTGCATGCATTTACGGTTTCTTTAGCTCAATATATTGAAAAACTGATTGCACGACATCCGGGTGAATACATGTGGGGGCATCAGCGGTTTAAGTCGTCTCTGGGTGTTGAGTGGTATGCGTGATGCGTAGGGATTGATGTCTGATTTGATTAAATCGAACAATCTGTCAGTGAATCTGTTGGGTCAGTTGTTCAGCGTATTTTTTGTCCGCTGCTCAAACAGATGATGGTGGTTGGTGGCCGATGCCCTGGCGTTCCGTCAACAATGCTGTGAATGTGGCTCTGAAAGTTGGCTCGAATTGCTTCTGCGGACGTTAACACAGGTTGACCTGATCGGTTGGCGCTCGTTGAAATAATGGGGCCACAAAAATGCTCACACAGTGTAGCAGTGGTTGGATGTGCACTGATACGCACAGCGATTCGATTGTCTAGAGATAACCATGATGGGCAGTTTGCTGTTGTTGGGAACAACTTAGTGATAGGCCCAGGCCAGCCAGTATTGGTGTCAAGGGTCTCCGGCAGGGCGTCAAAATCTAGCCAGTGTTTAATGATGTTGATATTGTGTACTAGGACGATGAATGCCTTAGAGTTTGGGCGTTGTTTAAGCTGATTGAGTTTTGTTACGGCATTTAGATTATTGGCGTCAACGCCGAGTCCCCATGTTGACTCGGTTGGGTAGGCGATTACCTCACCAGCATGCAGTGCGGCGGTTGCTTGTTGGATGGTGTTCATGGAAAAGGGTAATGATTTTATACGATTTTATCATAAAACGGACTGGTTTTCTATCAATCACAATGGATATTCAGGGCGATGATATAGCCGAGATAATCTATTATGTGACCAAGTTGGCCTCTTAGTTGGGGAATCGTTTTCTTAAAATACGGCTGATACGGGTAATTATACCCCGTATTTGGTCGATTATTTCGTCATTTTGTTCCTCGTAGACCGCATTGAAGTCGCCAAGATGGTTGCGGTTACGAACTGAATCATTCAACAAATCTTTCATGGCGTGGTTGATTTCAATGAGTTCATCGCGCTCGATATGGTCTAAGTGCATCTGCTCTGCAAAGTCATCAAGCAGGCGAATCATTTCACGTTGTTTTTCAAGTGCAGCATCAATTCGGGTTGCAGAGCAAACTTCTGTAAGCCGCAGATCAAACTCTTGGAGGGTCTTTTGATACTGGTGGCGCATGGCTGCTCTCCTTATTATGTGACTAATAATCATTGTTGTTGTCTATTTTTTATATAGCACTTGTGGTAGCATTTGTCTGGTTTTTCTATTGCTGGTGGAGTGTTTTATGACGGATTTTGAGTGTCGTTCTGAGTTGCTAAAGTGTTTACAAAGTCGTGGCTTTTTGCAGCAGTGCACAGATATCAGTGCGCTTGATAAGCGTGTTCAGGGTGCGCCAATTGTCGCGTACATCGGGTTTGATGCGACTGCTGATTGTCTACATGTGGGTAATCTCATACAGATCATGATGTTACGTTGGTTGCAGCATTACGGCCACAAACCCATCGTTCTCATGGGTGGTGGAACGACAAAGATCGGTGATCCATCTGGTAAGGACACGCAGCGACAGTTGTTAACGCCTGAGGTTATTGCGGACAATAAGCAACGTATTATGTCAATTTTTGAGCAGTTTTTGCAGTTCGGTGACGGGGCGTCTGACGCTGTGATGGTTGATAATGCGGACTGGTTAGATCAGTTGGGCTATCTGGATTTTTTAAGAGATTTCGGTCGGCACTTCAGTATTAATCGTATGTTGACGTTTGATAGTGTTAAATCAAGACTGGATAGGGATCAGCCTTTATCTTTTTTAGAATTCAACTATACGCTGTTGCAAGCATATGACTTTGTTGAACTCAATAAGCGCTTCGATTGTCAGTTACAGCTTGGTGGGAGTGATCAATGGGGTAATATTGTGAGCGGTATCGATCTGGGTCGACGGGTTCGCCAAGAGTCACTATTTGGTTGGACCGCACCGCTGATTACAACCGCTAGTGGTGCGAAAATGGGTAAGACTGCACAGGGGGCGATCTGGATTCGACATGATCGGTTGCCGGCCTATGATTACTGGCAGTTTTGGCGTAACACGGAAGATGCTGATGTGATACGTTTTCTGAAATTATTTACTGATTTGCCATTGGCACAAATTGACGAGTTATCTCAATTGGAAGGCAGTGCGTTGAATGAGGCGAAAACGCTATTGGCAAATGAAGCAACTCGATTATGTCACGGTGAGGCCTTACGTCAGCAGGCTGAAGAGACTGCTCAGGCAACATTTAGTGGTGTTGGTTTGGGAGATCAATTGCCTCAGTTCTCATTTTCAACAGCAGACTTAGCTAAGTCGGTGACATTGACTAGCGTAATGGTGACCCTTGGGTTTGCATCATCAAATAGCGCAGCGCGTCGACTAATTGAGCAGGGTTCTGTTAAAATTGATGGTGAGCCAATTCTTGATGTTAGTTTTAGCTTTACGGCTGCACATTTTCAAGCCTCGGCCACTCTCCGTTTGGCAGTTGGTAAGAAGAAATTCGCTGCTTTGCATCATCAGATTGTCTAATCACGCTCTTTCTTCATGATGTCATGGTTAAGCATAGCGTCTTAACTGCCATTGTCGTTGCGCGTTTCAATTCATCATCTTTCGTGATCTTGACGATTAGGATAGTTGCTCATGCGTGCTGCGGTATGTTGAGCTTCTTGAATAGACATTGCGACCGTTTGCATTGGATTTACATGTGAAGGCTTTTCTGTTAGGCTTCCACACTCAAGTAAATACGGAACTGTATGAAAAATAAATTTATTTCTGCGATATTGTTACTATGTGTAAGCTCTTATGCCGGTGTCGCGAATTATATCTTTGAAAATCAATCTAGTAGACCACATCAGTTCGTGCTTGCTACTGTAAAGGCATTTAATCCCAGTACTCAAGAAATAGAGGATCTTCACGTTAAGGTCATCAGCTTACCCTCAAAAACTATGGGAAAACCCGCCTCAGTCTCTGGTCAGATCCCCGTTCATGATAAACATATCTATCCTGCTTATATTGTCAGACATGTCTCACATCCAGATGGTGCACAGACCAATATGCACACCCAGAGAAGACGCCACTTGACGATAAAATGTACGGTTGGTAGGGATCATCGTTCAACCTGTAAGACTTCTCGATAGGTCGTAACGATAATCCTGGTGTTGTTCATTTAGCTTTGAACCACTGTATTTGATGCTTGTACACGAATCACTGTTGGATTGTCTTTCTCATTTCGTGATGCAACAACTCGGGTATGGAGCCATAATGACTTAAGGTATTGTGATTTTTTGGCCCTCATATGGTTTAAAAGTCATCACTGTTCTGGTGTTCTGTGATGGGTTGTATGTTTTGTTCAGTGTGATACGTGCCGTATTTAGTATTGCTGATGTGATGATCAGTGATACAGATATTGTGGTATTCATGGTAAAGCTTTGAAGTCATTGTTGCTGCCTGATTCAATATCAATGGTGATATGCTCATGATACACATCGATCAATCCCTGAATTGAGCAACAGATATTGTGATCTTGCCATTGATCGATTCCCCAACGCATTTATGGATGTTCTCTCTGCAGTAGATCTTTGTTCGATTGAACAATAATTAGTGGTTGAAATTAGACTTAGCGATAGTATAATCAAAGACTATAACTTTAAGGAAAGTCTCAATGAATCGATCTATTCTATCAGTCGGTGTTGCATTAACCCTATCTGCAGTGTCATTTGCACAAGAGATGGGGAATTATACGTTCATCAATAAATCAAACAAGCCTCACCAATTCACTGTATATACCCCTAAGGAAGAGTCATCAAATGGATTGATGGCATACGTTACTTCAGTAAATGTCCCTGCGTCTACGAATGGTAAGTTGGCAAAGTCATCTGGAAAAGTCCCTCTTAATACCGATGACTTTTATGCGACCTATATCGTTGAGCATCATACGCATCCTGCGGGGAATAAACACACTGTACACAGTGGTGCCAAATTAAAACAGGACCACTATAACCTTGAATGCGAGATTGGCACCAACCATATTTCTACGTGTAAATCTAGGTAGTTAGACTCAGCCTTAGAGAGCGCTCTATGTTTGTATCAGAATTTAAGAGTGCTCTAGAGTCCCTTTTGTGAAAAGTCTCCTCTGAGGTTGCCACGTTTAATTCGTTCTCTTTTGCTGGCCTGATTTATGTATTTTTCTGAGCAGACGAGACTACAATCTGAGTTGCTCCTGACTAAAGACCAATTGCTCAGATTATCTTCGAGTTCTCATTCCCCAGCTGATCACCTGTGGCTCTGTGCTGCAGTAGCATTTATTAACGAATTGACGCGTCAACTACAAGATAGGTCATGCCATTCTACTGTCGGTAAACGAAGAAGAAGGTCTAGCTTACGTAGGCAGGCAAACTTCCATCCTTGTGATATTTTTCCTAAGTCCAAAGGTGCTGTGCCGAGTAGATGCCTTTATAGCCGAGGTGTGTCTAAGTTGGCGGTAGAAGTTTCAGATAATGCTGAAAATGGTGGTTGTGCTACCCATCTAGTCGAGACAGCCAGTAAAAAGTTGTGACTCATACTAACTTGTGCCAGGGTGTTGTGCCCTCAATCTTTTGGTCGCGTGTGTTGGCACTCAGGACAGACGATTTGTTCACCTTTTGTTTTTGTCACTTTGAGCATGGTGATTGGGTAATTGCAATTGGTGCATGCCTCATTTAGGGGTTGATGCGATACAATATATTTACATTTTGGGTATCGTGAGCAAGAGTAGAAGAAGTTTCCTCTACGGGCACGACGTTTCAATAGGCTACCTTCTTTGCATGATGGGCAAGTTACCCCGGTGTCTTCAGGTTTGTTAAGAGACTCGATGAATTTACATTCTGGGTACTTACTACAGCCAATGAATTTTCCGTATCGACCTTCTTTAATAACAAGATCGGCGGTACATTTTGGGCATTTTCTGCCCTCCACAACTGTTTGTGCAGCCTTTGCTTCCTCTTTATCTGCTTCTGTTTCTGCAAATGCTCTGGTGTATTTACAATCTGGATATCCACTACAACCAAAGAAACGGCCATTTCGTCCCAGCTTGATCACTAATTTATGTTTTTTGCAGTCGGGACAGGTTTCATCGGTTTTTTCTTCGGTAACGTCTTTCCGTTGCACTGTGTCGTCAATTTTGACCAGTAGTTTTGAGAACGGTTCCCAAAAATCATTGAGCAGCGGTTTGTAATCACTTTCTCCGCGCGACACTGCATCCAACGCATCCTCGAGTTGAGCAGTAAACTCATAGTCAACATAATGTTCAAAATAAGTTGTGAGAAATTTATTAACTACGCGACCAACATCAGTTGGTTTGAACCGTTTATTATCCAACAAAGCATACTGACGATTCACAATGGTAGATATGATATTTGTCCATGTTGAAGGGCGCCCGATGCCATGCTCTTCGAGCGCTTTAATCAGACTTGCCTCTGAATATCGTGGGGGTGGCTCTGTGAAATGCTGTTTGGTTTTTACGGCCACGAGTGGACATGGTTGTCCAGCTTGCAGTTGAGGTAAATAAGTCTCTTGCGCATCATTGACCTCTGCACCTTCGATGCCTTCCTGATAGGCTCTCAGAAATCCCGGGTCACGAATACTGCTTCCAGTGGCTTTGAATATAGCGGTTTGCTGATGATCACTGATGTCTGCTCGAACTTGATCAATCGTCGCTGCAATCATTTGACCAGCAATTGTTCTTTGCCAAATCATCCGGTATAGCTTGTATTGATCAGCGCTGAGGCTTTCTTTGAGCTTGTCTGGGTTGCGCGTAATGTCGGTAGGTCGTATCGCTTCGTGAGCTTCTTGCGCATTTTTTGATTTGTTTTTAAACTTTCTGATACTTGGATTCAGGGCTTGGGCGCCAAATTGCTTTTTGATGTGGCTACGGATGGCGTCAATTGCTTCATCGGCAAGCATAATGGAGTCAGTACGCATGTACGTAATCAGACCAGTCGGCGTGCCGCCATTAATGGCTATTCCTTCATACAATGACTGTGCTGTACGCATCGTTCTCGATGAGGTAAAGCCGAGTTTTTTGACGGCTTCCTGTTGAAGGGTAGAGGTAATAAATGGAGCCGGTGGTTCTTTTTTTCGGGTTTTTTCTTTAACTTCTATGACATGCCAGTCATCCTTCTTAACTTTTTGAATGACTGTTGCGATTTCGGTTGCGCGCTGCTCATTTTCAATACTAAACTGTGTGAGTTTCTCTTTTTGAAATTGATCAAGTTTTGCATTGATTGGGGCATTATCTGCATTGAAATCGCCGGCAATTGACCAGTACTCTCGACTTTTAAATGCTTCAATCTCGAGCTCACGCTCGACAATCATTCTTAGTGCAGGGCTTTGTACACGACCGGCTGACAAGCCAGTTCGTATTTTTCGCCATAATAATGGTGACAGCTTGAATCCAACCAAGTAGTCTAGAGCCCGCCGTGCTTGTTGGGCATCAATCAGTTCTTGTGACAGCTCTCTTGGGTGTGCAACAGCCTCGAGGATCGCTTTCTTGGTGATTTGGTTGAAAACAATACGTGCAACTGACTTTCCATCTAGGCAACCGCTATCTTTCAGCATCTCCATTAAATGCCAGGAGATCGCTTCTCCTTCTCGGTCTTGGTCAGTTGCGAGGAGTAACTGGTCTGATTTTTTCAGTGCTTTAACAATTTTGTCGACCTGTGGTTGGTTTTTTTCAACCGGGGCGTAGCGCATAGAAAAATCATTCTCAGGGTCTACTGCACCTTCTTTGGCTTCTAGGTCGCGCACATGGCCAAAGGAGGCCAGGACTTTGTAGTCTTTCCCTAGGTAGCCCTCCAATGTCTTGGCTTTGGCTGGTGATTCAACGATAACAAGCGATTTAACCATTTCTTCAAAAATGTCCTGATGGTATGCATGAAAATACAGATTATGTGAATTTTTGCAAGCTTTTTCGTTTTAAAATATTATTTTTTGTGGATTTATTATGCTATTGCCGTGTTTTTAATAGGTTGTGTTGCTTGTGATTACTGTCTAATTTTGTGTTCGTTCATGGTGAGTTGATATTGTTTGTGTGGATATTCTTTGTTCATAATAGCAAGACAGTCAGTGGCGCTTATGACTAAATGTGCGCCGTCCTGTATGAGTTGTAGGCAACCCATCGCTTGCGGTTGATCGATTCGTCCAGGTATTACCAGCACAGGTCGGTGTAGGTCAATAGCA
>DBUY01000076.1:35933-50577 GCA_002308435.1 Proteobacteria bacterium UBA1278 | reverse complement strand
TGTGTCGGGGTCGGCTTATTTTGACGGTCCTGAGAGCGGTACTAATAATAGTGCGCAGGAAACAGATAAGGTCGATTTGAATTTTCCGAGCACCGTTGCTGCGGGATTGTCTGTTTCCTACGCAACGGAAACACTGGATAACGACAACACGGATGCAGATAAAAGTTCAACATTTGGAATCAGCTATGGGGGTGGGTTTACTGGCAACTACGGTACATTCATCTTTGGAGCAGCGTCTCTATCTCATAAAACGTACAATGAGGACTTTCCCGACGCGAATACGTTTGATGCAACAATGGGCTTGGTATCTAATGGAATAACACTTGCCGCTAATGCTTCAACCGCTGATAACTTTTGGGATGCAGGCTCTACACAACATGGCGATGTGGGTGTGGGGTATCGTATGCCAGACATGGGTGGTTTTACGTTTGCGGTTGGTATTAAAGCTGGTCAAACCGAAACCGAAGAAGGAGACTTTACCGATATGGTTGGTGCGAAGAGCTTCGGTTATAACGAAATTACAGCGGGTGTAGGCTACGTCATTGATGGTTTTACTATTAAAGTCGACATGTCTCGCACTAATACTTCAGAAGCAGTAGGTGCTGGATCAACTGATCGTGTCGATAGCACACACGCGGCAGTAACCTACGCAGTTGCACGTGGAGTGACAGCAATCCTTGGCTATACCCACGATGCGACTGAAAAAGGCGTTCAGAAAAATGATGGCTCCGCAGGGTATATAGGCGCAACCATGGCATTCTAATACATGCGCGATCTTTTCTGATGAAAAAGCATGCGCATTAGGCATGCGTTCATGCCTGGATTATACCAGTACAGTTGTCGAGTGGTCAGTCTGACCATCTCGCCTGTGCTGGATACCATCAAATGACAATATTCAGGCATACGTTCTTCTGCTTGACTGATATCAGATTAGCGCAAAGTAAGCAGCAGGCATGTAGGGAATATCAGAATAATTCTGCATAAATCCAAATAGTCACTCTGATGATGCTGCACATGCAGTTGCAATGACCAATAGCTATGCTAGGATTGGGATGAACCAATTGGAAACCTTCATGAGCAGTACATCAGACCCATCTCTGAGCAGCTTACTTGAGAAAGCGAACTACATCAAAAAAGCGATGGGCAACCTGGAAGAAGAAATCACGAAAAATGTGTTTACTGTCCGAAAAAATGGCATCCAAGTTGAAATACGGGGCACGCACAAAATTGAAAAAATATTCTTAGATCCCGATAGTCCATCCAACAAGTTAGCCGCTAGTGACCTACTCGGTCATGTGCAAACTGTCATTAATATGGGCGTAGAGGAAATTGAGAACCGTCGTCAAGAAGCGTTCAAAATGATCAGCCAGAATATTCAAGACCCACCTGAGAATAGCAAAACCTAGCCTACACAATGAACATACTACCGAGTGTTCTTAAAAACCTCATCGAGAAATTGACGATACTACCTGGCGTTGGACCAAAGTCTGCCCAGCGGATGGCGCTTCATATATTACAATACAAGCAGTCTCAAGCTATCGCGCTGGCTGATGGACTAAAAGCATGTATTGACAATATTGTAACCTGTGATCGATGCAAAAATTTTGCAGACGCAAATCCCTGCAAAATATGTACCGATAGCACACGTAATCAACATGTTTTGTGCATTGTTGAAACGCTGTCTGATTTAATCTCAATTGAACAGACTGGTGGATTCCAAGGAGTCTACTTTGTATTATCTGGACATCTCTCCCCCATCGATCAAATAGGTCCTGAAGAGCTCAACATTCCAACACTCTTGTCACGCATACACAGCGAGCCAATTGATGAAATCATACTCGCTACCAATGCAACGATAGAGGGGGAAACAACGGCACATTATATTGTGAGCCACTTACCAGATCAAATTAAGGTCACGCGTCTGGCTGCTGGAATCCCAATTGGTACTGAGCTTGAGTTTTTAAATACGAACACCTTGTTCCATGCATTGCAAGAACGAAAAGAAGTGGCAACATAGCACTCATCAATCCCACCACATTTGAAGCAATTGATTTTGCACAAATTATATACATGTATATGAATTAATACATTTTTTATAATATATAAATTAAAGTCTCATTGGATGATAGACTTAAGAAAATAGTGCTGTCGCACCATTCCACATGGCTAAAATTTCAGGTAAGCTATGTAAAATTTTAAATGAAAGATAGAAACAATGCACAATCCAATAGAACATATTTCAATAGAAAAAACTGCGACATCTAACAACATTTTGATGAAAAACTCGAGTCACCTGGGCTTTGAAAACCAAGATCTCAGATCATGTACACTCACAGTCATTTCCCATACTTTGCGTTTTCTAAAGCATCGATCCATAGCGACTCAACAACAACTTCAACAACTTTTCAGAAAGTGGCAGCACACGGTAGATATTGAGATCGCAAATACGCAAACCGCAAAGTCACTGAAATTATCAATGCAACAATGGTTAGAGCTGCAAATTAACGAGTCGGATAACCCACTTCAACGCAATGCACGAGCCAAACGTCACTTTCATCATATCAATACGAGTATTGCAGTACTCAACCTCACAAATCAGAAAAAGCCGATTTGTGTCCTTCATTATCTGATGATCCATCCGATCGACCGTCTATCAAGCGAGCTCATGCAATCGCAGGCGAACGTGTTTCATCTTGTAGCAAATCATCATTATCGCATAGAGTGTAAGCCTAGTTATTCAAAAATAGCCAAGAAACTGTTCATTGGCGAAGAGAAACAAATATCTACCCATTATGCGAGTTATCTGGCACTGGGCATGACCTTTGGGATTATTCTTGCTAAACTATTCCCATACAGTCTGCTCGGAGCGTGTACCGCGTAATCCAATGCTGGAAGATAAACTGAAGTCTGTCAAAGTCCACGGCGCAAACGCTACGATTTTGTGCCTTGGACTAGCAACACTCATCCCGTTGATCACTCATCTCGGCGCTGCAAGAGAACGGTCTGAAACCGTCATCGCATCCATCTGTATAGTCATTTGGGTGACCAGGAGACTGACTCATAGCTTATCCTCAGTTTTAAATCAACATAACACCTATTATCTGTGGGCACTACATACACAAACTAGACTTCAAAACAATCTCACTGGTCACTGGCACGAGCGCTATAAAAACATATTTCAACGAAAAACTTTCTTAGTCATTGGAAATAAGCACGGGGGAAAGTCTCAGATGCTTATCAATGCAGGATCATCTGAGCGGCAATCTAGTTTTGAATATCAAGATAAGGGCCTAGTCACACACTCCATCTGGTCATATAAACAACACACGTTACTAGAAACTACATGTTTAATGCCCGTCAATAACGACACCAAACAACTACAGACGAACTATTGGCGTAATGTGCTCAATCTACACAAATGGAATCATTGTGCAACTGGGTTTAATGGTTTAGTTGTTGTCCTATCAATACAAAGTATTCTCAATGAAAAAAAATCCCACCCAACTCAAAGTATCGCTGCACTACGCGCACAAATTGAAAATTTAACACAAAGCACCAGCACTGCCCCACTGTTTTTCATTATTACTGGATTAGACCATCTATCTGGCTTTCATGAGTTTTTCAAGAGTATTGATAAAGAAGATATTAATCGTCCACTTGGATTCACTATACCCCCAAAAATGCAACAGAAGGCTGATATACAACTTGAGTTAGACCGAGTAGCCAATGATATTGAAGCATATCTTATTTTTCAGTTAGAACGAGTCGCACTTGGTGACCACAGTGATGTTGAGAAAATGCATAGTTTTCATGAGAACTTCAAATCATTAAAACCAAAAATTATTCAAATTCTCTACAGCCTCAAAACCTGTGTCAAGAACCCGATTGCCGGTATGTTTTTCACGTCACATACAGAGCGCAATCAACAAGAGACCCCAGATCACAACCACATCAGTCAATTTTATAAATCTCAAAAACAAAGCTATTTCAATAAGCAACTTCTCGCGACAATTGATCAACACACCATTTGGCAACCGAGTAAAAAGCTTCAACAAATCGTCTTACTCGGCATTATTCTACTATCCTGGAGCACAAGCAATATATCACTAAACCAAACTGTAGTTCGCCCTTTACAAGAGTCTACCAGTTATTTCTTCCAGGGGACCAAGACCGGTAAATCCAATATACAAGAGTTCAATCAACCATCTACTGTCCCATTACAACCGTCACAGAATAGGCCGACTACCCTGGACTCAAAAACAAAATCCAACAGCACACAAGCACTCGCCGCCACCAAGAAAAGTACCTACACCGCTCAAAGAACAAATACACGACAAGACCAGCTCAACCGCGTATGGGACATTGTTAAGCAGACACTGGATGCTGACATCAATCAATGTGATCTATTGCGTCAGCCAAACTGCCAAAAGCAAGCACTTGGGTTACTTAGTCTTCAAAAATCATCTACGTTGACACCAAATATTGTCAAAATACTGGTTGCAGAACCAGCAGCTATCATAACATTGATGAGTAAAATAACTGACTCACAAATACTCCCCCTCAACAGCGACCAGCTTGAGGAAGTCGGCTACTTGATCAAGAAAATACAGAAACAAATAGTCATCAGCCCGAATCTACCTATTAATAAAACAGTTATCGAATCCATTAATAAGGAATTCTATCAGTATGATGCGCTAAAACAGATTCAAGAAGCTGACGGAATGAGTCAACAAGCATGCCAAGCACTTAATCGCATCCATACAATCGCGCCAATTCCCAATTTTTCCCCAGTGAATTGTGTAAAAACTGTGCAGCAGAACATACAAAGAGAAGCATTTGGACAGATTGCGACAATATACAGAAAAGCGATGTCCACACAATTACAAAACGACAACATACTAACCCTGCAAAAAAAAGTAGATTACCTCTCTAAAAATACCAATCTCATAGCAAGTAGTATGCAACAGGCCCAGAAAGAACTGATTTCAATTAAACCGCAATCAAATACATTCGATGCTGACACTAAGCATGATTATGATCATCTATTATCACAACTCCAGAGATTCGACGAGAAAGTATATAAGAAAGTGCTCACCAAGGTCACGCAACTAACCCAAGAGATTAACCAAAGTCGGAACGCTGACATGGCAGCATTGCAGTTACTTGAACAACTGCTATCAACGGATAAGAGTGATAAGACATGGCCTCGAGCTTACCGTGAGTTAGATCAAATTTCTCAGCATACGATACAATCTCTTGAAGAATGCATCATAAACTCTGTTTCAAAACTACTCAACGAGACATGGAAACACACCATCCACACGCCCTATAAAGAGGAACTACAAGCAAATTTCCCATTTGCTATCCATGCAGAGAGAAGCGTACCACTCGAAACATTCAATGATTTCTTCAATAACCAGGGCATTATGAATGGCTTTCACCTGAAATATCTACATCCTCTCATAGATACACACAAAGAAAATGGGCATCAGTGGAAAAAACTACACGGTAAATCATTACCATTTAATCCGAATATCCCATCTTTTATCATGGGAACAACAATTATTCAAAAAATGTTTTATCCCAACAATACCCCTACACTATGGTTTGAAGGCGTGCTTCGATACCGTCACGCGAGCGATCAAGTACAGGCAATTGAAATCACCCAAGATCATGCACGACAACAAATCAAACCGGGCCAGACAAGCCCAGTTCATGTAAAATGGCCTCACGCAAAGGAAAGGTTCGGCTTAGCCATCGTGCTTAAAAGTGGACAACGCGTTCAATTAGTTGAAGAAGAAGGCGAATGGGGGATGATTAAATTCTTGATGAAGCATAGTCATGCTAATAATAATAAAAAAAGCCGTATCATCAACGTCAAACACACAGCATATCCAGTCGAGCTTGAGTTTGAGACGCAAGCCAATATGCACCCATTATCAGCATCATTGAATAGTTTTTTTCAAGTACCCGAAGACATCGCGATTACCAAAAATTGAGTACATACAACGAATCATGTTATAATAAGCAATCTAGTCGACGATTTAAATGATGATTACAGATATCGCGTTAACAGCAATTCGTCTCACCAGCTGCTTCATGCTAGCCAACAAGATGCGTAGTGCATGGCTACTCAGTATATGCGGCGCCGTACTTAAAATAATCATCCTTAATTCGCTAGCGCTTCATATTTTAGCATCAAGTAAATGTATCACATTGGTTTTAAGCATTTATGCCTGGCTGCGTTGGAAATCGACCCCAGGTGAACAAAAACAAGCAGAAATCTCCCCAAAATGGCTATATATTGGATTAATTAGCGTCTGTCTAATCGGCTTTTTGATCCAAAAAATATGGCTATCGACAATCAGTAATCAAGTTGTGCTAAGTGTTTTAAACCTTTCTGCATATTTATTTGCTGCCAATAGAAAGAAAGCATGTTGGATTGTGTGGATTATATACGATATTCTTTTGATTAGGTTATTTATCGATCAATCACTCTACCTAAGCGCAATCGTCACCTTTCTCTACATACCCATCGCATTATTTGGAAACCAGAAGTGGCAACATAATACAAATAGCAAATACAATCAGAGGCTATCTGCCACACCTGTCTTCAACGCACACTGGATCACTTGATCAACCACTATGGACGTCATCTTGAATAAACTGGCGATATATGGTAGTTTATTCACATTTCCTCAGTCAAATATTCATGCGAACCGCCATTCAACCAACTAGAGCAACAGACTACCCTCAGTGGTACCAAGAAGTCATCATCGCAGCAGATCTCGCGCAAGTCTCTCCAGTGCGCGGTTGCATGATTATAAATCCTTGGGGATATGCAATCTGGGAAAGAATACAACGAATTCTAGACGACGAAATCAAGCGCAAAGGGCATGAAAACATCTATTGCCCTCTACTCATTCCATTAAGCCACATTGAAAGAGAAGCTGAACATATTGATGGGTTTGCCAAAGAATGTGCAGTCGTCACACATACCAAATTAAAAAAAGGAGACAACGGTGAACTGGTCCCTGCATCAGCGCTAGAAGAGCCACTGGTCATACGCCCCACCTCCGAAATGGTTATTGGAGACGTCTTCGCGCAACGTATTCAGTCACACCGAGACCTACCCCTATTGATGAATCAATGGGCAAACATCATGCGATGGGAAATGCGCACGAGAATGTTTCTACGGACATCAGAGTTTTTATGGCAAGAGGGACATACTGCGCATGCAAGCGAAGAAGAAGCACATGATCATACCCGTGAGATGCTGGCATGTTACAAAGATTTTTGTGAAGATAGGTTAGCGATACCGATTATCACCGGTCAAAAATCCAAAAATGAAAAGTTTCCTGGTGCTGTTGAGACCTACACAATAGAAGGTATCATGCAAGACAAAAAAGCACTTCAAATGGGAACCTCACATTATCTTGGACAAACATTCGCAAAAAGTTGCGAGATTCAATTTCAAGACGCTGATGAACAACGTCAATACGTCCATACCACATCCTGGGGCGTCACCACGCGTCTGATTGGCGGCTTAATCATGACACATGCTGACGATGACGGGTTAATCTGTCCACCGAGGATAACTCCGTACCACATCGTGATTATCCCAATCATACGAGATGAGGCAGATCGAAAACAGTTACTCGATTATTGTAAGGCAATTCAGGAGGCGCTCGAAAAAGCACACTACCACCATGAAAAACTGCGTGTTATGATCGATACAAAAGACAGAAAGCCCAGTGAAAAAAAGTGGCATTGGGTAAAAAAAGGCGTACCAATCCGCTGTGAGATTGGCATGAAAGAACATCATAATGATCAAGTCTGCTATTCACTGAGAGTATCTCCAGGCCACAAAAAAGAATATATCGCAAAGGAAACATTTATTGATCAGGTAACAACATGGCTTGAAAAGATGCATACGGATTTATTCGCACAAGCAAACAAGCGACTAAGCCCATCTGAATGCCCTATCATCTTAACAGAATCAGCTTTGGATCAGCATTTTAGCAAGAGCAACCCGTCTCCAGCGTTGATTTACTGGAGCGATGATGATGCCAGAGAAAACAGACTCCAGGAGCAGTACAAAGTCAGTATACGGTGTTACCCAGATCCAGAAATATTTGACCAACCACAACAAGGCCAGGCACTCTTTAATCCATCAGCTAAGGGCCGACTTGCACTCATTTCAAAAGCCTATTAAATCAAAATGTCAGAATGTCACCCCATCCTTTATAGTTTCAAACGCTGCCCATACGCAATTCGAGCAAGAATGGCGCTTGCCTTTGCGAAAATCAGCCACATTCATCGTGAAATAAACCTAAGAGATAAACATCCTACTTTTCTTGAAACGTCACCAAAGGGCACTGTTCCGGTCTGGGTTGACACCAAAAACCAACGTATAATCGATGAAAGTATCGACATTGTTCGTTATGCGTTCACGCAGCACACCCCAAACGAATGGGAGACCCCTGAAGTTTTAGATGACAAGCAGTTTCTTGAGTTATACGACCAACTCATTCACAAATTCATTCCAGCAACACGACAAATTAAATACAACCACCCAGAGACGAATAACGCTCTAGAAACAGAAACAACTCAGGCCAACCAACTACTCAAAGCATTAAACCTGAAATTCGAAAAACAGTCATTCATCTTTCGAAATCCATCACCCGCGGACATTATACTTTTTCCAAACATACGACAACTGACAATCCATGACCCGATGTGGTGTGACAAACATCAGATGCCGAATCTAAAAAGATGGATTGACCACTGGAGTAACCATCAAGTTTTTAAAAACATTTTTGTCAATCAACCAGTCTGGGCCACCACTCAGACACCAATCATTATCAGCTATCAATAGCACTTGATGCAAAAATCGTCTGGGCACATCCCAGAACGTATCTAATCCATGTTTGTTGTTCCAGCGTCAGTGAAGCGACTGGTTGACGCCTAACTAACCAATTTTGTAGATCAGTGTCTGTTTGTGATAACAACCATTGATGTGTCAACCGCTCATCATCAGACACAGAGCAGTAGTAACGTGAAAAGAATGGCATTAGAATGTAGTCTAACTCCAGTATACCGCGACGACTACGCCATTTCACAACATTATTTGGCCATAGCTGATGAACAGACGGATCATTCATGACAATATGACTCCATTTTCAAAAGGTTAACTTAACCGGCCATTACGACTTCATTAGTAAAGTTATCAAAGCGTACATACTCACCCATGTAACTCAATCTCACAGTTCCTATTGGACCATTACGCTGCTTACCGATAATGATTTCAGCGGTTCCTTTATCTGGACTATCGCTATTATAAACCTCATCTCGATAAATAAATGAGATAACGTCAGCGTCCTGCTCTATGGAACCACTCTCACGGAGATCAGAATTCACAGGGCGTCGATCGGTACGACTCTCAAGACTTCGATTTAACTGAGATAAAGCAATCAGGGGCACATTAAGCTCTTTTGCAATCAACTTAAGCGATCGTGAGATCTCCGAAATTTCCTGAACACGATTATCGCGTAATTCAGGCACCCGCATCAACTGCAGATAATCCACTACAATCACCCCCAGTTCTCCATGCTCTCTGGCAATTTTTCTTGCCCGAGACCGAAGCTCAGATGGCGAAATACCACCTGTATCATCAATGAAAATCGGCGCTTCTGATAACAAACCGATCGCTGATGTCATTCTTGGCCAATCCTCGTCACGAAGCTTTCCTGAACGAATTCGTTCTTGCTTGATACGACCAAGTGACGATAACATCCGCATCACAATAGACTCGCTGGGCATCTCCAAGCTAAAGAACAAACAAGGCTTTTTTGTTGCTATTGCCACATACTCGCAAATATTACCGCCGAGTATCGTTTTTCCCATAGAGGGTCGACCAGCAATAATAATGAGATCGCCTTTTTGAAGACCACAAGTCATTTTGTCAAGATCTTTATAACCAGTTGGGGCACCAGTCATCGTTTGACCAGAGTGATAAAGTTGATCAATACGCTCTGTTGCTTGCGCAAGAACATTCCCAATAGGAACCATACCAACATGCTCAGATCGGGTATGCGCGATAGAAAAAATATCTGCCTCGGCTTGCTGCAATAACTCATCCGGTGTGCGTCCCTCAGGATGATAAACAGAGTCAACAACTCGTGTCGCCACCTCTTGCAACGAGCGCAAAACCGCCTTGTCGTGTATGATTGCTGCATAAGCAGCAACATTACCACCGACAGGTGCCTGGTCAGCTAGCGTATAAACATATGCTTCACCACCAGCCTGATCAAGCTTAGATTGATTCTGAAGATACTCAACAACGGTCAGCATGTCCACAGCCAATGAGCGAGTTTGCATCTCTGAAATCGCCTGAAAAATATGCTGATGCTTAACATCATGAAAATCATGAGCAACTGCTACCGATTCGACACGGTCCCAAGCCCCTGGCTGTAATAGCAAGATGCCTAAAAGGCTTTTCTCAGCTTCCCGAGAAAAAGGCAGTACTTTTTTGGCTGATGAGTCTTTCTTTTCCATGAAAAACAGTTTAGCGGTTTAGGTAAGAACAGTCAAAGTGTGTCTGAACACACTCAGACCAGCTTACTCAGAGACATCAGTCTTTGGAGATGTTTCGACCGGCGCGTTGCTGGACTCATTGGATTCGGAATCCACGACGCCTTCACCTTCACCGTCAAGCGACTCAGACTGATTGTCTGTGGTCGAAGACTTTGATACTTCGAGGTCAGCAACAGTACTAGATGTCAAATTCAAGTGTAAGTGGGCGGCTACATCTGGATGTGCCTGCACAACAATTGTGTACTTTCCAACTTCTCTGATTGGTGATTCAAGAATAGAAACCTCTTGCTTAGTCACCTCTTGCCCGTTAGACAACAAAAGATCAACTACTTCACTAGAGCCAACAGAGCCAAATAACTTTCCTTCCTCGTTAGTCGGTACCGCCAGGTCAACAGTAACCAATTTCTCAATCAGCTCAGCACGCTTTTGAGCATCTTTCAATTTAGCAAGCTCAACTTTTTCAAGTTCGCTCTTTTTTTCCATAACACGCGCAACATTATCCTTAGTGGCTGGTAACGCCTTACCGGAGCGAAATAAATAATTTCTGGCATAACCCGGCTTAACATCGACAATTTCTCCAATAGAACCAAGGTTCTTGATTTTTTCCTGTAATATTACTTGCATATAGTTCTCCTATGTTGTTGAACGTGGTACTGAAGGCTTTCGGTTGACCTGGGGGGTGCGCAAACCGACGGCTTTGTCTACAAGACCAACAAAAGCCAGTGGTGCGTAGAGCATACCGCCAAGAATACTAAACACAACCAAACTTGTAAAAAAAACGACGCGGGATGGCTGATTTCGTTGAAATATCTGGTAATGACAATAACTTAAACCAAAGATGCAAGGGATGAATCGAATGAGATCATAGCAACCGCTGAACTGGTTTGTAACCAAACCCGGCAATGAAATACCGAGATATTGATTCAGCAACAACGTGACATAAGAACTCATCAATACAAATACACTCGTCCAGAATGTACTCCATCCCATATTCGCTGATAGCCATGAATCGAACCAAGGATCACGATCGCCACGCAAGGATTTAGCCCCTAATATCGCTATATAAGCAACCATAATTGGCGATAGAATGTGGCTAATAACAACCCGTCCTGTCATTGAGTAGGCTGCAGCGTGCACAGCAGCCGCAACGTCTGAGGACGACAAAGTCAATTGAGTCAGCCGAAACACAGCCTGAAGATAACTGCGGAGAAAAGACTCCCAGAATACCACCAGCGCATCGTTACAGAAAATATGGATAATCGATACAACCCCTAAAGCGACAAAAGAAACCATCTCAAACACGCCGGCGAGCGAGTCCGAAGAACGAACCTGAGCCAGTACAACATCAAAGAGCGGTAATGAAATAAAAGCAGATAGATAATAAAGCTGACTAAATACGGGCACTTCACCATTATTCATAGAATAATGAAGCACCGACGCAACCATGTATGGTAAAGCCAACCAAGTAGCTCGATTAGAAAACTGATCACGGCTCTCAGCACATCGAACTAATGCTGTAAACATCAACAGACGAAACGGGATAATGAGCCCCAGTTGTGACTCAACTTGATCCCCAAAAAGCAAACAAACCACCTCAACTAAAGAAAGTGTGATAGCAACCCAATAGTATCGATTAGGCTGATTCGAACGAATTAACGTCGACTGGAAGTTGTGCTTACTCATATGGTCGATCTAGCTATGTCGATCACAATATGGCATCAAGGCCAAAAATCGCGCCCACTTGATTGCTCGACTCAATTGACGTTGTTGTTTAACCGCTATACCAGCTGCACGACAGGGGATAATACGCCCAGTCTCAAGAACAAACTCTCTGAGGAAAGCAATATTCAGATAGATATCCTCAGCAGTGAATGACTCAGACATCATCGCACGATCAGCTTTAGACAACATACCCTTCTCATCTTTCTCAAGCAACGGAACATTGTTTTGTGTAATCGCTTCGCTACGCAGAATGATCAAGTAACGGATGATCGCATCGTTAAACTTAAAGTTAGACTTGAGTGAATCAATGCATGCACCCGAGCATGAAACATTCATGACAGCAAAGTGCGCTTTTGACGTGCGAGCTGATTTGATTGTGTAGTGAAGTTTCTTACGTTCGAGATCTTGGACGCGGTGCACTGTGCCCTGATATTGATCTGTAATTTGCGTGGTATAACGCGCTAGCATCTCGGCAACACGCTCACTTTGGTTTGGATGGAATAATATGACAATTTCGTAGTGCTTCATAAATCAACTCCTTATGGCTATATCAGCTGACATAACACTAACCATGCCAGCAAGGGTGGTATAGTCTATCACGCTAAGCCACAAAAAACAAACGATGGGGTCAGAATACGTGGATTTTTCGAGTCAAAACACGTTTGAACTACTTCATCGAGAAGTCCCACGCATTGAAAACGTAGTGTGTAAAACAATCCCCGCCGATGTGGCTATGTTTAACGTTGAAAAACCTGTTGTATCAATTCGATACATGACATCACAGTGTTGTTCCACCTGATGGCCTAAACCCTTAGATTCATTACCCATCACCCAGACGATGGGCACATCGACATCTGCTTGAGTAATCGTTTGATCCGCAGTCTCAGCAGTCCCATAAAGCCAAAATCCTTGCGCCTTGAGCAGGCGCATGGCCCGCGTTAAATTGGCCACACGAACAACAGGAACCATTGCAGCAGCACCAACCGCAACTTTAAGCACAGTCGGCGTGACTCCAACAGCACGATCTTTTGGAATGATCACACCATCGACACCAAAAACAGCAGCTGAGCGCAAACAAGCACCGAGATTCTGGGGATCTTGAACACGATCCAACATCAGTAGACACGGTGTTTTGGATCGCTGTAGACTCTGTGCACACAAATCCTCAAGCCCAAGAGTGGGCAACTGTGTATACTCGGCTACCACACCCTGATGGCGAATATCAGGCAACAGATCATCTAAATCAGATTTATTCACATAAGATAACGGCACATCATGCTGGCGACACGCTGAAGAAAACCAGTTGCTGTGCTGTGATCGTTGTACTACCCAAATGAATTTAACATGCTTTGGGTATCGAGATAAAAGCTGCTTAACCGCATGAATTCCACCTAAGTAATCCATACAAACCCCCGATTAAATAGGCAATTGTACCAGAATCGATCGAGAAAAAAAACGACAAATCAAATTCGATGAACAAAGCATGGAATGAAGACACAGGTTGTCAATAAAGCCGATCTGGGCTAACATAGCGCTGAACATAATCATAAATTTCTATGAAACGAATCCACTCACAAATACTCATGGTTTTGTGTGCCGCTTACATGAGTCAAGCCATATGTGCAGCCAATATTGTACTGGAGGAGCCAACAGACAAACCAATCGTACTAGCACCTACCACCCCCCTACCCAACCTTGGAGTTACAGGATACAGTCTCATCAATCAGTCAAGCAACACACAGCTTGCGGCGCTCAACGCAGACGAGCGCATGCCCCCAGCCAGCTTGACTAAACTGATGACACTATTCATCGCCTACGACTATCTTGACAAGGGGCTGATTCGAATGGAGGAGCCTGTGTTTATCTCAAAAAAAGCATGGCAAACAGAGGGATCGAGAATGTTCCTCGAACCAGAGACTGAAGTACCAGTATGGCAGTTACTTAAAGGAATAAGTGTTGTTTCTGGCAACGATGCCAGTGTTGCAATCGCAGAGCATATTGCTGGAACAGAGGACAAATTTGCCGTATTGATGAATCAGAAAGCAGAAAAACTGGGACTACAGAACACACATTTTATGAATTCGACTGGACTACCTAACACACATCATTACAGCACGCCATACGACATGAGCATAATCGGTGCCCAATTGATCAAGCAGCACCCAGATGTTCTCAAAAATACCAGAGTTAAATCAATGAAGTATAACAATATTACTCAGGACAACCGCAACCGCCTGTTATGGAAAGACGACACCATGTTCGGGTTGAAAACAGGGCACACCAAAAATGCAGGATATTGTTTAGTGGCTGGCGCTGAGCGGGGTAG
>DBUY01000076.1:15460-35654 GCA_002308435.1 Proteobacteria bacterium UBA1278 | reverse complement strand
AATTGTTTAGTGGCTGCCGCTGAGCGTGATAGCCAAATCATGATCGCAACTGTTTTTGGCGCGAAAAGCGAGCGAGCCAGAGATGCTGCAGTCACGAAGCTGATCAATCATGCTCAAAACCGGTTCAAGAACATCACCATTGCTCACGACAATAAACTACCAGCAGTCCGCGTGTGGTATGGGCAGGACAGCCACCTTAGTCCACAGCTGAAAGAACCCATTCACTTGAGTATACCGGATCGCCAACACGGCAAATTACACACAAGATTTCAGTTGACACAATCACTCAAAGCCCCTATTCATACCGGTCAAGTTATCGGCAGCTACACGGTATATATCAATGACTCAAAGATCATCGTAAAACCCCTCATTGCAAATAGGACAATCACCACCCAGCCTATTTGGCAACAACCTTTTGAATGGCTACAATACCAGATTGATTACCTAAGCAAACACTTTATCGCACAATAATGAAAAACCACTCAACATTTGGTGAAGAAAACAGACTGGAAAAGAACCCCACCACCCTAAACCAAAACTTAATCATACACCAAAAAGGCCTAGTGGAATATGCGGAGTCATTGTCGGCTATGCGAGTACTCTCCAGGAAAAAGCATCTAGATACTGATCAAATCTGGCTTTTACAACACCCAGCAGTCTATACGCGTGGAAAACTCAGTAAAGCCGATGAAATACGGCAACGACTACCACACCCCATTGTTGACACGGACAGAGGCGGTAAAATAACTTACCATGGGCCTGGTCAATTGATCTGCTACCTCATGATTCAATTACCTAGCCTTCAATCCATTAGCCCACTGGTGAAGCGTATTGATAAAATCATCATTGATTGCTTAAGATCATTTGATATTCATGCGGAATCCAATCGAAAAAATAGAGGGATTTATGTAAATGGAAGAAAAATAGCTTCTATTGGTTTACGCATAAAAAACAATCGCACCTATCATGGCTTCTCAATCAATGTTGATACAAATCTCTCAGCCTTTGACGCCATCTTACCTTGCGGGCTAGAGCAAGAAATGACGCAGATCAATGAGCATACATCAACATCCCTGCAAGAAGTCATGGATCGGTGTATCCAATCAATCACACAAAACTGGCCAAACACCCACATTGATATCACCAAAAATAAATCCTTCATATGAAGCCCAATAACAAACCTTCAATGATTGGATTCTGCCACTGTAAACGGTATAATATAGATCTTGAGACCAAGAAAAGCATACCAATATTAGAGGCACAACCGTGACAGAGTTGAAAGAGAAAGCAAAAGAGAAAATGGGTAGAATCCCAATCAAAATACCTGTGCGTGCCCAGAGTGATAATCTAGACAAGCCAGCATGGGCAAAAATAAAGTTAACCCATGACCCTAGAGTCGGCGAACTCAAAACACTGTTACGCAAACTCAAGTTAGTCACAGTATGTGAAGAAGCAAGCTGTCCAAATCTGCCCGAATGCTTCAGCAAAGGCACCGCTACATTCATGATCATGGGAGAAAAATGCACTCGCCGCTGTAGCTTCTGCGACGTTGCACATGGCAGACCAGATCCACTAGATCCCGACGAGCCAGTGAATCTAGCAACAGCCATTGCCCAATTAGCACTCAACTATGTTGTAATCACCTCTGTCGATAGAGATGACCTGCGTGATGGTGGCGCCGCACATTTCTCTGCATGTATTGATGCGATTCGAGAGCGGTGTCCGAAAACACAAATTGAAATTCTCGTACCTGATTTTCGTAAGCGTATGGATATTGCACTCGACCATATCAGTCAATCACTACCCAACGTATTCAACCATAACATCGAGACAGTTGAGTCACTTTACCGACAAGCACGACCCGGGTCATGTTATCACCATTCGCTAGCACTATTAGAAAAATTCAAACATCGTCATCCTGATATCAGAACAAAATCTGGCATTATGGTCGGATTAGGCGAAACAGATGAGCAAGTTGAACAGACACTCAAAGATCTTAGGATGCACAAAGTAGATATGATCACAATCGGACAATATCTTGCACCCAGTAAATACCACCTACCCGTCGCACGCTATGTACGCCCTGAGGGTTTTAACCACTACGCAGACATCGCAAAAACACTTGGTTTTAAACATGTAGCTAGCGGATTTATGGTAAGATCATCTTACCACGCAGATCAGCAAGCATCACAAGCATACTTTGAGGGGACCTCATGCTAGATATATCCGCTATCATTAACCAATATCCTGACTATGCTATGGGGATTGCATTTGCGCTAGCCATGGTCGAATCACTACCGTTCGTAGGCAGCCTAATCCCAGGCATGCTCACTATGCCAGCCATTGGTTGGTTGATGGCTAGCAACCAAATCCCTCCTGCTACAACATTCCTTCTCATCATAATAGGTGCAATGATTGGTGATTATATCGGGTATTTTATGGGATTCTACTCAAAGAATTCCGCCCATCAGAAAGCAGTCTACTATAAAAAAGAACACTGGCTAGCAACAGGAAAATCATTTGTCAAAAAATATGGTGCTCTTAGCGTTGTCATTGGCAGATTTATTGGCCCGCTTCGTAGCTCAATTCCGCTATTTGCAGGTATATTTGAAATGAATATCGTCCCGTTCACACTTGCAGCACTCCCCTCTGTATGCTTGTGGGCTATTATACACCTAGCCCCTGGTTATATGGTTGTTTGGGTAAAATTCGATTTACTCAAGCAGAGCAGCATGTGGGTAGATGGCGGGATGTTCATCATAGCCACCAGCTTGGTTTTATTATCGATTGTCGTCGGTTTTTGTCATGAATCACCCAGGGTAAAACGAGTGCTATCAGCAGTTTTTGATCGGCTTAACATGAAAATCAAATCACAACAAAAGCACACTGTACAAATCGCTTGTCTAACCATCGCTAGCATCACAATGAGTTGTCTAATCTATCGCGGAAGCTTTCAGGAGCTTAATCAGCTTGTATACACGCTTTTTAGCGCTCAAAATAGTATATTATTATCTCTATCATTGGTACATACAGCATTATGTTATATCCCACTAATTTTACTCTTAACAGTAGGTCTCGGACTACTCTTGATGATACGAGAACAACCAAGATCAGGTCTCATTCTCATTAGCAGCGTTGGCTGCGCATTTGCACTCTGCTTTATGCTAAAATACAGCCTCCACTACCCAAGACCAGATCATATTGCAAGCTATCTAGGCAATCAATCACTACCTAGCGGGCACACTTGTCTGACAACCGCATTAATACTATCACTGCTACCAAAGACAAAAGCTCTGACTCGGTTACATATGGTCGGATACATGTTCATTGTTCTAACAATGCTGTCACGAGTTTTAATTGGCGCCCATTGGGTTAGCGATGTACTATTAGGCTGGGTAATAGGCTACCTTGGCTATGTGATAGGCGAAGTCATCACTGAGCAAGCTTCGACTCGCTCAGCACATGTTATTGAACGGTATAGTATGGTTGCAAAGCAATACGTTGGGCACAAAACACAAGTATTAAGCCAAACTACACTACTACTCGGTTACTGCATTATTGCATGGGGATACGCAACACTAACTGGAAAAATGTCTATCATTCCCTATCTCCTACCAAGTTAAACCGAAGGATACCATGAATAAGCTTTTTAGACTGACTGCAAGTAGCCAAACAGAACTCACTAAGAAACTCACTAATTCACTATCAGAACCAGACCGCTCTCCGGAACTCATTTCAGCTGCATACCAGACAAGCTTCCTCTACCAAGATAGAGCGGATAGAAACGAAAAAACCGAACGATACATCAGCCAATCTACAGGTATAAAATCGGCAAAAAAAAATATATGTTATTTATTCACTGGCCAGGGAAGTCAGTATCCAGGCATGGGACGGACATTATATGAAACATTGCCACAGATAAAGCGACTATTTGATGAGTACACCAATTATTTATCGTCGCTGAACGGAAAGGACTATCTTACGGGACTCATAGAAGATCACGAACAGATCCATCAAACTGAATTTACACAGCCATCAATTGTCATGTTGCAGCTTGCCTTGACAAATATCTGGAATGAATCTCACGTCAAAGCAGACTACTATATCGGGCATAGCGTTGGTGAGTTTTCTGCATGTGCAGCAAATAGAGTCTACGATGAAAAAACGACTCTAAAAATCATTGCAAAACGCGCACAACTGATGCAATCAACGCCAGTTGACGGTGCTATGATTGCAATCGCAGCATCAGAAAGCACGATCTTAACACTCATGCAATCAAGCCAAATTGACCTTGATTTTGCAGCGTTTAATGCTCCGAAACAAACTGTGTTATCTGGAAGCAAGTGCGAGATTGATCGAATGAAGAGCATCTGCTCAAATGCAAACATACGTGCTAAAGTTCTCACTGTATCTCACCCATTTCACTCTCGACTCATGACACCTATGCTAGATAGCTTTCATAATTACTGTCAAGCCATCAGTCATCAAGATTCGAAGCAGCAAAAAGATTCAGGGACAATCATTGGCAATGTGTCTGGCGAAAAGTTAACAGTACCGCAGACGGCTGACTATTGGTGCAATCACATCGTGCAACCAGTGAAGTTCAGTCAATCTATTCAAACTGCATATGAAGCGGGTTGTCGCGTATTTCTTGAAATTGGCCCAGATGCAGTGCTAGCACAACTTACTAAGAAAATTTTAGCCGACAAAGACGATATTGTCATCGTAAGCTCGATGAAACGCAGCAAGTGTGTCAAAGAGACAATGATTGATTGCGCACTCGCTATGGACAATGCAGGCGTACCGATTAACTGGGAAATATTATCCACCCTACTAAACACAAGCTAAAAATTAGTCATAGCAGCAGCCAAATAGCAAAATTTGGAAAGAAGAAATGGATTAATTTTCTACTTTTTCAAAGTCAACAAGCTGAACATAGGCCATTGGAGCAGCGTCTCCAACTCGATTACCGCATTTAAGAATACGTAGATAACCACCTGGTCTGTTTTTGTATTTAGGTGCATAGGTATTGAATAGCTTTTCAATAGCCGCCTTGTTACCAAGCTTAGCAATCAGATATCGCCGCGTTGCAACGTCTGAAGCATGCTTTGCACGTGTAATCAATGGCTCAAGAATACGGCGTAGCGCTTTAGCTTTTGGAACCGTCGTTTTAATTTGCTCTTCCATCAATAAAGAGATACACATGTTACGAAACATGGCTTCATAGTGACTAGTTGGCCTATTGAAACGATTACGTCCATTCTTATGATTCATAACTACTCTCCCGCATCAGTTTTTCGTTTGATATGCTCAAGTGGCGAAACCCACTCAGGAATATGCATACCAAGTGTCAGACCAAGTTCAGCTAATACAGCTTTTATCTCATTCATACTTTTTCGACCAAGATTTGGGGTCCTGAGAAGGTCATACTCGTTGCACTGTACTAGTTCACCAATATAGCGAATGTTCTCCGACTTGAGACAATTAGCAGCTCTGACTGTGAGTTCTAACTCATCAACTAAACGAGAGTAAACTGGATCTACATTGTCTAGATAACCTGCAACATCTTCAGATTTACGCTCATGAATTCCTGCAAAACATGAAAGCTGGTGCTGCATGATCGTTGCCACTCTGCGAACAGCTTGATCAGGGGTAATAGTTCCATTGGTACAGACACGTAAAATGAGCTTATCCAGATCTGTCCGATTACCAACACGAGCATTCTCGACTTGATAAACAACTCTCTCAACTGGGCTAAAACTCGCATCCAAATAAAGTGCATTAACCTCATTTCCATAGACTTCGTGCTCAGCTAATGTAGTGGCTTTTTCGTAACCCCGTCCAAGCGCGGCAAGCATTTTAATATTCAGTTCAACATCACCGGTTATCTCACAAACCACATGATCAGGATTTAGGATTGTCGCATCGTTGTGCGCGGTAATATCGCCTGCTGTAACAACCTTTGGGCCTTTCACTGATAACGTCAAATCAGTAACGCCATTGTGGTTAGACTGAATAATGACTCCCTTGAGGTTCAAAAGTACTGTCTGTACATCTTGTACAACACCAGAAATTGTTGAATACTCGTGAGAAACTCCTTCAATCGCTACCTTAACAATTGCCGTTCCGAGCATGGAAGACAGCATAATGCGTCTGAAAAGGTAACCAAAGAGTTGGCCGTAACCCCGCTCAAGCGGTGCTAGCTTAAAGACCATTTCACGATCAGAAACCGCTTCAACTTCATAATTACTCGGCGTCAGAAATTTGGTATAAACGTCCTCCAAGTAGTAATCCTCGGATGCTTCATTTACTGCATTTTCGTTAGACATATTTTTACCTCTATTACTATTTAGAATATAACTCAACTACGTGATTGACCTTAAACAACTCGTGCAATCGATCCAGAGCAGGCTGCTCAGAAACAGTCACCTTACAAGCGTCAACATCAACAGTTAGCCAAGTCATCTCTTCTTTTTGTTTTGCGATCTCAATTGCAAACTGCACAATGGCCTTTTTACGAGTCCCTTCCCTGAGCTGTATTACATCACCGATTCGACAACGATAAGACGGTATATTTAAGCGCTGACCATTAACGAGTACGTGCCCATGGGATACCATCTGTCTAGACTGTGCACGGGTTGCTGCAAATCCTGAACGATAAACAACGTTATCAAGTCGTAGTTCTAGCGACTGCAACAAATTATCACCGGTTGAACCTTTTGAACGTGCTGCAGCGTCGTATATCCGCTTGAACTGACCTTCCTTTATCCCATAAAGGTAGCGCAAGGTCTGCTTGGACTTCATCAGCTCAGAATATTCACTCTCTCTCATACGACGTACGCCTGGTGCTTTCCCAGGTAAGGTCTTCGATTTAAACTTCTTCTCTAACGGACGCACGCCACTGAATGATTCTAAGTCAGTAATATCTGTCGCGCTACTTAATGAACGTATTTGTTTGCCTCTCGGCTTTTTAATGGCAGCCATTTTATCTCCTATACCCGTTTCTTCTTTCGTCTTCTCACGCCACCATGTGCTATTGGCGTACGGTCAGCTATGGTGAGTATTTTCAAACCTGATGTACTCAGCCCGCGAACAGCTGAATCACGTCCACTACCAGGCCCTTTTAGTATGACCTTGATCTCGACCATTCCCATATCAGCAACCTTTTTACCAACGATCTTTGCCGCTTCCTGAGCAGCATGAGACGTTGCTTTTCGGCTGCCTTTTTGCGTCATACCACCGCTGGCAGCACAAATTGTGTGCCCGTTAAGGTCGGCAACAGTAATGATAGTATTATTAAAACTCGAATTGACGGTCGCAACACCAGTTGTTGGTGCAACGTTACGTCCCTTCTTCGAACCTCTTGTAGCAGTCTTTCTCATTCAATTATCTCCTAATGATCAGTTGCGCTTGCGACGCTTACGTGTCTTAGCATTCGTTTTTGTACGTTGCCCATTCACTGGCAGTCCGCGACGATGTCGAATCCCTTTGTAGGAACCCAAATCCATCATCTGCTTTATATTAATTGCAACCTCACGGCGCAGCTCGCCCTCTACAGTGAGGTGACTGATCTCCTGACGTATCTGATCAAGTTCACCCTCTGTCAAATCTGAAACACGCTTATCCGAAGGGATACCAGTACGTTGGCAGATCCCGAGTGCAGTAGTTTTACCAATACCATATATCGCTGTTAGTCCAACCCAAATATGTTTTTTATCGGCAATAAATTGTCCTGAAATAGTGACAGACATAACTGTTATTCTCCCTTGTTAACCTTGTACCTGATTGTGACGTCGATTGATGCAGAAGATACGTAATCGACCGTGTCTTTTCACAAATTTACAATCACTACAGATTTTTTTTAACGATGCACGAACTTTCATATTGGTATCCTCAACGCAGTAGTTTCAATTTCTTCTTTGATGATCCTGGACCACCCGCTAGTGCTGGCTGAACACCAGGCAATAGATATGTTTGTATCTGCGACATGACGTCCATAACACACACAACAGCAATGAGTAATGATGTCCCACCAAATAAAAGCGGGATGTGTAAAAATCTGATCACAATATCAGGCAAGATCGAGACAAATGCGAGATACAGACCACCAAAGAAAGTCAATTTTGTCATGATAGTGTCAATAAACTGCGCCGTATAATGACCAGGTCGTATACCGCCAATCAGTGCACCCTGCCGTTTTAAATGCTTTGCGATATCATTCGAATCATGGAAAAGCGCAGTTAGATAGTAGGCAAATACCATCACTAGAGAAACGTAGATGATCATGTAGAGGGGTTCGCCAGGCTGTACGAAGAAGCGTAACTGTCTAACAAGCGAATACTGCTCAGACAATGCGAAGAAGTCAATCGCTGATGCAGGGAAAAAGATAAGTGTTTGCGCTATAATTGGCGGATAAATACCGACCATGTTAATTTTGAGCGGTAATTTTGAACTCGCTTGCATTGTCATGCGCGCACCTTGCTGACGTTTTGGGTATGTGAGTGTTAGCTGCCTCTGTGCACGCTCCATATATACAATGAACACAATGACAGCAACCATCAATGCAAAGACAAAAGCAATGACGGCATATGAGGTTTGTCCCTGTCGGGCTTGCGAAAGAAGCTTTCCGAATGCCTCAGGAAACCGTGAAACAATCCCAGAAAAAATCAGGATAGAAATACCATTACCGATACCATAGCGTGTTATCTGGTCTCCTAACCACATCATAAACATTGTCCCAGTAGATAAGGAGATTATCGTTAGAAAATAAAATTGATACACTGACATGATGACCATACTATTTGCAGCAATCATTTTGCTGATCCCAAAACCCTGAATCAGAGAAATGAGAAGTGTCAGCTGGCGTGTATATTGATTGATTTTTTGCCGCCCGTTTTCTCCGCCATGTTTTCGAAGATCCTCTAGGGTCGGGATGGAGTAACTCAAAAACTGCATACAAATGGAGGCTGATATATATGGCATAATTCCGAGTGACAGCAGGCTCATATTAGATAGTGCGCCGCCCGTGAACATATCGAAATACCCTAGTATCGCATTGTTGCGATTATCCTGAAACAACTGACTCAACTGATCAAGATCAATGCCCGGTAGGGGAATATGCGCACCTATTCGGAATACAACAACCGCAAAAAGCACAAACAGTATCCTATACTGGAGCTCCTGCATATTGTTTGTTTTCTTATTCCGATTATTCACTGCCATATCCTCTATTAAGCAACCTTACCACCAGCAGCAGCAATAGCCTTCTGAACACCTGCAGTTGCAGGTAATGCCAACGTAATTGCTTTGCTAATATCACCAGACAAAAACACCTTGACGGTATTGATGTGAGCTCCAATAACATTGTGCTCACGTAGGTAAGTCATATCAACAGTGATTGTCTTCTGTGCATCCTTTTTAACCACAGCGTCAACTTCAGATAATCGTACCTCTGCATGCGATTGTGAACGAGGACACACAAAACCAACTTTCGGTAGGCGGCGTTGGATTGGCATCTGGCCACCTTCAAACGTCGCAGGCACAGATGAACCTGAACGTGATTTATAGCCTTTGTGGCCGCGACCACAGGTCTTACCACGAGTAAAACCACGCCCTACTCTGCGAGCAGTCTTCTTGGAATTTTTGTGTGGCTTGAGTACATTGAGTTCCATATTTACACCTCCTCTGACTGCACAAGGAAATGAACCTTGTTGACTAGACCTAGAGTTGCTGGAGTTTTCTCTAGAATACGAGTTGATTGGCGTTTACGCAAACCAAGTGCAGCAACACATGCACGCTGACGTTGGTTACAACCAATCGGGCTTTTCACAAGAGTGACCCTAATTTTTTCAATTGGCTTAGACATCATTACTCTCCTGATGCAGTGATTAAATCGACACCGCGCTTAGCAGCAACAGCAGAGGGATTGAACATCTCTCGGAGACTTTTAATGGTCGCATACGCGACGTTCTGTGCAGTAGATGAACCAAGGATTTTTCCGAGCACATTCTCCACGCCCGCGACTTTGAATACTTGTCGCATCGCGCCACCAGCAATAATGCCAGTACCCTTTGGTGCTGGTTTTATGAACACCTTAGTAGCACCATACTTAGTGGTCATTGTGTGCTGTACTGTTTTGTCTTCTGTGATTTGTACGGTTGCCATATCCTGACGAGCCTGTTTTTGCGCTTTCTGGTAAGCAACTGATACCTCCATACCATGTGCTATACCGATACCAACCTGCCCATCACCGTCACCAACAACTACTGTGGCAGAGAACCTGAAAATACGACCACCACGAACAACTTTTGCTGTACGTCGTAAACTGACAAGTTCGGACATGAGTTCGTAAGAGGAATCGTCCTGTGATTTATTTGATACTTGGTTCATCATAATTTCCTATAGTTTTACCCCTTTCTCTCGCATCCCATCGACAAAAGCAGCGACACGCCCGTGGTATAAAAGACCCGACCGGTTGAATGCAACATCTGTGATTTTGTGTTTCTCAAGGAGAGATGCAACCTGATGCCCCAATACCTTTGCAGCATCGCAATTTCCAGCCCCTTGCTTTTTAACGTGACCACTCAATGATTTAGACAATGTCGAGACACCACCCATTACAACACCAGCGGGCGTCACCAGCTGTGCATAAAAATGATTATTGGAGCGACGCACAATGACAGAGTGTTTACCCTGAGAAGCAATCGCAGCGCGCGTTTTATGTTTAGATCGAATAGACATTACTTCTTCTTAACCTCTTTAAGTTTGAGTACAGCACCAACTCTGCGGACGCCTTTTCCTTTGTAGGCGTCAGGCACGCGAAGTGCAATCATTTTAGCGGCAACTTGCCCAAGTAGCTGCTTGTCGATTGACTTAAGAGTGATATTGACGTCCTTCTCAATAGTCACCTCAACTGCAGCGGGGAGTGAAAATACATCAGGGTGGCTCTTACCTAGGGTAAAAGTCACTTGTTTTCCCTGTAGCTTTGCTCGATAACCAACACCGACTAGTTGTAGTGCAATCGTAAAGCCATCAGTGACACCTTTCACCATGTTAGCAAGCAGTGCTCGGGTAGTTCCTGCCATTGCCCAACTGGCATTGGCACTGTCGTCAGTGGGTTTGAATGACACGCCTTCATCCGATTGCACTATCGCGACAGATGGATGCAATGGCTGCATGAGTTTGTTATTGCCATTCGTAACAACCATAAGCTGATCATTGCAGGTAAACGACACATTGTCTGGGATAATAACAGGCTTTTTTGCAACACGAGACATTTAGACTACCTCCCCAATCACAGCGCCACCAAGCTTCTGCTTGCCCTGAGAAACAAGACTTCGCAGTTCACGATCAGAGAACATGCCATTCGAAGTTGATATAATTCGAATCCCTAACCCATTACAGACAGGCACCATCTCATCGTATGCCATGTACACAGGTAAACTAGGCTTACTGACACGGCTAATCTGATGTATCACTGGTTTGCCATCATGATAACGAAGAGTAATCTTCAATTGCGGCTTACCGTCGACATCAACAGTCTCGTGGTCAGAAATATATCCTTCACGCTCAAGCACAGATAATATTGACGCTTTGTAATTCGTCTTTGGACACATTACAGACGGCTTCAGTCGCGATTGCGCGTTGCGAATCCGTGTAAACATGTCAGCGATAGCATCTTGCATACTCATAATAATTCTCCTACCAACTCGACTTTACAACACCTGGCAAGTAGGCCAGTGTAAAGAATTTGCGCACACACAACCGACACATCCCAAAACGTCTCATGTACCCGTGAATACGGCCACATTGTGGACATCGATTTGTCTGTCGACTTTTACTTTCATTAAGCGGCCGCTTTTGCAGCGCAAACGCAGCTTCCATTTTTGCTTCTGCAGTCACAGAAGGGTCTACACTCGAGATAATCTTTTTTAACTCAGAACGCCGTTCCTGTCTTGCAGGGTTTGTGTTCATCTTAGTTAAGCGACGGTCTTTCTGGATTTTTGCTTGTCTAGCCATTAGGCCACCTCTTCTTTGGTTAATTTATCACGAAAAGGCATATTCATTTTGCTAAGCAGCAAGTACGCCTCGTATACATTCTGAGCAGATACCGAAATGGCAATATCTAATCCACGGATTTTGTCGATTTTGTCGTATCGGATCTCACTGAACACTATTTGCTCCTTAACGCCGATATTAAAGTTCCCCTGCTTGTCAAACGACTTGACGCTGTACCCCTTAAAATCACGCATTTTAGGACAAACGATTGAGACGTAGTTCTCAAAGAAGTCGTACATTCTCTCTTTTCTCAAAGTCACTTTACATCCTATTGGCCAACCCTCACGGATCTTAAACCCAGCCTCAGATGCCTTTGTCATAGTAACGATTGGTTTACGACCTGAAATTTCAGATAAGTCTCTGACAGCATAGTCTAAAAGCTTTTTATCGTCTTTTGCTTGACCAACGCCCATGTTCAAGGTGATCTTGATAAGTCTCGGCATGGACATGACAGACCGATTTTCCCCGAGTTCTTTACGGAGCTCAGGCAAAATGTGACTTTGATAACGATTCTTTAATCCCATGCTACTTACCAACCTCTTTTTTTGTGCGCTTATTATACCGGATTTTAGCCCCATCCGATAGTACCTTAAAGCCAATTTTCACTGGTTTTTTCTCCTTGGTGTCATAGTATGCAAGATTTGACAGATGGATTGGTGCCTCCATCTTTTTTAGGGCACCCTCAGTACCGCGCTGTTGATCACGCTTAACATAATGTGTCAGCATATTGAGGCCCTCGACAACCGCGTAATCACCGTCTAGCTTTTGAACAACGCCTGTTTTGCCCTTTTCTTTGCCAGCTAACACTACGACTGTGTCACTTTTTTGTATTTTATTCATCGCCATATATCTATCCCCCGAATTACAACACTTCTGATGCTAGCGATATAATTCGCATGTAGACATCACGTAGCTCTCGACTCACCGGACCGAATACACGAGTACCGAGTGGTTGCTTTTGAGCATTAAGGATTACGACTGCGTTTGAGTCAAAAGATATACGCGCGTCATCCTGTCTATTGATCTTGCTCTTAGTGCGCACGACAACTGCAAACAACACCTCACCTTTTTTCACTTTACTACGCGGTAGGCACTCTTTCACAGTAACACGTATCACATCACCGATGCGCGCATAACGACGCTTTGATCCACCCAGTACTTTGATACAGACAACGCGTTTAGCACCAGAATTATCAGCAACTGATAGGGAGGTTCCATCTTGAATCATGACTGCTCCTTCTGTTTGACTGCACTATTCTCAATCACCGCAGACAATTTCCATGTCTTCTGCTTCGAAATTGGCTTGACGGGTAATGCTTCAACAAAGTCGCCTTTTTTTGCGATAGCCTGTTCATCATGAACATGGATAGTTGTCGTTGAAGTTACGTACTTACCAAGTGCATTTTTCTTTTTCCGTTCAACTCGTACAACCAAAGACTTCGTTGTTACACTGTGGACGATTCCTTGTAAACCATTATTCTTCTTACTCATGATGCCACCCTCTCAGATAAAAGCGTCTTAATCACTTGAATTTCTCTTTTAAGTTTTCGGATCATATGCGTTTTCACTTTATTACCAAGTTTCAGTTGGAACCGTAGGTCCAACAGTTGCTTTCTATTCTCTATGACCCTGGCTTCTAAATCAGCCACGGTCTGCTCTCTTAACGCTTTCATTATACACTCACCTTATCGCTGGTTATAAACTTGACCTTAAATGGCATTTTACCGCCTGCAGATCGTATAGCTTCTTTCGCCACAGCCTCAGACACGCCTGCAATTTCGAAGATAACGGTACCTGGCTTAACAAGAAACACATAATACTCTACATTTCCTTTACCCTTACCTTGTCTAACCTCAAGCGGTTTACTTGTGATCGGCTTATCCGGAAATACACGGATCCAAACTTTACCCTGACGTTTAAGTGATCGACTGATAACACGACGAGCCGCTTCGATCTGACGCCCCGTCAAACGAGAGGCCTCTTGTGCCTGCATACCAAAATCGCCAAAACATACTTGGGGGTTCTTGGCACGACCAAGAATTTTACCACTATTGCCTTTAAAATCTTTACGGTACTTTCTATTTTTGGGCTGCAACATAATTACACCTCTTCCTTACGAACTTTCTTGACAGCAGCATCATCGCGATAGATCCACACTTTAACACCAATAATTCCATATGTCGTACTCGCAATCGCATGATGGTAGTCAATATTTGCACGAAATGTGTGTAATGGTAACTGACCCTCGTGATACTTTTCACTGCGAGCAATCTCAGCACCATTAAGACGACCGCTAACCATTATTTTTACGCCTCTCGCGCCAGCACGCATGGTTGATTGAACAGCGCGCTTCATTGCTTTACGGAATGCCACACGTCGCTCTAATTGTGAGGCCACACCTTCGGAAACAATTTTTGCGGACAAGTCTGGCTTTTTCTCTTCTTCAACAGCCAAATGAACAGGATGTTTAATCAAGCGTGATACACCATATTTTGCCTTATCAACATCAGCCCCCTTCTTACCAATAATTAGACCCGGACGCGCACATATCACGCGAACTTGAATACTTTGAGCCGATCGTTGAATATTGATTTCTCTTATACCAGCATTGTGATAATTTGACTGCAGATAATGTCTGATCTTGAAGTCTTCTTGTAGGTACTGTTTGTACTTGTCAGCGCGGGCATACCAAGCTGATGAAGAAAAACGATTGATACCTTGTCTTAATGCTAAAGGGCTTTGCTTCTGTCCCATTACTTATCTCCTGACTGATTAAGAACTGTTGCTGTACTTAGATCGCCAACAACAACAGTTAGATGACACGATGGCTTGAGAATACGGTCCCCCCTACCTCGAGCACGAGGCATCATACGCTTCATAACTGGTCCTTGATCGACATAGACCTCAACGATAGAGAGCTCGTCAATATCCATATCATGATTGTTCTCAGCATTTGCGATCGCTGACAAGAGCGCCTTCAAGAAATGCTTCGCTGCTTTTTTGTTTAGATGCTCAAGGGTATCAATGGCCTTGGAAACATGCATTCCACGAATCTTATCTGCGACAAGTCGGGCCTTGAATGTTGACATTCTTACTGATTTTATTACTGATTTTGTCTGCATGATTTGTCCTCTTATGACTTGCGGTCGCCAGCATGCTGCCTGAAGAGACGCGTCATTGCGTACATGCCAAACTTGTTACCAACCATTTGTGTTTGAACGAAAACAGGAATAAAATTACTGCCATTGTGTACTAAAAATTTCATACCAACAAAATCTGGAATGATCGTGCAGTCACGATCAAAAGTTTTAATTGGAGCCTGACTTCCTGACTCCTGAGCTTTAAGAACTTTCTGCAGCAAGCGACCCGATACATGTGGCCCCTTCTTAAGTGATCTTGGCATACTTATCTCCTTTTCTTCTTCGATCGACGACGAACAATCATATGATCTGTTCGCTTACATGAGCGTGTCTTCTTACCTTTGGTTTGCAAACCAGTCGGTGAGCACGGATGACGTCCACCTGACGTACGCCCTTCTCCCCCGCCATGTGGGTGATCAATCGGGTTCATCGCAACACCACGAACGGTTGGCCTAATACCTAAATGACGAGAAACACCAGCTTTACCACGTTTGATCAAGTTGTGTTTCGGGTTAGACACAGTACCAAGTGTAGCACGGCAATCAAGCAAAACCTTTCTGACTTCACCTGAGCGCAAACGTAAGACCGCATAGGTACCGTCTTTTGCGACCAGCGTAACATATGTTCCAGCAGATCTTGCTAACTGAGCACCCTTTCCTGGCTTCATTTCCACAGCGTGAATTATACTACCCTGTGGGATTGAACGTAGCGCCATACTGTTACCACGCTCTATTGGTGCTGAATCACCAGACATAACCGCATCGCCTGGCATAGTACCATCTGGTGCTAGAATATAACCCCAGTCGCCATCTACATATGAAAGCAAAGCCAAATGCGCAGTCCTAAACGGGCAATACTCAATTCGTGAAACTTTAGCAGGAACACCGTCCTTAATACGCTTGAAGTCAACAGTCCGATAGAGTTTGCGCTTGCCAAGTGGGCCGCTTTTATGACGAGTTGTAATTCGGCCATTATTGTTACGACCAAATGCACTTTTGTGATCAGTGTCAATTAAACTTGACATTGGACGACCACGATAGAGATGATCATGGATTATGGATACCTTCCCACGTTGACCAGGTGAGGTCGGTTTATGCTTCTTGATAAATGTAGCCACCTTTACTCCTCAGATACTTTCTTGTTAATATCGATCGTCACAGACTCTGAAAAACGGACAACCGCTTTTTTATAGCGCTTTTCTGTTTTGAATCCGCGCATATTACGCTTTGCAACCGGCTTATAGGTCATCGTTTTGACTGAAGTTGGCTGCGCACCGTAGATAAACTCACACGCTTTACTAATTTGTGGCTTAGTCGCAGACATTTGCACCTTGAATACATGGATGTTGTTCTCGGACAACTTCATAGTCTTTTCAGTAACATGAGGAGCAATAATTGCACACAACAGTTGTTCATTTTTAATGGATGTCATGCTAAGTTCTCCGTAACTTGGTCTAATGCTTTTTGAGTAATAATCACGCAGGGCGCTTGGTATAGCGTTACTGGATCAAGCTCACTCGGTGTGATGCAGTATATATGGGGAATATTTCGTGTAGCAAGGTGTAAATCTTTAGTGACGTCTTCGGTAATAAACAGCGCTTTGTCAGCACCGAAGTGCTTGAGCAGTTCACAGAAGTCCTTCGTTTTGTGCGACGTAATGGCTAATGAGTCAATAATATGTAATGTTTCATTGGCCGCATGTTCAGACAAGATACAACGAATGCCTAAGCGGTAGACCTTTTTATTGAGTTTTTTCCCTTGCGAATAGTCATAAGAAGACTTCGCAAAGGTGTGACCACCACCAACCCATATCGGGCTTGAGCTCGTTCCGGCACGAGCACGACCTGTTCCTTTCTGACGCCATGGCTTTTTTCCACCACCACTAACCATCGTTCTGTTCTTTGTAGCACGACTACCCTGACGAGCCCGTGACAAAAATGTGGTAATTACCTGATGAACCAGACCTGAGTTCTGCTCAACACCAAATACAGACTGCTGTAGAGAAACATCACCCAGGGATTTTTTCTTTGTATCAACAAATGATTGTACTTTTACTTTCATAACTATCCCTATTCGCTCTTAGCCTTTGCTTTTTCTTGCGTTCGCACATAGACAACAGAACCTTCATAACCAGGCACAGATCCCTTGACGACCAACAGGCCTTTTTCTTCATCGATTTGTAATACAGTAAGCCCTTTAATCGAGCGTTGCACACCACCAAGACGGCCTGCCATCTTCTTTCCCTTGATCACACGTCCAGGATCCTGACATTGACCGATAGAACCAGGCGCGCGATGAGAGAGCGAGTTACCGTGCGTGGCTCGTTGCATACTGAAGTTCCAGCGCTTTACACAACCGGCAAAGCCTTTACCCAGTGATGTCCCTGTGACTGTCACAGTGGAGTCTACATTCATAATCTCAACACCAAAATGGCTACCAACGTCGTGACTGTCAGCATGCTCTTTTGAAAACGCAAATTCTTTAACACATTTCTGTGGGGCTAATTTGAGCTTGTCATATACACCCTTCTTTTGCTTAGATGGTGACTTCTCCACTGGCACGCTCGCTAGCTGTAATGCATCGTAACCGTGCTTGCCCGAGCTTTTACGCTCTGTAACATAATTAGGAAAGACCTTGATCAGAGTAACCTGATCAATACCCCCAGCCGCATTACCGAGCCGGCTAGTTCCACATTTAATTCCTATCAACCCTGACATCTTAATCATCTCCATGTTCAATACTAATCTGGATATCAATACCCGATGCAAGATTTAGCTTCATAAGTGCATCAATTGTCGCAGCATCTGGCTGTAAAATATAAACAACTCGAGAGTGTGTTCTAATCTCAATCTGATCACGGGCATCTTTGTTGACATGGGGTGACTTCAAGTATGTGAACTTCTCTACGCGAGTCGGCAGAGGAATAGGACCACAGATTTGCGCACCAGCACGTTTGACCGTATCAACAATCTTACGAATTGATTCATCCATTAAACGATGATCATAAGCCTTCAATTTGATTTGTATTTTCTCTTTTTGAACTTGAACAGCCTTCATAATATTCTACCTTAGTTACTCTCAGACTTGACACGACCTTTAATAATCATATCTGCAATTTGTTGTGGCACTTCGCTATACTTGTTGAACTCCATTGTGGAAGCCGCACGGCCCTGACTCATTGAGCGGAGGTCAGTTGTATAACCAAACATCTCAGATAACGGCACTTCAGCAGTAACTACCTTACCATTCGGGGTATCTTCCATACCTAAAATAACACCACGACGACGATTTAGGTCACCAACAACGTCACCCATATAATCCTCAGGTGTGACTGCCTCAACCTTCATAACGGGCTCAAGTAGGACAGGATTGGCTTTGACTGCACCAGTTTTGAGCGCCATCGAACCAGCAATCTTAAATGCCATTTCACTTGAGTCAACATCATGGTAAGAGCCGTCGTACAGAGTTACCTTGATGTCCTCTAATGGATAGCCAGCAATAACACCGTTTTGCATCTGTTCTTTTACGCCTTTCTCCACAGCTGGAATATATTCTTTTGGAATCACACCGCCAACAATATTATTGACAAACTCAAAACCGCCGCCCTGATCAATTGGCTCAATCTTAATATACACATGACCGTACTGACCACGACCACCAGACTGACGGACGTATTTTTGTTCTTGATCAACACTACCACGAATAGTTTCTCTGTATGCCACCTGTGGCTTACCAACGTTTGCTTCTACGCTAAATTCACGCTTAAGCCGATCCACCATAATGTCAAGATGCAACTCGCCCATACCATGGATGACTGTTTGCCCAGTTTCATGGTCCGTACTGACCTGAAATGAAGGATCTTCATTGGTTAATTTAGATAAAGCAATAGCCATCTTCTCTTGGTCAGCCTTAGTCTTTGGCTCGACAGCAATCGATATAACGGGCTCTGGGATTTCAATCTTCTCGAGAATGATAGGATGCGCATTATCGCACAATGTATCACCTGTCGATACTTGCTTTAAACCAACAGCTGCGGCAATATCACCAGCCCTGATCTCTTTAATTTCTTTACGACTATTCGAATGCATTTGGACCATACGACCAATACGCTCTTTCTTCTGTTTGAGAGAGTTAAATACCGAGTCACCTGTCTTCAGCGTACCAGAATAGACGCGAATAAAAGTCAAATTCCCAACAAATGGATCCGTGGCAATCTTAAAGGCTAACGCACTAAATGGGGCATCATTGCTCGCTGGACGGGTTTCCTCAGCATACTCGTCGGCGCCATGTATCGCGGGCACATCAACAGGTGATGGTAGGTAATTAATGACTGCATCAAGCACACATTGAACGCCTTTATTCTTAAACGCAGAGCCACAAAACATGGGGATAATATCGATATCTACCGTAAGTTTACGAATGCCAGCAAGAATCTGCTCCTCGGACAACTCACCATGCTCAAGATAATGCTCCATTAACTCGTCAGATGCCTCAGCGGCAACCTCGACAAGCGAGTCATGATACGTTTGCGCTTTCTCAAGGTAATCAGCAGGAATATCGTGGTATTCGTGGGTAACCCCCATATTAGCCTGGTCCCAGTGAATCGCCTTCATCTTGACGAGATCAATGATACCAGAGAAGTCCTCTTCCTTACCGATGGGTAGCTGCATAGGTACTGGACGTGCATTCAATCTCGATTTAACCTGATCAACAACGCGGTAGAAATCAGCACCGGCACGGTCCATTTTATTTACAAACCCAATACGCGGTACGCGATATCGGTTTGCTTGACGCCACACAGTCTCACTTTGTGGCTCTACACCGCCAACGGAACACAGGACGAAAATTGCTCCGTCAAGTACACGTAAAGATCGCTCGACTTCGATTGTAAAATCAACGTGACCTGGCGTATCGATAATATTAATATGATGCTTCTTAAACTGTTTGTCCATCCCAGACCAGTTGATGGTTGTCGCAGCAGAGGTAATGGTAATACCT
>DBUY01000076.1:1004-15247 GCA_002308435.1 Proteobacteria bacterium UBA1278 | reverse complement strand
GTGACCTGGTGTATCGATAATATTAATATGATGCTTCTTAAACTGTTTGTCCATCCCAGACCAGTTGATGGTTGTCGCAGCAGAGGTAATGGTAATACCTCGCTCCTGCTCTTGCTCCATCCAGTCCATAACAGCGTTGCCATCATGAACCTCACCAATCTTGTGTGTAATACCTGAATACAACAGAATACGCTCAGTAGTTGTGGTCTTTCCAGCATCTACGTGAGCAGATATCCCAATGTTTCGATACAATTTTAATTCAGACACCTAACTATCTCCTTATACCCGAATAAACTGCATTGGCTCTAGCCATCTTGAGCAAGTTCTCTTTATCAACAAGTGTTTTCGCTTGACCCTTTATGATATCAGACATTTCAGCTGATAGTGCTGCGGCCATAGACTTCATCGATTTGATGCGTGCACGTGCATTTTTTACAATAGTTCGGATTGCTAAGGTCACACGGCGTCCTTGCTTCACCACTACAGGGACTTGGATATTAGCACCACCAATACGTTTACTGATCAGCTCTAATTCCGGCCCTGCGCGCTCGAGCACGTCATCAAGAATCACAACAATAGCCTGACGCTTATCCATTTCTGTCAAATTGTACTCAACCTGCTCATCAGCTTCCTGCTTAACAGGAGCATATTTATCATTGCGACCATATCGATCGCCGCGATCAGTTGATGCAGCCTGTTTCTGCTGGATGCGATATACACCATTTTTCGCCTGTTGATCAAATACCTGATCAAGGGCCTCACGAACTATCTTACAAGCTTTCTGATACTTCCCATCTTTCGTCATGAGACGATTCATCATCTCAACTTCGACACTGTTGAAGTACTGATCTGGCTTTTTTTCGCGGGCTAACAGTGCGGTCTTACGTCTTGGCATAATCGATATCCTCTCTACTTATCGCCTTTTGGCTTCTTTTCACCGTATTTAGAACGCGCTTGTTTACGTCCAGACATACCAGAAGTATCCAACTGTCCTCTAACAATCGTGTATCGAACACCAGGTAGATCCTTCACACGGCCGCCTCTAACAAGAACAACAGAGTGCTCCTGCAGATTGTGGCCAATACCAGGAATGTAGCAGGTAACTTCAAACCCGCTGGTCAGACGTACCCGCGCAACTTTACGTAATGCTGAGTTTGGCTTCTTCGGAGTTGTTGTGTAAACACGAACACAAACACCTCGACGCTGAGGACTATCTTTTAACGCTGGCACTGCGCACTTTTTGCGGCGCGCCAGACGCGGTTTTCTGCTTAACTGATTAATTGTAGGCATATTTATCCCTTACGAGTTCTTATATGTATTACTAAATACAAAACGTGAACCGTATTTTACTGTCCTGCGTAGCGTTTGTCAATATAAAGTCGCCCCTAATTCACAATGAAACAGGACCAAACAATCCTATCAAGTAACATGTTCGAAAATCCAGCGTTGCACCCTGGTAAATCACGAACAATAAACTACTCAAGCAGTTCGCTTAATTGTTTAGAGTGCGATGCGCTCTGAGAAAAATGATTCCTTAATGCAACAGATCGAGTAACACGAAACACTGGTGTTCAAAGAGACATCGCCACTAGTACACAGGCACTTAGCAGCGATGTTTTGAACGGGATCGGCAAACACCTATCCCGTTGCAGCGTCAGCATCTATGTCTGATTCATCATCAAACTGGGCGTTCTCTGGCTCCCGCTCTGTTCTAGATTTAAATCCAGTACCTGCGGGGATGAGTCGACCTACTAATACATTCTCTTTAAGTCCTACAAGCATATCTTTAGAGCCATTAATGGACGCCTCGGTTAAGACGCGTGTTGTCTCCTGGAAAGATGCTGCTGAAATAAATGATTCAGTAGATAAGGATGACTTGGTAATTCCTTGCAGCACCGGATCGATGACTGGCATCTCAACATCGGGGTTCTTATGTACAGCAGCTTGTATTTCGTCATTCAGTGTCGACTTTTCAATCAGTTCATCTGATAAATAACCCAAGCCACCAGGCTGCTTTACTAATACCTTACGCAACATTTGACGAATGATAATCTCAATGTGCTTATCATTAATGCCAACACCCTGCAGACGATATACATCCTGAACCTCGTTGATTATGTAACGAGCAAGCTCGATTACACCTTTCAATCTCAGAATAGCATGTGGATCATCTTGACCGTCAACGACAACATCACCGCGCTCAACTGACTCACCTTCAAACACCGTAATACTACGCCATTTTGGAATTAGTTCCTCGTATTTGTTACCGTCAACGTCGGTGATAGTCAAACGCTTTTTATCTTTAGTCTCTTTACCCATGCTGACAACACCACTGATTTCAGCAAGAATTGCGGCATCTTTCGGTTTTCTTGCCTCAAAAATGTCTGATACACGCGGCAAGCCACCTGTAATATCCGTGGTCTTGTAGCCTTCCTTAGGAATACGGGCAATAACATCTCCAACACCAACTTCATGGCCTTGCTCTAAGTTCACAATACTACCTGCTGACAAGAAGTAGTTCGCAGGAACATTAGTCCCAGGATGGAAAACGGAGTCCCCAGCCTTATCAATCAAGCGCACCATTGCTCGAGCATCCTTTGATGCTGTTTGATCTTGAAGCACAGTAATTGTCGATAAACCTGTAAGCTCGTCAGTTTGACGAGTGATCGTTACGCCCTCGATAAAGTCAACAAAATCAACCTTACCTGACACCTCTGCAATAATGGGATGTGTATAAGGATCCCACTCAGCGACAGTAGCACCTGACTTAACTAAATCTCCGTCTTTCACCTTCAAGGTAGTACCATAGGGCACCTTGTAGCGCTCACACTCACGACCTTGCGCATCAAGTAATGCTAACATACCAGAACGTGATATTGCGATTAACTCGTTAGACTCACGATGCGTAATCGTTTTCATATCGTGTAGACGAACCGTTCCAGCCGATCGGACTTGAATGCTATTCTCAGCAGTGGCACGGGACGCCGCACCACCAATATGGAAGGTACGCATAGACAACTGAGTACCAGGCTCACCAATAGATTGCGCCGCAATCACACCAACAGCTTCACCTACATTCACCATGCAGCCACGCGCTAGGTCACGACCATAACACATCGCACAGATACCGCTTTTAAGCTCACAGAGTATTGGCGAGCGAACATATATACGATCTATACCATGATGCTCAAGCAAAGTAAGCTCCTCATCACCTAAGAGCGTATTCCGAGCAAGCAAAACCTGATCATCTACAATGATGTCTTTTGATAAAACACGACCCATTACACGCTCACGAAGGCCTTCTACAACCTCTCCACCTTGAATATGAGGAAGCATCTCAATGCCTTGTTCAGTCCCACAATCTTGTGAAACAATCACAACATCTTGTGCCACATCAACCAAACGACGCGTTAAATAACCTGAACTCGCAGTTTTTAGAGCCGTATCCGCAAGACCTTTTCGCGCACCGTGCGTAGAAGTAAAGTATTGCATAACGTTCAAACCTTCTTTGAAGTTTGAGGTCACAGCAGTCTCAATAAAGCTTCCATCGGGACGCGTCATCAATCCTCGCATACCAACTAGCTGTCGCATTTGGTTAACAGAGCCTCGAGCACCTGAATCCGCCATCATATAAATCGAGTTGAACGAATCTTGCCTGACGGTTTTCCCATCGCTTGCTTTGACCGCTTCAGTGGAGATTGACTTCTTCATCGCTTTCTCTACTTCAAGACCAGCATGTGTCCAAGTATCAACTATCTTGTTGTAGCGCTCACCATTTGTTAATAGACCAGATGCAAATTGCTCTTCGATTTCACGAACACTAGTCTCGCTTTCTTCGACAATATTGGCTTTTTCAGTTGGGATCATGAGATCATCAATTCCAATTGAAATACCGGATTTACCGGCATACTTAAAGCCTAGATACATAAACTGGTCAGCAAACACGACTGTCTGCTTTGGCCCAAGCTGATGAACACATGCGTGAATCAAGTTGGAGACGTCTCCACTCTTCATGACCCGATTGATCATGTCAAACGCAATACCAGAAGGGATAATATCCCAGAAGATGATACGGCCTGCAGTTGTCTCGACGAGCGACTCGTTGACAGTGCTGTTGGAATCATCAGGATTCATACGCACCTTAACTTTGGCATGTAACGAGATAAAGCCAACATAATAAGCACGACGACACTCGTCACAATTATTGAATACCATACCCTCACCTAACGCATTCACTCTTTCTTTGGTGAGGTAGTACAAACCAAGAACAACGTCCTTATCAGGGACTATAATTGGCTTACCGTTTGCTGGTGACAAGATATTATTAGTAGACATCATTAGACAGCGTGCTTCGAGCTGCGCTTCGATAGACAACGGGACGTGTACAGACATCGTATCCCCATCAAAGTCAGCGTTATACGCTTTGCAGACAAGGGGATGAACCTGGATGGCCTTTCCCTCGACAAGAATTGGCTCGAACGCCTGAATTCCAAGTCTGTGTAGCGTCGGCGCACGGTTTAGCATGACCGGATGCTCTTTAATAACCTCATCGAGCGCGTCCCAAACCGGCGGCTCTTCATTTTCAACCATCTGTTTTGCAGACTTGATAGTTGTACATAAGTCTAAGCGTTGCAGTCGAGAGAAAATGAATGGCTTAAACAACTCAAGCGCCATACGTTTCGGGATACCACATTGATGAAGTTTTAATGTTGGCCCAACAACAATCACAGAACGACCAGAGTAATCAACCCGCTTACCTAGTAGGTTTTGACGGAATCGTCCACTCTTACCCTTGATCATGTCCGCTAGTGACTTCAACGGTCGTTTGTTTGTTCCGGTGATAGCACGTCCACGCCGCCCATTATCAAACAAAGCATCAACAGATTCCTGCAGCATACGCTTTTCATTGCGTACAATAATTTCTGGTGCGGCCATTTCCAACAGTCGCTTCAAGCGATTGTTACGGTTGATGACTCGACGGTAGAGATCATTCAGATCCGACGTCGCAAAGCGGCCGCCATCGAGAGGCACTAACGGACGAAGATCTGGTGGTAAAACAGGAAGCTCTGTCAATATCATCCATGAAGCCTTGTTACTTGATTTTGCAATCGACTCAAGGATACGTGCACGCTTGATTAAACGCTTAAGCCTTGTCTCAGAAGAAGTAGACTCAATTTGCTCGCGAATCGTAGTAATCTCAAGCTCTATGTTCATAGTATCAAGTATTTCCTTGATTGCCTCAGCCCCCATCATTGCAACAAAGTCGTCGCCATATTGTTCTACAGCCTCAACGTACGCATCTTCAGACAACAATTGCTTTTCTTTCAAGTCGGTCATCCCTGGATTCACAACTATGTAGGACTCAAAGTAAAGAACACGCTCAATATCTCTGAGGTTCATATCCAGTAACAGCCCAATACGAGATGGGAGTGATTTCAAGAACCAGATATGCGCAACTGGGCATGCAAGTGTGATATGCCCCATACGCTCCCGGCGAACCTTAGTGAGTGTAACCTCAACACCACACTTCTCACAGACAACACCTCGATGCTTCATACGCTTGTACTTACCACATAAACATTCATAGTCTTTCATTGGACCAAATATTTTGGCACAGAAAAGCCCATCGCGCTCAGGTTTGAATGTTCGATAGTTAATCGTTTCAGGCTTCTTAACCTCACCGTAGGACATGGCTCGAATTTTCTCAGGCGATAAAATATTAATAGACAAAGTGTCTTGCGTCGCCTTTTCCTCGTCTTCACCAGTGAAGTCGAACAGATCAGTTACCTTACTGACATCTTCATGATCAAAATGGATATCTAGTGCAAGAGAACGAACCTCTTTTACCATCACATTGAAAACCTCTGGTGTAGAAGCCTCAACTGTCAAATTATTATCGATGATATTTTTGTACATACGAGTCCGACCCATCACATCATCAGATTTCACGGTCAGCATTTCCTGAAGCACATGTGCAGCACCGTAGGCCTGAAGCGCCCAGACTTCCATTTCTCCAAACCGCTGACCACCGCCTTGCGCCTTACCGCCTAACGGCTGTTGCGTAACAAGGCTATATGACCCGGTCGAGCGAGAGTGCATCTTTTCATCGACAAGATGATGTAATTTTAGAATGTATTTGTACCCCACAGTGACAGGACGATCATACGGCTCACCTGTTCGACCATCGATCAACACAGTTTGGCCAGACTCTGGCAATCCCGCTAGTGAGAGTAATTGCTTGATTTTCTCTTCTGATGTTCGATTAAACACCGGGGATGAAAATGGAATACCATCACGATAACGCTGTAAAGCTTGAGGCGTGTAACGCTCAGTTAATTGTTTCTTCTGAGCAGGTGCAACACCAAGAATATCATCTATCTGGCCCAATAGCTTATAGGCAGACTTCGGTTGATTAGCATCCAGTTGCGCTGCAATCTTGGCACCCAACTCTTTACCAGCCCAACCCAGATGAGTCTCTAGAATCTGGCCAACATTCATTCGAGATGGCACCCCAAGTGGGTTCAGAATAACGTCTACAACTCGTCCATCTTCCATATAAGGCATATCTTCTTCTGGTACAATCACAGATACGCAACCTTTGTTTCCATGGCGTCCCGCCATTTTATCACCAGGCTGCAACTTACGTTTTGTCGCTAGAAAGACTTTGACTACCTTAATCACGCCAGGTGCTAGGTCATCTCCTTTCATGAGTCGCTCCTCGCGACGCGTTATGTCCGCATCTGCGGCAACTTTCGCTGCTTGAATTGCCTCAACAATCGCAGCTTGCTGGTCGAGATGTTTATCGCCTTTGACTTCGAGAGATGACATCTTCTCAAGTGTTAATTCAGCCAACACCTTATCGGTCAATTTAGTATCTCGTTTGACACCAGATTTAGACGCACTGGTCGTTTTTCCTTTCAAGAGGCTAGACAACTCAATCTTCAATTGGTCTAACGTTAATGCAAGCTGCTCACGACGGTCTTTTTTAAAATCATCTAATGTTTCTTTGATAATATCTTGGTATCGCTGATCGCGCTCAACACCCTCACGGGAGAAAATCTGAACATCAGTTATTGTACCGTAAACTCCTGCAGGCACTCTAAGTGAGCTATCCTTCACATCAGATGCCTTATCGCCAAAAATAGCACGAAGTAGTTTTTCCTCAGGTGAGAGTAATGCTTCACCTTTAGGGGTAATCTTACCAACGAGAATATCACCCGGCTCAACTTTTGCGCCGACGTAAACAATACCATTCTCATCTAGCTTTGAGAGTGCAGATTCGCTAATATTCGGTATATCCGCTGTAACTTCCTCTGGACCTAGTTTTGTATCACGAGCAGTAGATGAGAGTTCCTGAACATGTATAGAGGTAAAACGATCATCTGAGACAACACGCTCAGATATAATAATTGAGTCCTCGAAGTTATAGCCATTCCATGACATAAATGCAACGAGTAGGTTTTGTCCTAATGCAAGCTCACCAAAGTCTGTCGAAGGACCATCAGCAATGACATCTCCGGCAGCAACATAAGCGCCTTCCTCGACAATTGGCCGCTGATCAACGCAGGTATTATTATTTGAACGGGAAAACTTTGTCAGTTTATACACATCTACTGAATCAGCGAGACTACCATCGTCTGTCCGAATAATCACTCTTGATGCGTCAACAGATTCTACTTTTCCAGCACGCTTAGCAACCATGGAGACACCAGAGTCAGACGCGACAACGCGCTCCATCCCAGTACCGACCAGTGGTTTCTCCGACTTCAATAATGGTACTGCCTGACGTTGCATATTCGAACCCATCAATGCACGGTTAGCATCATTGTGCTCCAAGAAGGGAATCAACGATGCCGCAACCGATACAATCTGGCGAGGTGAAATATCAACATAATCAATTTTCTGCTGCGTAACATTCACAAAATCTCTTTGATGACGACACGTCACAAAATCATCCTGCAGCTTGCCATGCGGGTCCATGCGACAGCTACTCTGAGCGATATGGTGGTCACCTTCTTCAATAGCAGAGACATAATCAACCTGGTCAGTCACTTTCCCGTCGACAACCTTACGAACGGGGGTCTCAATGAACCCATAGCGATTGATCTTCGCAAAGATTGCCAGCGCGTTAATCAAGCCAATATTGGGCCCCTCAGGTGTCTGAATCGGACAAATTCTTCCATAATGCGTATGATGCACATCACGAACTTCCATATTTGCACGGTCACGTGACAAACCACCTGGGCCAAGGGCTGTAACACGACGCTTGATCGCAAGAACGGAGAGCGGATTAGTCGCATCCATAAACTGGCTCATTTGACTCGAACCGAAAAATTCGTGTAAAGCTGCTACCACAGGTTTAGCATTGAACACTTCTTGAGGAGAGTAGCCCTCAGAGTCTGGGTAACCAAAACGGTCTAGAACAGAGCGCTTGGTACGCTCTAATCCAGATCTGAATTGGTTCTCGACCATTTCGCCAACCCTTCGCACACGACGGTTAGCAAGATTGTCAATATCATCCACAACCCCATTCCCGTTTCGAATATTTACAAGCTCTTGAATAGTAGAAATAATATCCTCTTTTGATAGTACACGAGAATCAAAGCGCTGTTCTATATTTAGTCGTTTGTTGAACTTCATACGCCCAACCTCAGAGAGGTCATAGCGATCATTGGAGAAAAATAAATTCTGAAATAAATTACGAGTTGCATCAGCAGCCGGCGGCTCACCAGGCCTCATAACACGATAGATCTCAACCAATGCTTCGGCTTGGTCATCCGTAGTATCAACTCTGAGCGTGTCAGAAATGTATGGGCCACGATCAGTATCATTAATACTGAGAACGTTGACAGACTTAATATCGCTGGTGATAATGTCAACGACAACATCATGGTTGATAACAGTATTTACTTCATGGAGTTCCTCACCAGTTTCTTTGTCATAAAGTGGCTCTGCTAGGATTTTTCCCAGGATATGTTCATACCCGGTAATGAGACTAGAAATCGCATGTTTTTGCATGAGTTTGATATGTCGCTTAGATATTCGGCGACCCTTGGCAACAATTTCATTGCCTTTATCATCACAAATAGTAACAGGTGCCAACTGACCTTTCATTCGCTCAGGCTGAACGTGTACTGTGAGCTCACAAGACTCATCAAGTATCTCACCTTGACGCTTTACAAGTGCCTTTGTAGACAGGTCAAGCTCAGCAAGCGAATTCATACAGGCCGGGGAATATGCCAGCTCGATCTTGTCATAATCATAGAAAAGGTCAAGAATTTCTGATTTTGAAAGGCCCAGTGCCTTTAGAATAACAGTAACGGGAAGCTTGCGGCGACGGTCGATACGAACGAAAAGCAAGTTCTTGACATCAAATTCAATATCAAACCACGCACCGCGGTAAGGTATGATGCGCCCTGAATAGAGTAATTTTTTCGACGAATGCGATTTACCCTTGTCATGTTCAAAGAAAACACCAGGTGATCGATGCAGCTGTGAGACAACGACACGCTCAGAGCCATTGATGATAAAGCTGCCACTCGGAGTCATCACAGGCAATTCGCCCATATAGACAGTCTGTTCTTTGATGTTCTTAACGACTTTTTTCTCAGGAAGCTGCTCTTTATCGTAGACAACAAGCCTTAATTTGACCTGAAGAGGTGCTGAATACGTTTTTCCTCTCAGCAGACAACTGTTGACATCATAAGTAGTTTCACCAATATCATAACCTAGGTACTCAAGCACGATGTGCTCGTTTGCACTCGCAATCGGAAAAACCGATTGAAATGCAGCGTGTAAGCCCTGAAGTGCTCGATCGTCAGGCGTTATTTCACGTTGTAGAAAGTCCGCGTAGGATGCAAGTTGCATTTCAATCAACCCAGTGGGGTTGACGTCAACATCACTTCCATCAAGATTAATACGTGGACGGTTTTGTTCAACCGCTGTTTTTATTTTACTAACATAACGTGACAGATCATGGCTGGCAGTGTTATATGAGGAAGGTCCATGGCTTGAGTTGGATTTTTCTGACATCGGTTCACCTGAGTTGGGTTATCAAAACGCTAAGTCACACACCACAGGATACCCATGGTGTGTGATCTAGTTAATGTGGGATAGAGTGCTACTTAACTTCAACTTCGCAACCAGCTTCTTCTAGTTGTTTCTTGAAGTTATCACAATCTTCTTTGCTGATTCCTGTCTTGAGCTCGGCAGGTGCCTTCTCAACAAGGTCCTTGGCTTCTTTGAGACCGAGGCCAGTGATTGTTCTCACTGCCTTGATCGCAGGGATTTTATCCTTAAACGATTTGATAAATAAGTCAAATTCTGTTTTTTCTTCAGCTGCAGCTTCTGCACCACCCGCTTGCGCAGGTGCAGCAACGACTGCGGCTGCTTGCGCAGATACACCGTACTCTGTTTCTAAACGCTCAACTAATTGCATTACTTCTGCAATAGTTAGTTTACTAATCGACGCCGCAATGGTATCGATACTTGTTTGTGCTTCGGCACTGGTCACTTCTTTATTCACGATTTAGTCTCCCGTTTACTGTTGTGATTGTCTCTTTTTAGCTACCTGATCTACAACGCGCGCTAGTTTAGCATACGTTTCCTGCAATGTACAGGCCAAATCTCGAATTGGCGATTGCAATGCGCCTAATAGCAGCGCAATAGCCTGTTCTTTGGTTGGCAAGCTGGCAATTTTGTCAAGTGAGGCAGCCGAATACACTGCATCATCAACACCGATCACCTGCACAACCAACTGCTCATGCTCTTTACTGAAGTCTTTAATCAATTTGGCAGCGGCATTAGGCGCCTCCATCGAAAACGCCAGAACAATAGGTCCTGTGATTTTATCAGCCGTTCCAGCGTACTGACAAGTAGACAAGGCTCGACGTGCCAGCGTGTTCTTGATCACTTTAACATAGATATTTTGCTTACGTGCAGCAGCTCGAAATGCGGTCATTGAAGTCACATCCATTCCACGGTAGTGTACAGCAACCATGGAGTGCGACTGTTTTGCAACCTCACATAAATCAGAGACAGCTTGTTCTTTTTGCGCTCTTACAGTATTCATTATTTACCCCTTAAATGGTGAGTTTGGTGAGATCCACTAGATAGGATCCTTTACTCATTGTTGTACTAACAGACAATTTTCGTAAATATTGGCCCTTCGCGGCAGCAGGTTTACTCTTTTTGACTTCAGAAAGTAGTGCAAGTAAGTTTTCCTCAAGTGCCTGGTTTGAAAATTCTACTGTGCCGATGCTACAGTGGATGATACCTGCCTTATCAAGCTTAAACTGCACCTGACCCGCCAACGCAGAAGTTACAGCCTTTTGCACATCGCTCGTCACAGTACCCAACTTTGGGTTTGGCATTAATCCCTTTGGACCAAGCTTCTTTCCTAGCTTACCAACCATTGCCATCGCCTCAGGCGTAGCGATGATCACATCATAGTTCCAATCATCGCCCTTCAGCTCTTCAAATAAGTCCTCAAAGCCAACTCGATGTGCGCCCGCTTTCTCTGCAGATTTTGCTAAATCTCCAGTTGCGAAAACCGCAACAGAAACTGATTTTCCAGTACCATTTGGCAGTCTTGCCATGCCTCGCACCATCATCTTACGCGCGTCAATTCCAGTCTGTAGACTGATATCCACTTTTTCAACAAATTTAGCTGGGGCGTCCTTCTTAAGAAAAGTTAGCGCCTCATCAAGAACACAAGGGGTATGCTGATTTTTGTTGGAAGTCTCTATATTTTGTTTTTCATTCGTTTTAACCATTCGTATACCCTCAGTTTGCTGACTCTTCAACATTAACACCCATACTTCTGGCAGTTCCAGAGACAGAAGCAACAGCTGATTCAAGCGATTCACAATTTAGATCTGGCATTTTGTGTTGCGCAATCTCTTCGACTTGGGCACGTGTCAATGTGCCAACCTTAGTTTTGTTTGGCTCACCACTTGCAGACTCGATACCCAGTGCTTTTTTGATTAACACAGACGTGGGAGGCGTTTTGATGATAAAATCAAAGCTCCGATCAGTGTAAACAGAAATAATAACTGGAAGCACAAGCCCTTTTTCAACGTTACTGGTTCGATCATTGAACGCTTTACAAAAATCCATGATATTGAGCCCGTGCTGACCAAGAGCAGGACCAATTGGCGGCGCAGGGTTAGCCATTCCCGCTTTGACCTGGAGTTTTATTTGTGATTTTAATTTTTTCTTGGCTGCCATAAATGCTCCCTATATTAACTACCTTTCTCTACTTGACTGAACTCGAGCTCAACAGGCGTTGAACGACCAAAAATCAGCACAGAAACAACGAGTCTACTTTTTTCAGTATTGACTTCCTCCACAACACCATTAAAGTCAGCAAACGCACCATCGGTTACTCGAATCATCTCCCCTGGTCTGAAAACAGCGGTTTGCTGTACAGCCTCAGCTTTGGTTTCGGTGCGATTAAGTACTTTCTGTGCTTCCGCATCACTAATCGGTTGTGGGTGATTACTTTTGCCACCAATAAACCCAAGAGAATCAGGAATTGATCGAACTAAATGCCATGATTTGTCATCCATCTCCATACGGATGAGTGCATACCCGGGGAAAAATTTTCGCTTGACTTGGCGCTTCTGACCCGCACGCAATTCCACAACATCTTCGGTGGGAATCAAGACTTGCCCAAAATATGACGCCATCTGTTCGCGCTTTATACGCTCATCAAGTAACTCTTTAAATTTATTCTCCTTTCCAGTCGCAATCCGAACAACATACCATTTGAAGTTAGGGTTATCTTCTACTGGACTAGCGTCCTCAGGAATCATGTCATCTGAGGAGTTCTCAGATACATCATGGTTAAGTTCTTCTTTATTCTCTTCTGTCATTGTTATTACCCCAACAGGTTTCTCACGATTATAGTCAGCAATGAATCAACAAGCCACATCATCAATGTGATCAATGTAACTGCGCAGACAACGACAATCGATATATGGCGCGCCTCAGTCGGCTTTGGCCATGTCACTTTAGCCATCTCAACCCAAGCAGCAGAGGAAAAGCGTACAACCCTAGACCCTGCGGACGTTTGTGACGCAATCGAGAGTACGACCATCATGCCACAGAACGTTATCAGTAGTCGAAAAACACTGATCTGCTCGCGAAATAAATACATGGCGTAACTACCGCCAAGGACAATACAGACAATAAAAGTCCACAGCAGGAGATCAACCCAACTGTTTTCTTGGTTTGCGTGCCGCTTTTCAGACATAGCTGTATTCACCTGTATTATCCTTTATGAATCAGGCCAGGAGGGACTTGAACCCACAACCTGCGGTTTTGGAGACCGCTGCTCTACCAGTTGAGCTACTGACCTAGATATTTTTCCGCTAGTCGATGATCTCGGTGACAACACCAGCACCAACAGTACGTCCGCCCTCACGAATTGCAAAACGCACGCCTTTTTCCATCGCAATCGGCGCAATCAGCTCTACATTAAATGTCGCATTATCACCGGGCATGACCATCTCAACCCCTTCGTCAAGCTGAACCGCACCTGTGACATCTGTGGTTCGGAAATAAAACTGCGGTCTGTATCCATTAAAGAATGGCGTATGACGGCCACCTTCTTCTTTGGACAAAACGTACACTTCAGATTTGAATTTCGTGTGAGGCTTCACAGTACCTGGCTTGGCAATAACCTGCCCTCGCTCTACATCATCACGCTTGAGTCCACGCAACAACAGCCCAACGTTATCGCCTGCCTTACCTTCGTCCATCAACCGCTTAAACATCTCAACACCAGTACATGTTGTTGTTTGAGTCTCACGGATTCCAACAATTTCAACTGAATCGCCAGTTTTAACAATACCGCGCTCGATCTTTCCTGTAACAACAGTACCACGACCTGAGATCGAGAATACGTCTTCAACAGGCATCATGAACTCTTTGTCGATTGGGCGATCAGGTACTTCGAACCATTCGTCCATCGTATCTTTCAACTTCTGGATTGATTTTAACCCGTAATCGGTATCTTTTCCTTCCATAGCTTGGAGAGCAGACCCGACAATGATTGGTGTGTCATCACCTGGAAAGCCATATTGTGACAGCAACTCGCGGATATCCATTTCAACGAGTTCAATCAATTCTGGATCATCAACTTGATCAGCTTTGTTAAGATATACCAAAATCTTTGGCACCTCGACCTGCTTTGCAAGCAGAATGTGCTCTCGTGTCTGTGGCATTGGACCATCAGCAGC
>DBUY01000076.1:454-711 GCA_002308435.1 Proteobacteria bacterium UBA1278 | reverse complement strand
GGCATTGGACCATCAGCAGCGTTGACGACAAGTATCGCGCCATCCATTTGCGCAGCACCTGTGATCATATTCTTGACGTAGTCAGCGTGACCTGGGCAATCCACGTGGGAGTAGTGCCTAGCATCAGTAAAGTATTCAACGTGGGCAGTAGAAATCGTGATACCACGCTCACGCTCTTCAGGCGCCTTATCGATATCTTCGAAATTCTTGTTTGCTAGCGCAGATGTCAGTGTTGTTTTACCGTGGTCAACGTGACC
>DBUY01000076.1:0-171 GCA_002308435.1 Proteobacteria bacterium UBA1278 | reverse complement strand
ACCGTGGTCAACGTGACCAATCGTCCCGACATTGACGACTACCTTGGATGTATCATGTTGTGCTTGTGCCATTGTGTACCTCTTTATTTTAGTGCGCCCTCGCGCATATAATCCCTACCATGCCAGTTGTGATTACACATCCCATCCTGCATGCATTAAGCCAGTCTTTCG
>DBUY01000051.1 GCA_002308435.1 Proteobacteria bacterium UBA1278 | reverse complement strand
ATGATTGCTTGGTATGCATTGAATGTTGTGTTTTATGATCATATCAGCCAGATTATCTCTGATATTGCTTGGTCACTCTAGGCGTGCTAGGTTATCTTGATTACAAAAGAGATTCCACATGCATAACGCTTTCATAGATAATCAGCGAACGAAACGACACATACAGATCGCTCAACTTGTCGGTGGATTGCTGTTACTGCTGGCTTCAGGACACGTACGTTATTATATCGGTAGTATTCCGCACACGATGCAGACTCAAGCAATTCTTTGTCTTGCTTTGTGTTACCCCAGAAAAACTGCTCTGTTGACCGTATTGCTTTATACGATAACGGCTACGATTGCGCCCACAGCGATATCGATGAGCTCTGGGCTCTTAGGGGCATCTGCAGGCTATTTTATTGGATTTTTATGTGCGGTAAACCTGCTTACTCAGAAAACAGGACGTACAACTGACATCTGGGTATCTATTTTATGGGCACAGTTGATCATTTGGGCATGTGGTATGCTCTATTTATCTGGATTTGTGGGTTTGGAGCGCGCGTTTTGGACAGGTGTGTATCCTTTTGTGATAACGGATAGCCTTAAATCACTGAGTGCTGTTTTTCTACTACGCCGGTTTCAGATTGAGTTGCAACATAAGCAGTAGTTTTGTCTAAATAGCTTGTAAGCATAGTGCCGATTTAGCGAGGAACCACTAAGGCTACTTCGGTTAATAGGTAAAGCGTGCTGGCTGCGGTTGTGTGATTCTACTGATGGGTCGCCACTGGTTGATCTATACCGTTCGTCGATCTATAAGTTGTGACATGTTTCACAAATCATAATTTGAGTGTCGATGTTTGACATGATTGAGCGGGTTGTTGTTGCAGATGTTGATAGATTGCACCCATAATATTCTTCGGTGTTGGAGGTTCATCTGTTAAGCAGACAGGATATAGGATGTCATCTAATGATGAGTCGGTGTGTACGTCTATACATGAAAAATAGCCTTGCGAGTAAAGATCTAAAATCCATGCGCGTTGCCTATCTGGTGTACTCTCCCCAATTACGACATATATCTGTGCTCGTTTTTCTATGCATGCTGCTGATGAAATGAGTTTGGATACTTCAGTCGACGAGTCTCCTGGCATCAAAAGTATGGTGTTTGGATCTAACAGAAAATTGTCTATCTTCCCCTCACGTGTACTCTGCATCGCAGTTTTTTCCCCTTGCGGAGGCTGCCAGAAATGACATACTTCATAAGCGCAATGTTCTTCGATACAGGTAATGGCGGCTTCAGTGACTGGGTCGGTATATCCAGCGCTTGATGGATGATAATGATAAGTTGTTTCTTGAAGCCCTGTCGCGTGCTGAAATAAATGTTGTTGAGCGTCAGATTGGCCATCTTTGGGCTGCATGAGCCCAGTGCGGTCACTATTGATGATGGTGACATGATCAAGGCTAGCTAGGATCCCATTCTCTGCCAATAGGGTAACGACACGTTCTGGATGTTGTTTGGGTAATAACTGCCAGTTCTCCATCGTTAACTCAGCGCCAGCATTCGCTTTAAGCGCGTCGCCGCCTAATACCCAAATCATTTTAGAGTTACTATGAAGTTTATCATCGGGTGCTGTTGTTTGAATGGTTGTATCTGCTGGGGGTGAGCGTGGCTCTAATGGTAGTGCCGGTATGCCAGGTAGTCGAACTAAGGTGCAATCTCGATGTAGCTTGGTCGTTTCTTTGGAACTGAATTTTGGTAAGTACACTGTGTGCGCAGTAAGCTCTTCCAGTCCTTGCATGGGTTGGTTGCCAGACCAGATGATTTGAATATGTGATTGTGTATGGTCGATGAGTTGGTGTTTTTCTAGTGTTTTGATTGCCTCTATTCCATGCAGCGAGGTAAAGAGATAGAGAAAGTGCTGATCAGTTTGATGTTGATGGCCAATCGCAATGCCAGCTAATCCACGTAGCGAGCTCTCACGCCAAAAAATAACGGTTTCCCCCTGGTGCTCAAAGTAGGCTGTATATGTTTTTTCAAGCGCTGTTAAATTCTGACTATCTTCGTAGTTGGCCTGATTGCTTGTTGGTAGATAGGAGATGATGTTGACGGGCATATTTATAAAAATGTTTTTGCCAACATATCACAGCTCTCGTTATCTTTCTATTTCTTTGATCCTATAATTTAGAACTGTAGAGTAAAACACCGATGATGATTAATAGTTGTTGAATGGTGACTTTGTGGTTTCGTGATGTGTAGCAGCTTGCCATTTTGCCTCAAATTCTCTGCGGTGCTGTGTGTTTTTAAGGTAGCTTAACGGCGTTTTTCCAGTATGATCAGGTGATGTGGTGTCGGCACCCGAGGTGAGTAATTCGTGGACAGCGCTTGGGAAATGCTTGCCGTCAGCTACAATACAGGCAATGTGAAGCGCAGTCTGCCCAGTAGTGTTGTTTTTTGTATTAATGATATGTGGTGTAAATGGTTGCAGGCCGGTTAAAAATGCGGTCAAAAAAGATTTCTTGGACTTGAATTCAATAATGAGCTTGACTGCATCGGCGGCACATATAATATTGTCAGCGACTATTCTCTTGTAGTGATTACAGGCTGTATTCTGCAAGATATACATGGTTTTTAAATGTTCAGCTAGTTTTACCGGATGGTTCTCTCGGCATGCTAGTTCAAAGTCATATGCTGCTTGATTATAGGTCGTTGTCCGAGGGCTAGTTAATAGCGTGACGTAGCCAGTTTTATCAAGTGTAGTTTCCGTGATTGCTTTGAGCTGAACTGGCAGATAGCCGTACTGTGTTAGAATGTAGTTTATCAGTGCTATCCCCGTTTTATGGCCATTTTTTTCGAACGGGTAGATTTGAAAAATGCGTTGGTATGCTGTCGCAGCAATTGTGAATGGGCACTGATTACTCTGCTCTTGGAGGGTGAGTCGTTTGCGTAATTCAGCGAGTTGCTCGATGATAGAATCGCTTAACTCACTGTCGAAAGCAATCTGTCCAATTGTTGCCAGGGTTTCATTACTTGTGTACTCAGGTGCTAACATTTTTTTGAGGTCGTTGATTTTCTCATCAACGGTGTTTTTTGCCTGATCGACGCGATAAAATTCCTGAATTCTTGTGAGATTTATCTTTCGTGTGTCGTATTGGTATTTTAGGATAAAGTAGATGACATGTTGCCAGGCATAAAGGCAGAAATCGGTGATGTGATCATTATCTATCGGATGGCTTTTGAGTAATGACACAATCAGTTGACGTAATGCTTCCTCATCTTTTTTATAATTATGTAAGATCTGGTGTGCGTAAATAATGACCTGAATTCCGTTTTCAATGATTTCGTCTCGTTGCATGAGACGCTGTGTGATGCCACATCGTGGTTGCTCTGGCCAGGTGATTTCAGGCGGTAGAAGATAGTAGGTCCTAATTTGCTTGGTTTCACGAAATGCTGTTGGTTTGGGCGACGATGAAGGGGGACTGGGGTCAGTCACGCTCTCATTTAATTTAATCAATAACTCATGCCACTCTTTGTCGCGTAGGCTGGTAAATAGACGTCTTTGTCTTGGAGTCGGGTGCTCAGATGCGTCCTCTTTAGGTGGACAGAACAGACAAGAATTCAGCAGACTTTCTAGCCAAGACATGTTTTTGTACGTGTAATTGCTTGAGACCTCAACTTAACGATCTTTTAAAGCACTGTCAATCTGATCAAGAATTGTCAACCATCTCTACTGTTGAATCTAAACGATATTTCTATTCGTCGCGGCTTATGCTAGATTGTGAAATACTGAGTAACTTGCTTGACCATTATGAGCCTCCCAGAATCATCTCGTTCAAAGAAAACGAAAAAACTGCAGCTATCGACACTACAAATGCGCTTAGTCGATCGCGTGTTGGCGCATTGGCAAGCAGAGCATGAGATTACCTCAGCGCAACGAAAAGCATTGAGGAATTCATTGGATGCTTCATCATTTGATTGGTATAGGCTCGCCCAGTACGCTTTCATAATTTCTGTTGTTTGTGCAATGATCGCATTTGCGAGTCTATTACATATCAAGATGATTATGGATTATCTCGTCCGCATTGGTGCGCTAGGTCGCACTATTCTAGCTGCTGTTTTTGCTGTTGGTTTCTATGCTGCTGGTTTTTTAGTAGCCCGTTATCGAGCATCTAATTGGTTTATGTCTGGTGCTTTGTATCTGATTGCTGTTGTGATGACGCAAGTCTTTGTTGCTTGCTTGATGTACTATCTAAACATGTCGCAGCGTATTGAGGATATTGGGACATTCCTATTGGCTTTGATTTATGCAGTCATCGGTTTAGGCACTGGTTCAGTCATGGTTTGGGTCTTTGCGTTACTCTTCTTGGGGGCTTGGTTTGGCAATCAGTCGTTCTATATGGGATCTACCTATGTGATGGGAATGCGTCACCCGGAAGTGACGTTTATCTATGGGATGCTATTATTAGCCCTAGCACAGTCGATGACCTATATTAAGCGTTTTCGCCTTTTTTCTGTCTCAAGTTTTGCACTCGCATTGCTCTATATCTTTCTCTCTCTGTGGATTTTGTCTCTCTCAGGCGGGTTGATGGCCAAAGGTCAATCTACTGATGGACAGCTATTTTGGTCTGTGATTTTATTGCTCGCCGCAAGTACGTCTATATGGCATGGGTTACGTTATGATTGGGCACTAACGCGTGGATATGGACTTACTTTTTTAGCCATCAACTTGTATACAAAGTTTTTTGAGTACTTTTGGTCTGCCTTGCCAAAAACGTTATTCTTTATTATCTTAGCAGCCAGTTTCTGGCTCATTGGAATGTATGCGGAATCGATGTTGCATCGATTGACTAAACGCGTCAAACGCATTTAGATAGGGCTGTTTAAAAGAGTATTTGTCTGGGGGTGTGTATCATCACCGAGGATATTAGAAGGCCTCTGATTCGACTGCTTGCGTGTGATGATACTGCTTGACCCAGGCAGCCCAATCTCTTGCGCCCAGATCTTGCTCAAAATTAAGGAGTGTCTCAACAGCCCGTCGACAGGTTTTATGATCAAGCGTTTTTAGCGGTTGTTGCATTGATAGCGCTAAGACTTGAGTTTTACAAGCAAGTTCAAGATGATGCGTGTAGAACATGGCTTCCTGTATCGTTTTTCCTGCAATGATAACGCCATGGTGGCGTAGAAACAGAATATTTTTGTTACCCAGATCATGCACGAGTTTTTGACCTTGATCGGCAGCAGTAATCAGCGAGTCATAGTCGTGATAAGCAACCTGCTCGTAAAAATGTAAAGCCCATTGGCTGATGGGCATCAGTCCGGAATCGAGGCAAGAGACGGCAACCATATGGGGTGTGTGTAAGTGAAAGATAGCTTGTAAGTCAGGTCGTGCTTGGTAGAGTGGACCGTGTGTTTGATAGGCTGTTGGATTATAGATGCGTTCGGTTCCTGATATGACTTTACCATCAACAGAGACCGTCAGTAATGTTTCTGCGTGGCTCTCTGCAAACTTGTCGCCAAAGGGTTGGATATAGAATTGATCGCTGTTGATGGCGCGGTGTGTCAGATGCGTATAGGTGTGATCATCCAGCCCGAGCATGGCGATGATACGATGGGCATAGGCCAGTCTTTTCTTGCGTTCACTTGCGGATATCATTGGTTGCTTCCTATTATTGATTTAGTATAGGTCTAGTATTTTGAGAATACTAGTCTCGTACATCATGTCGACTGTGGAATGCCTAGATCAGGTGCCTAGATCCGATGCCGTGATGCGCATCACGTTGTAAGTAAATCATTTGTGTGTCAGACTGTGTCAATGCTGTAGTATTCATATGCCGTGATTTTTTTTAAATGGCTCAGCCGATTACGCGCTCCTTTTCTTGTCGTCATACTCTCGGAACTATCTCGTGCAGATGACCTACAAGGGTACTGGTTGACTCGAAAACTCGATAGTGACCTTCCTTCTTCGATC
>DBUY01000011.1:5535-13863 GCA_002308435.1 Proteobacteria bacterium UBA1278 | reverse complement strand
TCTCTCTCTCTCTCTAACTCAAGGCGTAACGGGAGGGAGCTTCATGCTGTCACTGCAGCAGCACACAACTGCTTTGCGCTGACAAGGCTCTCTTCACTAATATCGATGCCACTTAGCAAACGCGCAACTTCAGCAATATGTGCTTCATGATTAAGTTGTCGAATAGCCGTTGTTGTTCTTTCTGTACTTACTTGCTTTTCGACATGCCAGTGCTGTCTTCCGTGCGCTGTGACTTGTGGAGAATGCGTTAGACAAATGATTTGATGTTGTTGAGCAAGTTGACTAAATAATTGACCGATCATGGAGGCTGTTTTTCCGCTCACACCAACATCTGCCTCGTCAAAGATCATTACCTTTGTGTGGTCGGTGGGAATGCTTGCTGCAATGAGTAGCGCTAATCGCGCGAGCTCTCCGCCTGAGGCACATTGGTCTAGCGGTGCGAGCGGTATGCCCGGGTTGCCGGTGAACAGAAAAGTAACACGATCGATGCCATGTACACTCGCAGCTGCGACCTCCTGTGTTTTTGCCAGAAAAATACCGTGAGACAAGTTGAGTGCCGGCAACTGACCTTGAATTACAGCTGACAAATTTTTTGCAGCGGCTGAGCGACGCGTTGATAGCTGTCGTGCAGATGTGAAAAATGCTGTTTCTGCCTCTGAAATCGCCGCAGTGAGTTCTGCTACTTTTTTGTCACATGCTACATGATGATCAATCTGTTGACAGACCGATTCTTGGAACGTGGTCAAGGACTCTGGTTGTTGACGGTATTTTCGAGCGATCGTGTAGCATTCACTCAACGTTTGCTCAATTGTGCCCAGGGTTTCAGCATCTGAGCTGTAGTCATCATCGACCGAGTGTTGCAGCGTGGCTACGGCCTCCTGACAATTTGTCAGTGCTTCCTGCATAAGGCGTATCACTTCAGTAGACTGGGGGTATAGTGTTTGGAATTCTCCCAACTCAGACTCAGCTTGGTGCAGTTGGCCGCATACAGTGTTTGTACCATCACCATCCAGGCAGAACATGGCGCGTTGACAAGCCTGCAGATAAGTTTGCCGGCTCTGCAGTTGCTTTTGTTTTTGATGTAGGGCGTCAAAGTCAAGGGCATCTAAGTTTAATGCATCTAGGTCAATTTTTGTCTGGTTGAGTTGTTCTATGTCATCAAGTTGGGCTTTGTCCAGCAGCCATTTTTTTTGCTCAACGACTAAGTCCTGCCACTGTCGGTATGTACTCGCGACAGTATCCAACAATTCCGGGTAGTTGCCAAAACGGTCTAACAAGATCATTTGAGATTTTGGTGATAATACTTCGAGGTGCTGATGCTGTGCGTTAACCTCCATGACGCGAGCCATGAGTAATTTGAGCGAATTTTGAGATATACTTTGGTTGCCAAACAGTGTTTTTGTCTTTCCATTCAGAATTGTACGCCTGAGCTCAACGCCATGCTTAGATTGGTCCGGCTTAATATCAGCAGTTTCAGGAATTGTTGACAAAATAGCCATGATATCGGCACTAAAGATACAGCCGACAGATGATGGCTTGTCTGGATCAGGTGCTGAAGTTGATGGTTTTTTGCCGCCACACAGAAACTGCAGAGATTGAATAAAAAGGGATTTCCCGGCGCCAGTCTCTCCAGTCACAACAGTGAAATTATCAGTGATGTCAAGATTGACCTGCTCAAACAAAGCAAAGTTGGTGATCGATATCTGCTTCAACAACTTAAGCGTACTCCCAGTGCAGTTTATTTTGTGCTGCGCGAAAAAAATGATATCCCTGCGGGTGCAGCATGCGAAGTTGCTGCTGTGCGCGGTGAATAACGATGCTAGCCCCTGACTCTAGGTGCATCAATGGAGTGCCATCGCTGCACAACACTGCCTTGCGATTGACCAGTGCGCCAATCTTGATCGTAATTTTAGTCGTGGGTGACGTGATCAGTGGGCGCGTAGATAGGCGATGTGAGCAGATTGGTGTCAGAAGATGAACATCAAGATCAGGATGAATAATTGGGCCGCCCGCCGATAACGCATATGCAGTTGATCCAGTCGGTGTAGAGACTAAAAAGCCATCCGCACGGTGCGAAAATGTGTGAGAGTCGTCAATAGTGACAGTGAAATCTAGATTTTTACCTGGTGTCTCAGCGCATATCATGATGTCATTGAGTGCGACACCAAGTTGTTGTGTAGGATCAGATTCTGCACAGACCTCAAGAAGACATCGTTTATCTTCATGGCCTTTCCCGTGCAGGATGTCGACTAATCCGGTCAAGTCATCCATGCTTAGGTCAGTTAGAAAGCCCACTCTACCAAGATTGACGCCAATCAATGGAAGCTGATGCTTGCTGGCATGGCCAATCAACCGCAGCAAGCTGCCATCACCACCCAGACTTACGATGAGCCCATCCTTGACTGTGTCCAGACTTACCGTTGAAACCTGGTCGAGTGATTCCAGAGCATCAAGCGTATTTGGATGGTCGTCTACGCTGAATTCAATCGCTTGGTCTCGCAGAAATTGAATAAGTCGGTGCTTTGCTTCGATGACACCCGAACCTTTTTTTCTCGCTACCAGTGTGACATGCATTGTGTGATCCTAGTTAGAGTTGTTGATAGACATAATGAGGCCATCATAGCGCCTAAACACAGGAAAATAAAGCCCGACAACGGCAAAACACACGGATTCACCCCCAGGTCAATGCATAGATAACAAGTCTTTGTGGGTAACCAGCGTACCAGGCGATCCAGATGATGGGTAAGGCAATGACAAAAATTTGCAATAGGAATGACTCACAAGGTAATTAAATGAGAAATAGTTGTGCATTTTCATTGTGTAAGCATAAATACATATGATTAGAGTTGAATTAATAGCTCGATTTGTAATAGCATTTGGCTGGTAGTTGTAATGGCCAATCACCCACGATGTGCGTTGGCCTTGAATACGCGAAAACGCAAATCTATCAAAACGTCATCATTAACTCATGTACAAATCGCTAAAAAAAAGACCGCCTGAAGAATATATCAGCATACTCAAAAGCCGAAAGCATTTCTTAAAAGCACTCGATGCTGATAATTTTAGAGGCAGTCTGCGCTACGACGCGAAGACAGGGGTCTGTTCGCTCAGCGTCAGTCAACAGAAAAAGGCGCCAATTAATTATAACGGCGAGCCGGTTAAACCAGCTCAGCTAGTGTTTGATCTATGCACCAATTTGGAAACGATCATAGATGAGCGGTCAAAATTGACAGGGCAACAGTTTCCCAAATGTCCACTCGCACAGTCTTACATACGAAATCCTGTCATTGCTTCAGACGGACAAATTTATGAGCGAGATTATATCGTACATTATCTTGACGAACACGCTGAATTTGACATTGCGTCTGGGCAGTGGAAACTGCCCATGAGTCCGCTAAGAATAGGAGAGTTAAGTTTTGAGTTAACTTACGCAACAGAGGAAGCAAAACGGCTGAATCAATTAATCGAAGAGGCCAATGACCATTATCGCAGCCAAGCTCGTAATGCGTCTAGCCAGAAACAGACACCCTCATTAAACTTTTTTGGCACTTCAGCAGATCAAGACCATGATCACGATACCGACGAGTTTCATTTTGAGACACTGATCGACAACGCCAAAGGGTATTGAGACAGCGTCAGTTCTAAATGACAGTGGCCAGAGCGCAACAATCGAGAAGCGCGTCAACACTAGTGACGAACAACATGCGTGGGGCTGCTCGGAAAAGGTGCGTCATTAGCTGGGCTACTACTCGTGGAAAACTTTGCGGTAGTTGGTTTCAGTAATGTAGCAGCAACGCAGTTACCTGTCCATAATCTGTGGATTTTTAGCATGTTTTGAGCGAGCTTTGGAAATGGAAGAAGAAACGGTAGTCCGACAACTACGGTCAGAATAATACTCATACACAGAGTCAATTGTAATAAAACCCAATGATCACTGGTCTGGCCAGACACTCGCCCGAACAACAGGGGTAGGAGAGTTGAAGGGGTTAGCCAATGCCAGTGGCTATCTCCACTCACTAAGCTAATATGGCAAGAAAGACCGATCAGAATAACAGAAACTTGTGTGGTCACTACAGCAATCGGATAAGAGGGCAGTAGCAGATTGCAGAAAGATTCTAATGCATTCAAACACAACCAGAGTGTGTGATTGACCAAATAAATACCGAGATGTTTAGCGGCTTGGATAAAACTATTTTTTCGGTGTTGTGAAAACTTCATTTGGTCATCATACCCGAAAATAGGGCTGGAAAGTCAACCATAAATGCACATATGTGAATTTGGTCAGCATGTTTACACATGCCATTTTATCCTCTAACATAAAGTCACATCAATCGCGACTGGTTTATTGTGGTTCATCAGCATCGTCTCATTCTACGCTTGCTCCTGCTGTGCAGCATGGTGAGTGCACAGGCGGAGATCAGCCTAGAAATCAATCAAGCGAAATCGGGAACAATTCCAGTCGTTGTCAGAGCAGACAAGCCCAAAGATCATCTCAAAGAAATTGCAGAAGTCATCAGACATGATTTACAGTACTCTGAGAAGATTCGTGTGCTGCCGCAGGCACAGAGCCAACAAGCAGAATTCATTGTGCGCCTCTCAAGTAAAGGCAGCGCATACTGTCTCAATCTGGAAACACCAGTTCGCAACAACCAGCGAATTGGTGAGCAATATTGCTTAGAAGCTAAGCCATCGCAATTAAGACAAACTGCACATCAATTCGCTGATCGTGCACATCAACATATTGCCGGAACGGGAAACGTATTTCGCCATCGAATCGGGTTTGTCAAAGAAACTATAACCGCTCTAAAGCCGAAAGTGCAGAGACATTACCAAATCGTTGTCAGTGATTTTGACCGCCATGGAGAGCAGGTGCTGTTGGAGTCCAAGGATCCGATTATGTCACTGGCATTCTCACCCGACGGTAAGCGCCTTGCTTATGTTTCATTTGAGCAAGGTATTTCACGTATCTTTATACAAGATATTCAGACAGGCAACCGTAAGATTATTTCTAGCTTCTCTGGGGTTAACGCTGCACCGAGTTGGTCTCCAGATGGAAAGAAGCTAGCGATGGCATTGAGTTTTTCAGGAATTACAAAAATATATATAATGGACATACAAACCAAACAAATTACGAAAATCACCTCTGGAAAGTCAATCGATACAGAGCCGTATTGGATGCCTGATGGCAGCCGCCTGGTGTTTTCATCAAATCGCTCAGGAAGCCCTCAAATCCATGATTACCATTTCAAAACTAAGAAAACCAGCCAATTGACACGTCACGGTCAATATAATGTTGCGCCGCAGATGACCTCTGACGGTCGCTACTTAGTCTACCTTACGCGAATAGATCGAAAGCTACAAATTGTCGCACAGGACCTGAAAACGCATAATATTCACTATTTAGGTAATGGCAACCTGGATGATACGCCTCGAATATCACCAACCGATGGGTTGATATTGTACACCACGTCGAATGGTGACCGGTCCATGTTGGCAATCGTTTCAGTAGACGGCACAGTGAAAATACCAATGAAGTTCAATCAGGGTAGTCTAAAATACCCCTCTTGGTCGCCAGTCGCACGTTAAAGAGAGATAACGCTTTCATGTGCACGATTCAGGGTGAAATAGTGCTTGAAACCAATCAAAATTACAGCAATAATAAAAAGAGATACAGAACATACATCGATGGGAGAAGCTGATGTCAAAACACATAAAAACCATTGGGTCAACCATAGCGCTTGCCTGCTTACTCACCGCATGTGGTCCAGTAGATGATGAAGATGACATGAGCACAAGCAACACGCAGGGAGTTGTTGCCGCAATGGCAAAGTCTAATGGCCTCAAATCTGATCACGAACCGACAACAATCGCTTTCAAATCTGATACAAAACAACCAGCTACATCAAAAGATAGCGCATGGCTACCCTCGCAACAAGATCAGTATACTGTATTGTTCGATCTAAACAGCAACGGTCTCAACGAAGCATATAAGGGTGAACTGGTTGCCTTCGCTCAGTATTTAAACAAACACCCAAATCAGAAGGTTCACGTTGATGGTTTCACCTGCGAACTAGGCAGTGCTGAGTACAACGTTGCACTGGGGCAGAGGCGCGCTTATGCGATATCTAAGTTTCTTGAGTCAAAAGGGGTTGCAAGCCGCCAAATCATCTTGGTCAGCTATGGGAAAGAACGCCCTGCAGATCCAGCACATAACGAGCTCGCATATACAAAAAATAGACGTGTAGAGGTTTTCTTCTAGGCGAATTTCACAGGGTCAGCAACCGGATAGACAACTAAAATGAAAGACAAACAGCTGATTTCGATTTTTCTGATGCTTGCCGCATTCAGCTCTGCGTTAGCGCAAACAGAGAGTGTGAATTTGCTATCAACTCAAGCACTACAAGAAAAAGTCCGGCAACTTGAAGAAAAAACCAGTAGCCTACTCGCTAGAATCGATCAATTAGAGCGACTTGATCTGTCATCAGCCGCTTTGCCACTGAAGCAAACCAGCGGTATGTTGAAAAAACAGGCCACTAAGGCAACAGATAAAAAACCAGTTTTCCTGAAAAATAATACCAATAAATCAGATGGCATTACGCAAAAGTCAACACAATTGACTGCAGCCGAGTCCTATCAACAGTTGATCAAGCTGATTGAACAGAAAGAGTACAACAAAGCGGAAAAAATCGGGTTAGATTTCAGTCGATCATTCGAAAGCGATAAACAAATTGGCGCTGTTTTCTTTTGGCTCGGCGAAATAAAAATGCTCTTCGGTGACCTTGGAAGTGCAAAGTTATACTATCAAAAAGCGCTTAATCAGCCTGAAAAAAACGAGCGTACTCCCGAAGTTCTGCTCAAAATGTCTGTAATTTGCTACCAGACAGGAGAATTGGAAGAAGGGGATCGCTATTTTGAGCGCCTGAAATCACAATTTTCAGAATCAACAGCTTATCACATGGCTAAGGCGCAACGCAGTAAATACCGTTTGCCGTCAAAGTAGCGTCTCGTGTGCCTAATCAATCACCGACCTCTCTAACAGAAGAGGCACTATGCTAATCGAGCAACTGGTGCGTTGCCTTATGTACTGGTGCAGAGTACGGGTTTGCTTTCTTCCCGTACAGAATATCTCTGATCCGCGAATTGTGGTTCAGTAAGAGGTAGAAAACAGAAACTTGTGCGTATAGAAAGAATAGAATAGAGCTAATACCAACCAAATGTACCAGACTTGAGTGTACACGGCCTACAAAGGGTAACGGGCCGATATTGGTCGCAGCCTCTGTGTAACTGCTCAAGTTGAGCCACACGGTTAAGCATTCCATAATCCAGATCGTAACTTGCGTGAAGATACTACACAATAGGAGAACCCCGATCAAAAACAGCGCAAACCGCCACCATATCTGAATACACTGAATAAACGTAACTGTTCGGCGCATAAAAAGTTCCCTAGTGAACCTATATTATCTCCAATTTATGTGAAACATGCAAACCTGAGGACCAGTCATTGAACCGCTGATGACTGAGACAAGAGAAAATGCGATCAATCAAGTGAAACAGCACTGCGTCTGCTTTGCAATTGCTATAAATTGTGCGTTAACAATCTCCCATTCGGCAACGATTTGAACTCGGTTGTCGCTTAGTAAAATGAAGCAGAACAATGGGCTATGTAAAATCGGTAGAATTTTATTAAATATTAATGGATTATCTTGTTTTTGGAAGCTGAGTTAGGTATTATACGCAAATCAAACCATTGGGTCGTTAGCTCAGTCGGTAGAGCATCGGGCTTTTAACCCGCTGGTCGTGCGTTCGAATCGCACACGACCCAATTCAAGCTGCTATTACAAGCAGCGATCCACCTTCCTGACTGAATTCAGTAGCAATAGGTGATCGGCCAAATCAGCGGCTTTTGATATCGCGCTAAGAGCCTCATTACCTCAGGAGAACAAAAATGCACATCCGAGATTTTATTGACAAGTTATCGCCACTTGCTGCAAAGGTTTGTATCGAGGGAGGGACGGAGCCACCTTTCAGTGGAAAATACGTGCACCCGGGCAATGAGGGCGTTTACTTGTGTGTCGGCTGTGGTACGACGCTTTTCTATGCACAAGACCAGTATGACTCGAAATCAGGCTGGCCAAGCTTTACACAGCCATTTGAGCCTGACGTCGTTGATTATTACCAAGACGAATCGGGTGCTGAACCAAGAACAGAGGTGCGCTGTGCCTGTTGTCAGTCACACTTGGGACATGTATTTGACGATGGACCAGAGCCAGAGAGATTGCGGTATTGTATTAACTCTGTTGCGTTGGTGCTAGAAGAAGACGCTGTGCA
>DBUY01000011.1:1735-5145 GCA_002308435.1 Proteobacteria bacterium UBA1278 | reverse complement strand
AGGATTGAACAGACAAAGGGCAAGCATCACCGCCAGATGAATGGTCGTTATTATCTTCGGCATAGACAACACAAGCTAGGAGAGAAAGCAGTAAAATGGTGTTGCATTGTGTTGGCATGAATTGAGACTAACATGTTGATCTAGGTATCAGAGTGGCAGATAATCGCAAAAAATACAAGTACAGTAATGGCTCACTGAGAATGGGTTCAATCACATGGCTTGCTGAGCCATGGATCAGAAAAAATGAACGAGGTAACTTTATTTCGAGCGTTTAGCTGGGCGCTTCACATCAAGCTCACTGTCACTACTATCACTGGCATCCGGTTCTGTCGTTTGTCCGCTGGATTCACTACCAATTGGTGACGGGGGTTTTGGGTGGGGGAGTTTATCGTGCCCACTTACGTCACTCTGAGCGAGGGAGGACTTTGTAAGCGATGAGCGGTCTAAGACAAATTCTTCGAGTCGATTTTCCCTGAATGGATGGGGAATTTGCGCGTCGTCTGCAAAAGTATCTGATGGATTATCACTGCTTAGGCCGTAGAGAACCCCAATACTACTCCAGGCAGCGGTAGATAAAGCGATACAGAAGAATAAGGTAGTACCCCCATCGCCTGGTAGTCCTAGTCCTTCTCGTTGCGATAGCGTATGCATGGCAGCCAACGACAGAGCACCTATAAACGTGTAGAATGTGACCATATCAAGTTGCATATGATTAAAAAATTATTATTATCTATTCTATATAGCATAGTATTGATTATATATTTTATTTTTGTGTAAATTGGCGATTTAGGCCACATTACAAGGACAATATACTGTGCGTTTGGTACGCAAAATCATCTCAGGTTCTCGAAATCATCTGATGAGATAAGCGCTCATGTGGAATGACAAATTGACAACAAAAAAAATTCGTTGGATAATCAGACATAATATAACCACAACAGCAATAATGGATAGTGCAGAAGTCGCGACAGCAGAGTACAGACACAATCAAGACGAAATCATCACACCCGCTCAATGTGTGATCTGTGCAGATGAACCCGAACAAGAAAGTGATCCTATGATTGTTGCACACGTTGTTTCTGACGTCGCACGCAGCGAGATTTTTCAAACAGATGCGGGTGGAATAGCGCTGCATAATGCGATTCGCCAGCTGAATCTACCTCTTGTCAAGATCTTACTCAGAGATCCAAGCACGAATGTCAACGAGCGAGGTATAGATGGAGAGACCGCATTAATGGTCGCAGTCGAGTTATGCAAACGGAGCGCGTTCTCGGCACCGCATGAACCTGAGCGCTACACAGTCGAGGTTGAGGCAAGTCATATGATCTCAGAACCGACATCGGAGCACACGCCCTTAAGGCTAATCGTTAGAGAAATATCGCGGTGTGCTCGTACAGACTTGAATGCAACTGATCACAATGGAGATACCGCACTCATCTATGCTGCACAATCTAACTGTTATGTCATGATGTGTGAAATGAGCGCAGGCGCAATCATAAACAAAGTACCGCTCAGAGCGGATCATATGAACAACAATAATGAGACGGCACTCAGTATTGCTATGAAGGAAAAAGAGATTTACGCGGTGAACCAACTCGTATCGTCTTCAATTGCAACAACAAGTATAAAAAATGTCAACGTACAAATATTGAGCAAATTTCTTAACGAACTGTTATTACATCACGAGCGCACTGGTTCTCGATTCCACAGTGACCTTGCTACAAAACTGTACAAGTTATACAAAGCAGAATATTCCGCAGGCTGGCCTCTGAACATCAGTCTGTGGGGTATAATCACTGTCGGTAGTGCTGTCATTTTCCAGATCATAGCCTATAACACCCAATATGCAAATTACATGATAAACAAGATTTTCGCGTTTGTTGCACTGCTTTTTGGCGGTCTAGAAATATTCAGAGCGCATAGAGCGTTTAATATTGACCAGTTCAAACGTGATCTCCCATATTTACCACAGCCAGTGCAGCTTGGTGAGCCGGGAGCGATTCAAGATTCACCACAACAAACGACACCCAGAGGTACTCAACAGGCGCGATTAATCACAGATGACGCAGATATCACTGAAGTGTATGCACTGAGGTAGTTGTGGAAAATCGATTTACATCACATGAACTGATCTGTCACAGCGTTAACAAACAGCTTATGTCTATCATTCATAGCAATAATCGTCCGTTAGGAAAGTCGTGTGCCAGCATCAAGTAAAATACCACAGGACACTATCGATATGAGCAAGGATGAGCAGTCAAAATCAACCAGTAGCAAGCATAAGCATCAAGCGCATGAGCTCCCGAATGCCACGCCCATACATGATATTAGTGTGCCGGAGAGTCAGGTTGAAGCCATTGATCAGGCTGGGATTGATTTACACAACGCGGTGCGCCACAACAACATGCCAAGGATACGGAGTTTACTATCATTACCAACGACTGACGTCAATGTTATCGATGAAAATGGTGAAACCGCACTGATGATCGCGGTTCACACGCGTAATCAAAAAACCACCGTAGTTCCAATGATGTTAGATGACGTCAATACATCAGAGGTTCGCATGATTCCTGGTGCAGACTCGTCAATACGAAATAGTGAAGACATTAAAATGGATATCATTAAAACGTTATCTACCCATCATCGCACGCGCCTGAATCAGACGAATCAATCTAGAGATACGGTATTAACAATTGCAGCGCGTGCAGGGGACTGGGATGTCATCCAGACACTCCTAGAGGCTTCAGAAAATAAGGATCAACCCGTTGATCTAAACCATTTGGATAGTCATGGTAAAACCGCGTTAGCAATCGCTGTTGAGCGACAGAGATCCGCAGTAATCCATCAGCTACTCAATGCAAAGAGTAAGATGGGGATTGCAACCACTCAAGGCATTAATATGAAAGCGTTATACCGTTATTTGGATACGTGTATCATTACAGTTCGAAATTCAGATTATGGACAACCAGGCGCGCCTAAGCAGTTTAGTCAGGCAGAGATAGGGACTCAGCTTATCAATCGCCATCTATATCGTACACATCAAGCGACAATATACTGGTCACTAGCTGGCAGCGTTTTTGGCGCCATCAGTTATTCAATGTCAAAATCCTCGATTGGACGATTTTGGGCATCATTAATCACTATGTTGAGCATAGGAACGCTCATCAATTGCCACAGAAGACAAGGGATGATTGCTCATATTGACGACATACATTTTATCGACCGAGTTGTTTCAAGCGCAGGCTTAATGTCAAGGCGGACTAAGCACCAATCTCAAAACGGCAGCGCGAATGGGCTTCATGAAAACATACACAATGAGCAAAGATCAGATTCCCCCAGGGTTTCATCAGGCACATAAATGCATACCCCCCATGCGATCATAAACTAAACAGCGCATAGCCATACGCCGC
>DBUY01000011.1:0-1376 GCA_002308435.1 Proteobacteria bacterium UBA1278 | reverse complement strand
GAAATAAACTATGCGTGTTCACTTTTGACACATGACAGTGTTGAGACACATGATTAAATAAGTAAATGAGCTAGGTGATCGAGAAGTTTACAATTTTGTTGCACTATCTCAGTTTACAATGCATATCTATTCGTGATAGGAACAGTTTAAGCTTACCACAGGGCGCGCAAAAAATTATTATAATAATGGGCTTTTCTATTTGCATATTCAAACATTTGTGATGTGTAGCGACTATAGCCGGATTCAGCACTCAGGGGTCGTTTATCTGATGAAATATTTGAATAATTTAAATCGTGATGTTTTCCGACTATGGGAAGAACACCTCGGTACTTGATACCAAGATCCCACTCACGAATAATGACCCAATCATATGGCAACACAACAGGTAAGCTTTTCTGGAGAAGTGCCTGGCCAGCTTTCCGGTTCAACAGATAAGCCACAGCCATATGAGTACGGGTTGTAAAATATACCAGACTCCTTTCATCACGAGGTAACGTTGTTACTGTTTTATGTTTCCTCACACCACCTGTAGTGTATAGGTTAGCAATATCCCACTTGTCTTTCACATGCAGCAAGTCTTGGATTACCCTAGTCAACTCTTGAGGGCTAAAGTCAAGATCATCCTCTAGTATGAGAGCATAGCTTGATGATGACGCCATGAAGTCTTGAATAGCGAAATAGTGACTCAGATAGCATCCAATTTCGGCACCCTTAAGTAACCGTCCAAATAGTTCTTTGCTCTTATTATCGTCAGCACTCATTCTTAATGTCTCATTTGGGATTGCTTTACCATCGACAGCAGACAACCTGTAGTACGGGATATGCATCATATCAAGTTTTGGCTTGATGGTATTCCAGCGATCAGTACTGCGATCCAAGTTAATAACATACGCGTTTAGCTGTGAGCTTAATTGGTGATTGAGACGCATGTCTCCCTCTGAAAATCGAGTCAGCACTGGTGTCTTGACTGATGTTTTAAAATCAGTGTTCTCTTGCAAGACGTAGGTGTAATGGTATAGCCCATATCCCCTAAAAGCGAGAAGAAAAATCAAGCCCACACAGAATAACTTTGCTAGAAATCTTGATATTTTGTAAATCATCATTACCATGAAGAAACTCCAGTATAAACCACGTGCACACAACTTGTTGAGCATGCCCAGTAAGATACTATTGGGTATCACTAGTCAACCATCTCTACACTTGCACACAGTTTGACTAAATACAATACAATAAATGAAAGAACAAACTAATCTTATCAAAACATACATAATGAGCAAAGATCAGATTCCCCCGGTGTTTCATCAGGCGCATAATGCGCACATCCGTCATGCGATCATAAACCAAACAGCGCATAGCCATACGCCGCACCCTTCATA